>CAUZAW010000262.1:0-4822 GCA_963577735.1 Phycisphaerae bacterium | reverse complement strand
GGCGAAGTTACATTTAAGAACACGCCGGGCGAGGTTGATATGAGAACGGACAGGGATTGGGTGTTCTCCTTTAATTACAAGATTGATGTCGTTCCCGGCGACACCTACGGCAACGATAAGATCACGGGCTTTACCCGAGCCAATGATGGCGGCGAAGTAATCTTTTCGAATCATTATAGGTGATCATCCCGGCGGACTTGGGGGAAGTAAGCTCTATAGATTCGAAGGCGCGGGCGCCTCGGTCCAGAACGAGTAGAGCTTAGCGTTACTCAGTGAGAATTGAATGCGAACCGGCTCACCTCCACGACCTGTTGGCAGCTTACCACCTTTGAAGTCAAAGATGTGACGTGTCCGGTCCAAGCACAGCGGACGACAAGAAGCGAAATCAAAACCCGATATGGGCCGACCTCGTCGCAGCAATTGGGCACGGACCTCTCCGTCTGCCGAGTCCGCATTCACGCCCAGTGCGCTGTGAACTAGATGAAGCGGTACCGTCGTTGCCCGACCGGTTCGATTGCCTCCATCGAGTGACACAAACCCATCGAGACGCAGTGTCGCTCTACCGATTGCTTTGCTGCCACCAGCAAACTGGCTGCGATGGATCTTCAAGCGTCCACCACTATGCCGCGACCAGCTGGAGCCGTAGTAAAACCATAGTTCGTCACCCATGCGAATCGGTGGATTAGTGAACATGGCATGGCAGCCCATGTCCCAATCGCGCTCGCTGGCTCCACAGGGCAGAATTGGTGTTCGATCAAACGCACGGTTCCAGTTTTCACCGTCGCTGCTCCAGATGAGCTGCATGTCGATCGTTCCTGTCGTGTTGACGTGGTAGATGTAGAGAAAACCAAGATACAGGTCGCCATAGGCAAATCCAGTGTTGTTGTAAAACTGTACGTCGGGCGGATCATTGTCATCGGTGGGCAGGATAAAGCGCGGTTTTGTCCAGTTCACAAAGTCATCACTGTGAGATATGCCGCGCATGCGGCGCACCGGATTCTCGCCGGTTGGGACAATCCACTTCTTGCCATTCCACATCAAGAGCGTGTCGTCTTGGTCGTCCATTCGAAATCTAGGGTACAGCCCATACTGGGGACTCAATATCTTCACGAATGCCGTATAGCGGCCTCTGCGTTTATCGTGCATCAAGGTCATACAGTCGCCGATGCCGTCGTCCAATCGAAAGACCGGCTGACGCCGTTCGTTCCATGCTAATCCATCCGGAGAGAATGCCACGTAGTATCCACTAGGAAAGGGCTGGCTCGGATGCGATTTATCGGGTACGCCGTATTGATAAGTCATCATCTTGTAACGGCGCAGGCTGTTGGCGTCATCAGAGTCAAGCAAGATCGACACCGTGTCGAATCGGCCGGTTGCCTTCTCGCTTTTCCAATGTGAGCGGATGCATATGTTGTTTGCGGTGTTGCCCCAATAGTCATGAATATGCAGGTCAGGCTTGTGCCAGTGGACTCCGTCTATCGAAGTGGCCAGACAGATTGAGGTCAGGAAGGGCAGGTCATTCCAATCGCCAGGTCGCGCCGAATACCACATGCGCAGCTGCCCATCGTCAGGTTCGCGCCAAATCGAACCATACGCAGAGATGCTGGATCCTTCCCAAGGACGATCGCAATGGAGAATGGGATATTCCGGGTCTTTTGTAAGCTGATGGAGAGTCCGCCGAGTACCGCGCGACTGGCTGATGATCGCGTCATCGACAAAGAGTTGTCGCGTATGGTCAATCCGGGGTGTTTTTCTCTTGGCCATGGTCTTGTAGAGTAGAAACCAGATTCCCTGAGTTTAGATCAGGGCACTCGATTGTCCACCTCACCCCCGGCAGACTTGGGGGAACGCAGTGCATTCTTCATTCACTCACCCCCGGCGGACTTGGAGGGCTACGATCATTTTTTCGCGTCGCGCCCCCGGCGGACTTGGGGGCTAAATCAGTTTGCGTCGGCTCTGCAAAGGCTTCTCCGGCATCAAACCCTATTCGTTCTGCCTACCGGTTGTTTAACAATCCATCCATCAGCTCATAGTACTCTTTGAGAGTCTTAATAGATTCCAGAGTTGCTTGGAACAAGAGCCAGCTGAGCACAATAATGCCAATTGTGAGTCCAAATTTCCAGGCTCGTGTTGTTCCCGGACGCCACCATATCAGAGGCAATGCTAGTGGGCCCACACAGCAAACTGCAATGACAATAACGGATTTTCGGAAATACCATCGAATTTTCTTTCCCGCCAAGGATGGCCGGATGGTCTCATCCAGAAATTCATCGCAGTGCTTACACTTTATCGCTTCGTCCTGAATTTCTTCAGCACAGAATGGACACTTCTTCATTACTTACTCTCTTGGCACAACGCTGCGGATCAGGCGTCGCCCAGAGCGGGATCGCCTGCATCCATTGGTTCGAGCCCACCCCCGGCGGACTTGGGGGATGCTATGGTTGCTTTGGCCTTACCCCGGCGGACTTGGGGATTGTAGATCGATTGACTTAATGATGCCTACTTCGATCGTCTGCAATCTACCCGCTTAGGCTGAAAGAGATATGTTAGACGGCCGCGCGATTATGTTGCCGATATTCGAAGGTCTGTGTTCTGAGCGAATCGGACGAACCCGAGACTTTCTGCAAGACGTACGGAAGCAGTATTTGAGTCACATGTACTCCACTTGATTACCCAGTCACGATCCAACCCCCACTCTACAGCAGCCGACACTACCGCTTTACCGTATCCTTGCCTTCGGAACATTGGGTGACCTGGCCATGAGGGCATCTGGGATGAGACCGTATTGCGAAAGTACCATCCGAAAGGCCGGCACACGCGATGGCGAGTTCGACACCATTGACGGTATACAAGTTGCAGCTGATCTGACTTTGGCACCGATTTACGACTACGCAGGTCACATTGGCCTGATGTTGATTGCCGCAGCACCTGGTGACGCAAACTTCGATGGGATCGTGGACGTGGCGGATCTTGGCATTCTTGGTGCGAACTTCAACGCCGCTGACATGCAATGGAACACGGGCGACTTTAATCTCGACGGTATGACAGACGTCGCAGACCTTGGCATCCTCGGTGCCAACTGGTCTGCATCACAATCAACGGGCAACGCGTCGGCCTTGGTCCCTGAACCGACAACGCTATCGCTTCTTGCAATCAGTGTATTGATGGTTGGGCGCAGGCGGCGTTGAGGACTGTTAATCTGCGTAGCACTCTTCAGCTATCCTGTTTTGCTGCTATCATGCCCCACGTCTAAAACGTGTGTTCTTCACGTTTTCGTAATGCGGTGGAGGCAAGGGGAGATGGCCCTAGCTAAATCCCCTTGGAGGAGCGTAATGAGACAAGTCACCATCCCGACGGCGTTGGTCAGCACAGTTCGCGCCACGCTGACGAGCGGATTTTTGTTCCTGGCGTTTCTGGTTGCCCTGCAAACGCAGCTGGTCAGCTCAGCGTCCGCGAAGGTCACGTTTCTCAACAAGTGGGGCAGCGGCGGCGGCCAGATGATTGCAGTTTCAGACACGGTCCAGGTCTACGTGCTAGATGCAGACAACCACATCCAGCGTTTCGACGTGGATGGCAGCTACCAGATGAAGTTTGGCGGCAGCGGCGACGATCAGTTTCAAGGCCCAGTGCGCATTGCGGTTTCAGACACGGGGCATATCTACGTGGCGGACCGTAATAACCGCATCCAACGTTTCGACGCGGATGGCAACTACCAGATAAAGTGGAACATTAAGTTTCAGGAACCAGTGCACATTGCAATTTCAGCCACGGGCCAAGTCTACGTGGTGGACGATCGTAACCGCATCAGACGTTTCGACGCGGATGGCAACTACCAGATGCTGTTTGACGGCACCGGCAGCGGCGACGGTCAGTTTCAAGACCCAGTGCGCATTGCGGTTTCAGACACGGGGCATATCTACGTGGCGAACGGTAATTACCGCATCCAACGTTTCGACGCGGATGGCAACTACCAGATAAAGTGGAACATGACGTTGTACGACAACTACCAAGATTTCAAGTTCATAGACGCCTCAGGTACGGGTCAAGTCTACCTAACGACGGAGAGTCATGGGGACGCTAGTCATGCCTTTATCCATCGTTTCGACGCGGATGGCAACCATCAGATGCAGTGGGGTAACTACGGCACCGGCGACGGCCAGTTTCAGGATGAACCAATGGACATTACGGTGTCAAACACCGGCCACGTCTACGTGACGGAGTCGGGCAAGATCCATAATTTTTTCGATTCCGAAGCGTGGTTCTCCGGCACGAACACATTTGTTAATAGCGGCACAGGGCCAACAAGCGTCGCGGTGGGACCGGGAGACATCTTGGGAGCGTCGCTCACGCTCGATGCAAGCAAGGGACTGGTCGTTGGCGATACGACAACGGTCAATTCAGGCGGATCCCTTTCGCTAAGTGGCGGGACGTTGAACACACCTAACCTGCTTCTAAACGGTGGTGCGCTTCTCAATGCCGCAGGATCCTAAAACTTTCTATTATCATAGAACTCCGACAAAGAAGCGGGCGAATACGCGTTCCCTGACCCTTTTTGATTGCACGGGAGTAGGGGCTTTATGGGGCAAGAAGATCCCATCCCGGCGCTGATGCCCAACGCCGGCGTCCAGGCCGGTGCCCGGATTCGAGGGCGAGCACTCAAAACTCGTACGACAGGACGACTTGCAATACAGTGTCTTCTGGCAGAGCAATGGAACCGAGCGGACACTTGGCGGTGCGGTGGCGCATCAGCCGTTCATGATGCGTTTTACATTGAACCAGAGGCCGCTCTTCGCATTTGAGGTAAAGCGACGGTCCCGCGATC
>CAUZAW010000261.1:0-4822 GCA_963577735.1 Phycisphaerae bacterium | reverse complement strand
AAGCTGATGGCGTGGACGTCACCAATGTTGCCCTCTTGAATTAAATTTCGCAGACCCATAAAAACCCCCAGATCGCGCATGTCCAGCATGCAACCGACGATCCGTTGTGCATCAGCGGCAGCCTGCTCGATGCGATCTAGCTCCGATAGAGCAATACATAACGGCTTGTCACTGATGACATGCCTGCCAGCGTGCAGCGCAGCTTCAATGATTTTGGCCCGACGGCCATAGCAATCGCCCACTGCAATGACGTCGCAGTCGACCTCATCAAGCAAAGTTTCGTAACGATCGTGTGTGATGTTGACGATCTCATCTTTGTTAAGTCGGTTTCTGGTAGCCCCATCTTCTTCGCAACATGCGACCACATCGATGTCCTCGCTTTGACAACACCGACTGTACATGTCATTGATATGGGGATGTCGAAAACCGACAAATGCAAACCGAGTACTCATTTTAATCTCTCGCTTTTCTGTGTCACGGGGAGGAGACTTGTACCCATTTTAGCGAAACAAAGAAAATCAAGTGGAGCCCATTTTTCGGGTGTTTTAGGTATTTGGACGCGGCAATGCTTGTGAGTCGGGGCGTAGGTGAACTGATTTGCTGGCCAGAATTAGTAAAATCACATTTAATTTTTCCAGGCAACGGGTAGAATGTGATCATTGTCGGCAACAAATTGTAATGCTGATATAAACAGTTTGAGATCAAACGTGTTGACTGCGAACTTCCCCATGATTAGTCGTAATCTGACCCGCCGCGCTTTCGTGCGCCTTATGGTGCGGGCTGCTTTTAGAACCATTACCGAGTCCGGAGGTTCTTACAGTTGCAATCACCATTTGGGCGGGTAGCGTATTCCCCATGAGCGAATTGATGGCCATCCTGTCACCGGCGAAGTCGATGGAAATGCACGGCTGCCCCGGCGAGATCACGCCATCAAGGCCCCGGCTTCAAGCCCAGACCAGGCAACTGGCCGGATTGCTCCGCGAACATTCGGTTCGCAAGCTTCAATCGCTGATGTCGATCTCTCCGAAACTGGCCAAAAAAAATGTTCTTCGCTGGCAGAACTTCAACATGCGTTCCAATCCGAGGACACCTTCCGCATTCTTTTTTCGCGGTGATGTTTACCAGGGTTTCAAAGCATGGACGCTTGACCGCAAGGCCCTTGCGTGGGCGCAGGATCATGTCCGCATCCTCAGTGGCCTGTTCGGCCTCCTGAGGCCCTTGGATTCGATCCAGCCTTATCGCCTTGAGATGAGCACGCCACTGAAGACCACTTCAGGAAAGGATCTTTACGCCTTCTGGGGCAATGCCATCACCGAGGTTCTTCGCAAAGACATCTGCTCGCAGCATGCCGACACGATTGTCAATCTGGCCAGTGATGAGTATAGCCGCGTGTTAGACATGGATGCACTCGATGTGGCCATCATTCAGACGCGATTCCTTCAGGTTGACAAGGCCAAGACCAAGTTCATCGCGCTCTATGCCAAGCAGGCCCGTGGCCTGATGGCCCGCTGGATGGCGATCCATAAACCCAGGCGGGCATCGGACCTGACGGCTTTTGATCTTGGGGGCTACCAACTGGATCGGAATATTTCCGGCAGCGGCGAACTCATCTTTACACGTCCCAAGCCGTCACCCAAAGGGACCCCTTAGAAGGCCCGGCGGCATCAGCGATGGCACCTTGTTGTCACAGTTTGTTATGCCGTCCGGCACGTTGGCCGATCACAGATGAAGACCGGGGAAAGATCAAGCGTAAGCTGATCGACGCCTTGGAACTTGCAAATAGACCGCGCGATATCGCATCACTGTCTAAAGCGTTGATTGCCTGTGAAGCTTAGAACCAACGCGACGATCTTCTGCTAGCAAAACAAGACAATAGAAACCCAGAAGAACAAGAGGTGAAAGTTACCGTCGAATATGTGGAGATGGATCGTATTATTGACAGTTGATTGTTAGGTATGTGGCTCAGGAGCAGCAAGTTTATTTTTAGTTTTCTTACAGACTGGGGTCCATTACACTGAGAACCAGCCGTGTCCCAACTCACTCTCAGTCCAGATGTTCAACGCCTGACTCCCGAACAGCGAGAGCAGTTTGCCGAAGCGGGCTACCTCTCGAACATGCCACTGTTCGACGCTGACGGCGATCGCCATGCCCGTGAATGCGACGGTTACCACGATAGGTGACGTGGATCCAGATGGCACGGCGGTGCAATCTGAAGTGAAGGCGGCTCTTCTAGCTCCGGCGTGCTGAACGTGGAAGCGGGGGGAGTGGTTTCGAATACTTGGGATTATCTCGGTCGCAATTCCGGCTCCATCGACAAGGATATCTAGCCAGTTGTTGCCGGTGCCGCTGGTGTTGCGGTACAGCGGGGAGGGCCAAGTGGTCTGGTGTGAAGATGATGCTACTGATCAGCCGGCAGCTATTCCCCGCCTTCACTAGCTGTAACTTGTGTAGATGGGTGCCCGTCGCGAATGACTGCTACTTAGTGGTGGTGCAGGTCTTGCACTTTTGGCCACCGACTCCTGCCAGATAACAACTTCTACAAATGGTCTTCTTGCCTTGAACAAATCCAGCGTTGCACTGGTTGCACCAGATAGTACCACCAGCCAATCCCACCGTACATGATTGACACGTACCTGCATTTGTGATCTTACTGGACTTGGCACTTTGACAACCAATCACACAAATTGCGAGTAGCCCTGCGATCAATAATCGTTGGAACAGATGTCGTCTCATTATGCACTTTCCACCTTTTCTTAATGGAGATGTCCAATTTGACCCTTGGCCGAGGACTGCCCCGTCCGAGCGAACCCATTGTAACAATCGCCAACTGGAGCAGTACCGGCCAGTTGTTAGACACCCAAGGCATGCAGGGTGCAGAACCGAACACCTTGGTTCCTGAACCGACAAACACTATCACTTCTTGCGATGAGTGTGTTAGTGCTTGGCCGCAGGCAGCGTTAAGGGTTGTTAATGCGCCCTTCAAACTCTTAAACCACCCTACCCTTTCTGCTATACTATTTCGCATCTAAAGCGTGAATTATTGACATGCTTGCAATGCAGTAGAGGCAAGGAAATGGGCATCTTTTGTGTCTTCAGACCTTCCGTTATATCTATAGTATTGCTGATGGTTATCGCTATCCCTGTGAATGCGACTGTAACCACGAATGACGATGTGGACCCTGGCGGGGCTGGTACGCAGCCGAATTCTTGGTTTGTGACAGGCGAGCTGTATGTGGGTAAATCCGGGCGTTTCGGTACGCTGAACGTCGCGGCGGGTGGTCAGGTTTCCAATACCGACGGTCACCGGATCCGGTTCGCAGTGGAATAACTCGGGCTATATGTTTGTAGGCCGTAAAAGGAACGGCACCGTGGACATCATCGACTTCGGATTGCTGGCCGGCGCGTTCGGTGAACCCTCCCTGGGGCTGTTTGATCGATCAATCGACTGGTCGGACCACGAAATATGTGGCGACGGCAGTTGCCACCCCGATTCGTTCGGTGTCCAGTTCTACGCCCACCAGGTAGGAACGCTCTGGGTCGATCAGGTGGTCATCTTCGGCGACCATCGTGTCCTTGAGCTTGGTTGTGCCTCCGTCGCACTACTCGTCCGTAATGCAGTAGAGGTTTCGCTGTCCACGCAGAAACAGCTCGCGGCCGACGACGGCAGCCGAGGCGCTGAAACTATCGTCGAGCTGGTTCAGGGCCAGGACCCTCGGGCTGTCCTGGTGACTGATCACCAGCGTCGTACCGCTTCGGTCGGTGACGTACACGCGGTCGGCGGCCCCCACGGGGGAAGCATATACGTTGCCGATGCTCGGAAGCCGGAAAGGGCCAGGCTGGTCTTTGCCTGTTTTTGCGTTCACGCGCGAAAGCACTCCCTGGTAGTGAGAGATGAAGTACAGCGAGTCTCCGTAAAGCAGCAGCGATGGGACATAGGGTGTGCCTCTTGTGCGGGTCCACACGACCTGGTCGGATCCCGTGATGTCGCCTCTGGCGCCGTCCAGGCGGATCGCGATCAATGCCCGTTTGACGTAGCTGCTGCCGGCATACACCATACCGTCGGCTGCCACGGGTGAGGCGACAATGTTTGCCGACAGCCCGCTGCATTCCCAGATGACTCTGCCGGTGACCAAATTGTAGCCACGTACCCGATTCGTTCCGCTGATGATGACCTGCGTCGCGCCGTCGTGTTCGACTACGATCGGGGTCGCCCAAGAGGTGGGCTCTTCACGCGCAACCTTCCACATCGGTTTCCCGGTGCGTTTGTTAAATGCGACGATAAATGACTGCCCTTCGTGATCCCAGTTAGTGACAAGCACGTCGCCGTAGAGCGTAGGGGAGCTGCCTTCGCCATGCCCGTGCTTGGTTTGCATTTTTCCGAGGTCTTTTGTCCACTTTAGGTTTCCATCCAGGTCCAGACAATAGAGACCGCGTGAGCCGAAGTATGCAAAAAGATGCTCACCGTCGGTGACCGGCGAGTTCGACGCCAGGCTCGCCGTGGAATGACCGGCCTCGTGCGGAAGTTGCTGATGTACGGTCCGCTGCCAGAGGATCTTTCCATCACTGCGACGGACAGCGATGACCACGAAACGGTGGGGATGCGTCAATGGCGCGTTGTCGTGCGCGCCGGGGGCGCTGCTGTATCGGGGTTCCAGAGCATCGCCATAAGGGACGGATGTCGTGATGAAGACGCGATCGTCCCAGACGATCGGCGTCGAATGCCCGCTGCCCGGCAGCGTGATCCTCCAACGTATATTCTTGTTCTCGCTCCATTCCACGGGCGGGTTGGCATGGGGCGCGACGCCGGTGCCCAGCGGGCCTC
>CAUZAW010000260.1:0-4826 GCA_963577735.1 Phycisphaerae bacterium | reverse complement strand
CAGTCTCCTCAACTTCTGGATGATCCTTGCTTCAAGCGGTTTGGTGTCGAACCGGACGAGGTATCCGCTTATGCGATTGAATCTCTGCCAGGAGATGTGGTGTTTTTTTCCCATCAACTGTGGCACGCGTCATTTGGCGGGAGCAATGGGAGGCGGATGTTTGCATTGGCTTACAAGGCGGCGCCATCGAATGAAGGGCAACGACAGTTGGCCGAACATTACAAGGCTAAAGTTCAAGATTGCTTGGCGGAGTATGGGACCGAGTTTGACGGTACGGTCAAACTCAAGTCGTAAAGCGTCTTTCATTTCTCGTTCATTGGGTGCTCTTGAAATCTTAAGATGTATAGGCCAGGAACCTCTTGTTTTGCAGGCTGAAGTTCATGTTGGTTCTATCTTAGATTCAAGGCCATCTGGGAATGTGGGTTAAGACTTCACTTAAGTTTTGATGCCGCGGTCGGGCCAAGGTAGAATAAACCCGAAGATGACAGAAGCAGAAGCAGAAGCAGAAGCAGAAGCAGGATCGCGCGATGCTCGTGGTGAGTGGCAGCCGGACCAGTTGCCTCGACCTTCAGTGCTGTTCTCGTGGCCCTTGCGCCTCATGCCTATTCTCAAGCTGCTGTTCGGGTACGAGGGGCTGCTGTGGCCGAAGAACGCGTTGTACATGGTCGCTGCAGTGGTCGCTTGGGTTTTCTTGACGCCGGATCTGTCACGTACCACCTCCTTCTCCGTTGGCTGGATCGGAGAAATTTATTTGCGGAACGTGGCGTTCGTGACGCTATTGTCTGGGAGCCTGCATCTGCGTCTTTATGTTCAGCGTGCCCAAGGTCGTAAGTACAAGTTTAATCCCCGCTGGCTCAGCTCGAACAACAAAGCATTCCTGTTCAAGAATCAGGCCTGGGACAATATGTTTTGGAGCGTGATCAGCGGTTGCCTGGTTTGGACCGCATTTGAAGCGGTGACGTTGTGGGCATATGCCAATGAATTGCTGCCATACGTGAGTTGGCGGGAACACCCGGTTTACTGCGTATTGATGATGGTCGCTGTCCTGTTCATGCGTCAGCTTCACTTCTACTGGACACACCGGATTTTGCACTGGTCGTGGTTGTACAGATCAGCCCACTACCTACACCACAAGAACGTAAACATCGGGCCGTGGTCAGGTTTATCGATGCACCCGATCGAACATCTGATTTACTTCTCCGGAGTTTTATTGCACTGGGTCATCCCGTCACACCCGCTCCATGCCATGTTCCACCTCATGCATGCCGGCCTGGCCCCTGCTGCCGGGCACGCCGGCTTCCACAAATTCGTGATCAAGAACGAGCGGGCCATCAAGAATGGCAGCTATTTTCATTACCTGCACCACCGCTTCTTCGAATGCAACTTCGGCGACGAACTGGTGCCATTGGACAAATGGTTTGGAAGCTTTCACGACGGGTCGCCCGAAGCTCACACCGCCATGCGGGTGCGCAGCCGCATTGGGCCTCAACAAGTCGGCCCGCAAAAACATTAGAATGTGGCAGGCAGGTGATCGTCTTGATCTGTGCCGATGCGGTTAAACAAAGCCAACGAGGTTAAGAATATGGACATGCCTGCCGGTCGCCCCAACGTTATTTATATCTTGTCGGACGAGCATCGCGGCCAGGCGATGGGCCATGCCGGTGATGTGAACGTACAGACACCCTGGATGGACCGGCTTGCGGCGCAGGGCGCTGGTTTCGACCGCGCGTACGCCAATTGCCCCATCTGCACGCCGGGCCGGGCGTCGATATTTTCAGGTCGCCACGCCCATGCAGCGCCGATGACAACACACTATGACGTGTACAAACCGGCGGCGCCGAGTACGGCTACGGTGTTGCAGGACCATGGTTATTACACGGCCTATTTTGGCAAGTGGCACTGCGGCGTGGTGGAAGATCAGATTCCACCGACCATGCGTGGCAGTGAAGAAGAATACTGGGGCATATTTCGCCAGCGCACGCCCGAGCACCTGCGTGGTGGATTTCAGGAATGGGCGGCATACGAGTTGGTCAATGTTCATTTTGAGGGGATCGTATACCGCAACAACGACGTGAACCCCACGCGGGTGGATGGCTACATTGCCGACGGGGTGACGGATCTGGCCATCGATTACATGAACTCGTACGACCGGTCCGAGCCATTATTTATGGTGTTGAGCCTGGACCCGCCGCATTTTCCCATGACGGTGCCGGATCGTTTCAGGTGACATGACCCGCAGGCGTTGCAGGTGCGGCCCAATTTTGTGGACAGTCCGGGTGTTCGCCAAGACCTGGCCACGTATTACGCCATGATAGAAAACGTGGACTGGAACATCGGCCGGTTGATGGAATCTCTGCAAAAGCGTGAGCGTTTCGCTGATTCGAACACACTGGTGGTTTACATCTCCGATCACGGTGATTTCATGGGCAGCCACGGATTGAGTAAGAAAAAGGCGCATCCTCATGATGAATCAACGCGGATTCCTTCACTGTTTCATTGGCCGGGCGCTTTTGCGACACAGGGCAAGACCAAGGGACTTTTTAGCCTGGTAGACCTGATGGCGACGACCTTGGGGTTGGTGGGCGCGGCGGTTCCACCCTGGAACCAGGGGATTGATTTTTCGCCGGTATTACGTGGTGAGTCATTCAATAGTCCGGAAAGTGTGTTGCTGGAAGTGGTTGGTTGCCCACGTGCAAGTCTCAACTACATGGATTGGCGTGGCTACGTTTCGGATCGGTGGAAGTACGCCTATTACGAATCGGGACAGCAACTGCTTTTTGACCTTTCGGCTGATCCGTATGAGAAGCGTAACCTGGCCGACGAGGATCCGAGCATATGCGCAGTGCATCGCGCGCATTTGCTGGAACTGCTCAAGCAGACGCGCGAGCCTTTTTTCGACGTGCTGATCGAGCACGGTCGTAAGAACATTGAGCCGGTTATCAATGTTTCAGGTAGTGAGTATCCGGTGTTCGGGTTAAATCAAGTCAAGCACGTCAGCGGTTGACTTTGATTTAAGTCAGTCACAAAACTAAGGTCCTTTACGAGGATCACCCCGACGAGGAGGATCCGGAAGCGATTCGAAGTTGGATGCATGCTGTGCCCTTGCCCGACAGCGGGTGATCCCACCTGTATGAGGCTGAGCCTATGTAGGTTACGCCGATCGGCGTCACGTCTTTTCCTGCAAGTTCATGTTGCGCACCTTGCGGTCCGTGACGTTTCCAGAGCGGCCGTGATCGAACCCGCAGCGGCGCTCGTATTCGACCATCGCTTGCGGGCGAAAGTTGACGATGTGCGCCCGGCGGTGCGTGTCCGTCGTGTTGCCGCGGCTGTAGTGGAGCATCGCCCCGTGGTGAAACGTGGCGCTGCCCGGCTTCAGCGGGACGGCCACGCCCTCGGCCTCGGTCGCCTGGCAGACCTTGGCACCTCCGCCTTTGCCCGCAGCCTGATGCGAGCGCAGCTCCTTTCGATGTGAGCCCGGCACGAACCACATGCACCCGTTGTCCAGCGTCGCCTCATCGAGCGCCACCCAACCGCTGACGGCCCGGGTGTCGGGCATGTTGGGCCAATAAGCCGCGTCCTGGTGCCACGGCGTGGGCGTATCGGTCCGCGGCGCTTTGTCGATCAGCATGTCGAAATCAAACACGATGTCCTCGCCGAGCAGTTGCCGCGCCACAGCCACAGTTCGGCGATGTAGCGCCCTGTCCGCCAACCCGGCCACAAAATCGCTCGGCCACATGATCTGCGTCACGTTTTCGACGCCCGGCTTGTTGGGCGACGCGTGCCCGCCCAGATCGGAGCGCATCTGATCACAAGCGATCTGCCCGCTTAGAAACCGGTCGTAGATTTGGCGGTACTGGTTGACTTCGTCGGCACTGATCAGGCCGTGGACCACGAGAAACCCGTCAGCCTCGAACTTCTGCACCTGCTCGGCGGACACGACAAAATCGGTTGGTGATGTCGGCGTCATCGTCTGATCCGGGATTTCCCAGTTGGACTTTGGCCAACGAACACCGCTGGCCACCGGCTTGGATTCTACCATCGCCCCTCGCAGCAGCAACGGCTTCTCTTCATTTTCTGAAGATTGTTGTCTTGGTTCACGCTCATGTTTGGGGGTGTGGCCAATCTGGGGCCCGTTTCACCGTGCATGGGCGCACCGATAGCTGCCGGGCTGTCGTGATTCTGGATGTCGAGTGCGATGATCGTGATCATGGGGGTTCCGGGACCAGCAGCCTCAACCGCTCGATGCGGCGGAGGATCAGAGCGAACAGGGATCGGGGGATCGCCACCTCCGCCAACTGGAACACCACGCGCCTGGCGTGATGCACGACCTTGCATCCGATCTTGATGAGTTTGTTCCGCAGCGTGGTCAGCGTCCAATGTTTCACGCTCGCCGGCAACGCCAGCCGCCGCAGTAAGTTGCCAAGGTTATACGCCAGGGCAAACAGTTGCAGCCGTACCTGGTTGTCCACGAAGTGGTGGCAACTCAGCCGCGTCCAGTTCAGGGCCAGCTTGCCCTCCTTGATGCATTGCTCGGCCGTGCCCCGGCCGTTGTAAAACTGGGTGACACGGGCGGCGCCGCCGCCAAGGTTGGTGACGATGAACCCGATGCGGGGGAATAACTCGTCCCTGTGCCACTCGACTTTCGCCACGACGCGACGGGCCTTGTCCCAAGTGGCGGCCCGGTACGGAAAGTCGTAGTACAGCACGATCGGCTTCTGCGGCGGTCGGCCCACCGGGCGGGTCATCAGGTGCTGAATCTCGCGTTGCAACACCGGATTGGCCGGCAGCCGGATGGTGTAGAGGTAGCCCTCGGCTTCGAGGAACTC
>CAUZAW010000259.1:0-4861 GCA_963577735.1 Phycisphaerae bacterium | reverse complement strand
TGCCCTCCGTCGCGCTGCAACAACCACGCCCAGTTGGAAAGCATCAGCAACCCCGCGCCGCTGTAGAGCAGCATGATCACGCGCAGCAATCGCATCAGCCGACTTGTACCGCCCGTGGTTATTGGCATGGCTGCCAAAATCAGGATCCTGCAACGTTACAACCGCAAAGGTGATGGATAGAAACGTTATCGGTCACTGGTGCGGCAAAGGTTAGCCGCGGCTCATCGTGACGCGACGCCAATCACTTGTACAGGGTGTGTCCCGTCAGGTGCAGGAACACATCTTCAAGGGTGGCCCGGCCGACGGTGACACTACGGGTCCGAGCGGCGATCGAGGCCGACAGGGTAGGTACAAACGCCGGGCCATCGGCCTTTTGCAAATGAATCTTCCCCCGGTGCACCACCGGCGCAGCGCCGTCTGGCCAAGGACCGAATTGGCTACTAATTAACCGGCATAAATTTTCGGCATCGCCAGCATCATGCGGCTCAACCGTGATCACATCGGCGCCAATGCGGGATTTCAGATTCACGGGCGTGTCCAATGCCGCCAACTTGCCTTCATTGAGGACTGCCAGACGGTGACAGTAATCAGCCTCGTCCATCAGGTGGGTGGTCAGGACAATGGTCATGTCACCCTGCTCATGTAGACGGTGCAGGTGCGTCCACAAATCTCGCCGCGCCCCGGGGTCCAACCCCGTAGACGGTTCATCCATCATCAACAGTCTGGGCCGGTGCAACATGGCCTTGGCCAGCTCCAGGCGCCGGCGCATGCCGCCGCTGAATCGCTCGACATATTCACTGCGGCGCTGGTCCAAGCCGAACGCGGTTAGCAACTCAGCCAACCGTTGTCGCAACACGTCACCCCTCAGGCCGTAAAGGCGACCTTGGTGCAACATGTTTTCCTCAGCCGTTAGTTTCAGGTCGAGGCTGGGCATTTGAAAAACGATTCCCAGTTGCCGTCGGACCTGATCGCCCTGGGACTGGACGTCATAGTCAAACACGTGAACGTTGCCGGACGTCGGTCGCATAAGGGTCGAGATCACGCGAAACAAACTGGTTTTGCCGCTGCCGTTGGGACCGAGGATGCCAAAGATCTCACCGGCCCCAATGTTGAAACCAACGTTATCAAGGGCAGGGCGGTTCTCAGGCAACACAATGCTTGAATTACAGGGAACCTGCAACCCTCGCCGGCGAACCTTGCGAGGTGGAGGGTAATTGTGTGTTAAGTTGCTAATGCAAATGGCCGCTGTCATAAGTCAACCGCGGTCAGGGTGATTCGTCTGCGTGCAGACCATGCTCCCCGCCCTTGCCGGGATAATGATCGGATTTAAAATCGTCTACCAAACCAACTGCCTTGGTATAGTTGCGGTCAGCAAGTGTGCGAATATCCGTGAGGATAGGCACAATGGCGGCAGCCACTATGACGAAAGGCACAAGGGCAACCAGAACAACCAGTGACTTTTCAAAGCGTAGATGCATGAAGTAGCTAAGTACAATAAATGCTTTAGGAAACGTAAACAGAAAAATCAACAGCACCACGGCGAACTTCGGCACGAACGGTTCTTCCCAATGGTCGCGCGTGTGTCGCCAGAATTCATACAACGCTATTTCTGCCGCGGTAAACATCAGCAGCAGAAAAAAACAAACGGACAGGTTGACTACAGGTTTTTGGTGTGCCGCCATTGAATCACTCCGCCGCGTCGGTATACAGCCATTCCCGGGACTGGTACCCGGCAAAAACGCCCCGTATTTGCATCACATCAAGTACACGATCGCAAAGAGAACAATCCACACCAAGTCTACAAAGTGCCAGTAAAGGCCGATCAGTTCGAGCGACGCGTGCTGGGAATACCTGGGACCCAGTTTACCGAGAAAGCCCATGACCGTCAGCACCGCTAGGGCCACCACGCCCATCAGCACGTGGAAACCATGAAAACTGGTCATCGTATAAAAACAGGTGCCGAACAGGTCGGCATCTGGCCGAACGCCGTGCGAGTACAGTTCAACGTATTCATATGCCTGTATGCCGACGAACATGGCACCGATCAGCGTGGTGATCAACAGCCCGAAAGTACCCTTGGCCGGTTGATTTTTCTGATAAGACTGCAACGCCCAGACCAGCGTCACCGACGAGCAGATCAGAAAAAATGTGTTTATGGCTGTCAACGGTACATTCAACCGCTGGTCGGGGGCCGGCCACTCCGACTGCCCGAAGCGCAGCACGATATAAGCGCCGATCAAACCGGTAAAGAACATCACCTCCGAACCGAGGAAAAGCCATATACCGATCTTGCCGTTGGAAATCCCCGTCTGTAGCACGGAACCGTGCGCCATCAGAGGCCCTTCATCATCGTGCCCGTGTGCAGACGGATATCCAATAGCGGTGTGTGACATATCTTTAGCTCACGCTCACAACTGATCGATCCACATCATTGTGAATACGATAGGCAGATAAACCAGCGACGCCAGAAACAGCGCCCTTGCAAGGCGACGCGTCCGTCCGATGGCCAGCGCAACGGCAAAACCCAGAAACATCAGCCCGGCCACGAGTGCAACCACAAAATAAGTCGGCCCACTGACTCCGGCCATGGCCGGGGTCAGGCCCAGCGGCAAAAGTGCTAGGCTACCAAGCAGAATCTGTCGAAATGTGCTACGCCCATCGCCGTCCACAACGGGCAGCATGGGCAATCCGGCACGGGCATAATCACGGCGATACAGGAAAGCGATAGCCAGAAAATGCGGCAACTGCCACATGAACAGCAAGGCGAATAAGAGCGATGCCTCAACACCGACCGTACCCGTGGCGGCCGAGTAGCCGATCACCGGCGGCAGGGCGCCAGGTATCGCGCCGATGACCGTGCAAATACTGCTGCGACACTTCATCGGCGTGTAGACCAATACGTAACCGAGGATCGTGATCAGGGCTAGGGCGGCACTTAACATACCACCGGCAATGGCGACAAGTGCAATACCTGTGACACAGGCAATCGCAGCAATCACCGTGGCATGCCTAGCCGACATTCGCCCTGCCGGTAGCGGCCGACTCATCGTCCGGCGCATCCGGGCATCCACATGACGCTCAACTACCTGGTTAAACACGCCGGCGCCAATGCACGATAACCCCGTGCCCACAAGCGTGCCCAGCAGCGCTGCGTATGACCACTGCCCGGCAGCCACATGGCGTAAGCCCATGACAAAACCGATAAACGTGGTAATCACCACCATCAGCGTCAGGCGTGGCTTGGCCAGTTGCCAGTAGTCAGCCAGCACCGCCACGTGTGATGTCGACGCGGGCCACAGGCGGCGATCGCCATGGCTGGTCAATTGGGTCATGCGCCAACACCTTCCAAAACAACGGTTGGGGAAACCCGATCGTCGACTTTGGACAAAAGCCCATGGTCAAAAAACCGGGACAAGCGGATTGCCAACAACGCTGCTGTGCCCAACATGGCTGCGCCAAGCGCCTGGTGTGCGGTGGCGATATGGGCATGGCGACCGGAAGTGATAACCGAAACACCCAGGACCGCCTGTATGCATGCCATTACGATTAATGCACCGGTCGGCACGGTAAAATTGGCCACGTGGGGCGCCGCTGCCCACAACCGCGCTGCCAGCCAACCAAGAACGACAAGTACCACGACGGCCCACAGGCGATGCGCGTAGTGCACGGCAACCTGTGACGGGGCAAAATAACTCGATTCGGCGATTGCCTCATCGAAGGCCATCCGGTTGGTGGCTTCTGCAATACCAGCGGCATCAAACGGGGGAACAATGCGTCCGTACGCCAGGGGAAAATCAGGGATCGCCAAACCCGCCCCCATGTGTCGTGTCAACGCGCCCAGCACCAGTTGAACCAACAGCACACCAAGCAGCACCAAGGATAACCGAGGCAAGACCGCCACTGTTGACCGGCACGCCATGGGGGCCGCCTCTATCCAATACCGGCCAGTGGCAGCAGCAATCAAGATGGTTAAGCATAAAAACATCTGTCCGGTAATACCGTGCACGATGGCCAGCGTCCGCGACAGTTGCGTCACACGCAAACCACCCATCACTCCCTGCACGACAACCGCCACAAGCAACGCAATGCCGAGGACACGCAGCCATGGGCGCCGCTGCTGCGTCACCCACAGCCACACGGACATCACGATGCACAACATGCCGATGGCGCTGCCCAACAGCCGGTGCAAATGTTCCCAGAAAATTCCCCCGCGGCCGATCCATTTGTCCAACGGCACGGCAAACATATTGTGGCCGTATGTCGTGGGCCAATCGGGCACTGCCAGCCCGGCGCCGGTGCTGGTAACGGTTCCACCGGCAACCAGCAGCACAAACGTCGCAACCACCAGCCACACGGCAAACCGGTGCAGCCAGGGTCGGTAAACGGTCCATTGACGTGTTGACGTTACTGATTCGCTCATGTGAAACTCATCTGCTGGCGCACTTAGCGATCTCCAGTTGGTCAGTGCCCCCCCGGTTCGACCACGCTATCGGGCAACTTGTGGTTCTGCGGCAGATAGTCCTCTTCAGTGACAGGGGAACTGTATTCGTAAGGCCCGCGGTAAACGGTCGGTATATTTTCAAAGTTCAGGAGACTCGGTGGTGATTCAGTCACCCATTCAAGACTGTTGGCGTTCCACGGGTTGGCCTCGGCGGCCGCGCCGAACTGATCACGAGGTTTGACCAGCACGAGATATGCCAATCCCGGCAGGCACAGCACCGCCATGATAAACCACGAATGTTCGATCAAGCCAGTGAGCCCCAGTTGCAGGAAAAAGTCCGGCTTAAACACCCACGGCGCCAAGTACGCGGGCAGGAAGATCACACAGGCCAACCGCTGCAACAGGGCGGGCAGACGAAGA
>CAUZAW010000258.1:0-4904 GCA_963577735.1 Phycisphaerae bacterium | reverse complement strand
TTCCCAGCTTCATAGCGACTGTTTCCAATTTAGCAGCGGACTTCTACAAACCCCGCATGCATGTTTCGATGGCAGGGACCACCTTGTCCAGTTCCCTGTCCGTATGCACTGCCCCGACGTACCAGCGGCCCTCGGGCAAGAGTTGAATGTGCTGCTCGAGCATGGCGGCACGGAAACGGTCATATTTCTCACTGTCGGCTTTCATGACCTGTGCCCAGTTGCACGGTGGTTGGTCGAGCCCGAAATGAACGGAAAATGCAGTGCCCACCCCAGCAATGGCAAGCTGGTGGCCGTATTTGTCAGCCGCCTGGCGTACCGCCTGTTGAATCGCCTGGCCGTGCCCGAGCATGCGATCAAAGCAACCAGGCTCCGACAGGGCCCGGATCGTCGCCGCCGCGGCAGCAGTGCCAATGGGATTGCCGTTGTACGTCCCGGCGTGCATCGTGCGTCCGTCGGCCAACACCTCGAACACTTCAGCGCGTCCGCCGACCGCCGCCATGGAAAATCCGCCCGCTATCGCCTTGGCGTAAATCGACAAGTCCGGACCAAGATCAAAATATTGCCGCGCTCCACCCAGCGCGATGCGAAAACCCGTGATAACCTCGTCAAAAACCGAGAGCGCCCCGTGCTGACTGCACAACTCGAGGATCAGCTCGAGGTAGCCAGCTTGCGGCATACATGAGCCGGAGTTGACGTTAATTGGCTCCGTAATCACGCAGGCAATCTCCTGGCCATGCTCAGCAAAAGCCCGTTTGAGCGCCTCGGGATCGTTCCACGGCAACACCAGCGTATGCTCGAATTCCGCCGCCGGCTGGCCGCCCGTCGAGGCCACCGTCTGGCCCAATTGGTCCCGTGGCGTATGCACCGACACTAGCACATTGTTCAGCCAGCCGTGGTAATGGCCTTCAAATTTGATGAATTTGTCACGCCCGGTATACGCCCGTGCCAAACGCAGCGTAGACTGCACCGCCTCGCTTCCCGTGTTGGAAAAAATCACCCGCTCAACACCCGGCAGCACGGACACCATCAACTCGGCTAGCTCGATCTCCCCATGATGCTGAGCGCCATAGGTGTAGCCGCGGCCGATCTGGTCGGTAACGGCCGCGGTGAGCTTGGGGTGGTTGTTACCCAAAATCAGCGGACCCCACGCCAACGTGTAATCAAGCAGTTCGTGCCCGTCCACGTCGTAGTAATACGGGCCGTCACCCCGCTGCATGTACAACGGTACCGGTGTCACCACCCGGCGAAACGCGGTTGAGACCCCCAACGCCAATGACTGGCAGGCGCGATCGTACAATGTCTTGGCTTTGTCGGTTTTGAACATCACCACCCTTTCCAGTGGGCTGAATCTACCGACTTGAAAAGTTAACGCAAGTACTGCAAACAACCATGTCCTACGCCGGGTTTGAGTTTATTGGATGAGCCTTTGAAGCCAGCATCAATTTCCCTGATTACCGCTTTTACTGGTGGTCAACACTGGCCATCTATGTAAAAAACCCCCGATGCGAGGCAAGCCGCCGCACCAGGGGGTCATGAGTATATGGATGCATACCGGTTTATCGCCGCCGACCACGGCGTACTACCAACAAGCTGCCGCCACCGAGCAACGCAAGGCTTGCCGGTTCGGGAATCACCGCATCACTGTCCGCAATGTAGTAAAGGCTATCTCCAGCAACGAATGATTTTGTAAAATCGATGCGCATTTGCCGGTAGATATCATTCTGCGCTGGGTGGCTGCCCGCAGCAACGGCATCCCTGTAAGTCACCTCAACATCCCATCCCAGGGCGCTGTTGCCACCTACCAATCCAATCCACGGATCGGTACCCCCCACCGTACCCGGGGTCCCAGGATTCGGCTCAATGTCGTCAAATGCCGCGATCTGGTGATCAGGCATCAGGTCAATGACCAGGTAATCAATACCATTTAGTCCTTCCTGACCTTCCAAGATCAGTGGGCTACCACCACTGTCGCCGGTCAATGACAGACGCCAGTTAGCGATTGCGTTGCCATCGGCATGGCCCGAATTGGCACCGTCGGCAACCCAAGTAACGATATCCACCATGCCGGCTGCGTTACCAACCTCGACCTTAGCGCCGGCCATCAGGGCTCCGTCCATGATGGGTGCCATGTCTGGAACGTGCTGCAGGTTCCCCGAGTCCTCCACCACGTTGACCACCGTCAGGGCCGCATGGGCGGGCTGGAGCAAAATGACGACCGTCAGTAGTGCCATTGCACCTCGAAGTACGAATTCCGATCTCTTGGCCAGCATCTTCGAAACGATCCAATTTGTGTTCTTGTGAAGGTTCATCTTATTTTTCCTTAATGGTTAAAAGTTGCGATGGCTCAGGTTCAACATTCGGATCCAGAACAAATTGATCAAAACACACATGCACAGCAATTTCAGACATGGACAACACGTCGAAACTGCTGGACTTTCAATGGTGGGTTCACCATGGCTTGGACACCGATTTGCCAGCAATAAACCGTTGCCACATCCTTCTGACTGTCTTCTGCAGGTAGACATGGCAGAAGACAATGCAAACAACATACCAGCGGCGCTGGCATCATCGCATCGGGATCGCAATGCGCGTTTTCAGGCTGGTGACCACGACTCCTCGAGAATGTTGCGGACTCTGATAACCTACCAACTGGGGAATTTCACCCGAAAATGGCCAGAGTTCTGGGTAGAATCCCCCACACTAGGGGCCAGTGAACCCCAGACGCACGATCGCAGCAGCCCTTTTGCCCAATGTCGTGTGGGGTGATTGCTGGCCATGGTCAATTCCGTCTTACCTTGCAAACAAGGTTAGACTGCCTCGCACGAAACGCCTGACCCGAAGTTTAACTGTTACCTGGCGTTCTAAAGCCATGGCCAGACAAGTACGTATTAAACAATTGGCAACTGCGATGGCCTAGATAGGCAGCGCATAGAAGAACACTACTTGTGCAAATGGAGGACCTTGGGTGACTGCCTACCCTGTGCGATCAACCGTGAGCTTATTTGCCCCGGAAGCATCTTGTCCGTCCTCACGTGGATACCGATGCTGACAGGAAGCGTCCGGCCTGGCTGATCTGCGCAGCTGGCCTATTCACACCCGCCGTCAAGCTCAAAGCATCCAGTGTGGCGAACGTCTTATTAATTTGAAACAACCATAAGTATACTTGTGCCCGATGTGTCAGGGCCGTGGTGTCAGAAAAGGGCAAAGGGAAACGTGAAATCATTACATTAATCGTTTTGACGCATCACAAGTCTGATTGACCGACGAAACGAAATGGCCCGACCTTCATTCTCCCTGCAAGGCTTTCTCCCTTTCGGCTAACTCCCTCTTGCGCTGGCGGTAGGCTTGTGGCGGGCGCGAGAGGATTGCGCGTTTGCGATCATCCACACCGTTCCACCCATCAGCATCGGTTGGGTGAAAAAAGTTGTTAGCGCCACAATACGCCTCTCCTCGGTTCGTGTACTTGTAAAAGAGCGTGGTGCGCGTGCTCGGTGCCGTCCAAGGCAGAGTGACGTGACATAAGGCCTCGGTAAAGATGATGGCGGTGCCGGCCCGTGCAGGAACGTGGGTAACCATCCGGTGCACACCCTTGGACAAATCACACCATGCCTCCGGGACGCGATAATGCGCCTTGTGAGAGCCGGCTAGACAGCCGAATCCACCCCCGTTGCAGACGGTGTCCTCCAGTTCATACGCCACACTAACGAGGCCGTTTTCGAAGGCCCCACTATCAGGGTCGCGGTCAAAGTAGGTTGTGACCAGCTCACGTGGCCGCTTGGGATCGAACAAGCGTGCGTTCTGGCCGTGAATCGTTCCCCCCGCAAAATCCTTGTTGAACACACCGTGCGTGTGCACGTTGATGTGGTCGATCCGGAATGCTGGTAACCCACCGGCCGATGGACCGCCGTAGAGCTCGTCCAGGAGCGGAGAGACCGCGGGAACATCGAGCAGGTCGACGAAGGCCTGCGACCAGAAACCGCCGTCTCTTTGGTGTTGCGAGTGGAGCATCGGGCCCTTCTCGTCGACAGTGGCCTTGAGCTCTGCAACCTGTTCAGCTGTGATGGCATCCTCCACCGTGAGGAAACCCCACGTGTCAAATGCGAATCGCTGTTCCTCGTTCATTGACATCGCTTCAGTTGTCCGTCTCTCTCGTCCAGTGCGGTGCGCACTGGACTGATGTAAACGCGATAATAGCGAAACGGCCAGGAATTATTAACTGACATTTCCCATTTGAACTCTGCCCGGCTACGCCGCCGGGTCTCACGGCAACCAGCATAATACCCCCCAAAGAATCCACGGCAACAACCGCCTGAATGCCGCCCGCTCGGGCGACGATCGGCGTGGCCGATCGACCGGTTTGAGGGCTGGCGGTCCACACCCATCGAGTCACCCACAGCGCGGACAACGAATCTTGCCAAATATTTCATCCCAATCGCCATCCTGCGATGCATAGTCCAGCAGGCAGCGAAGCGCCTTGGACGTATCCGGCAGCTCAAACTTATCCTTTACCGTCTTGAGCATGTCATATGCATCAGGGTTGATTTCAAATGTCACTTTAATCTTCTGACCGGCCATGAAATACCTCCATCAATTGATGTTCACTGCGTGACGTCCACAAGCGCCTTATTCAGCCACCTTTCCCTGTTGATCCTCACCCCAGCTTTCTTCCTGCTGCAAGGCGTAGAGCGATGTGTAACCGCCCGACCAGTCCGGCGGGATCAAACACGCCCGCGGGTCGTGATGGGCCCATTGCGCCGGTTTGCCACGCACAATCGCGCCCTCATAGCGGCTGGTCAATGGATTGGTGGTGTAGGTAAATGCGTCGGCTGAACTATAAATGTTCAAAAGCAGCGGCCGGCCCCTGGCCGAATGGTTGGGTCGCGAGCCGTGAATCACACGGCAAT
>CAUZAW010000257.1:0-4922 GCA_963577735.1 Phycisphaerae bacterium | reverse complement strand
ATGCGTTCTACCGAGGGATTAAAGTGGATGACTATCGCAAACGACAGGTCTCGTGAGGTCGCAAATATGGCTCGTACTGGTGAAGAGCATATTGTCACGGCGCCAGAAAAACTGGCGATTTTTGGGGGCTCCAAGGCCGTCTCGTTAAAATACCGCGAACGATGGCGCACGGTGCGTTTGAATGACATCATGCGCATTGCCCGTCGCGCTTGGCGTCAAGAAACGACTTCGTTCAACCGATCGGGTCCCTTTGGCCTTCTGGAAGATAAATTCTGCAGGTTGACGGAATCGAAATACGCACTGGCGATGAACACCGGCACGGCCACATTGCACAGCGCTTACTTTGCGGTTGGTGTCAAGCCTGGCGATGAGGTCATCATCCCGAGTTACACGTTTGTGGCCTCGGCCAGTCCGATTCTACAACTCGGGGGCATACCGGTTTTCTGCGAGATCGACGAGCGCACGCTCACTGCGGACCCGGAAGACGTGGAGAGGCGTATCACGCCTCGCACCCGCGCTATTTGCGTAGTACACATCTGGGGCAACCCCGTTCGCATTGATCGATTCGTAGAAATTGCCAAGCGCCACAATCTGGCGTTGATCGAAGATTGCTCACATGCTCACGGTGCAATGTACAAAAGTAAACCGGTCGGCAGTTGGGGCGATATCGGTTGTTTCAGTCTCCAAAGCAGCAAGGCGGTGTCCGCTGGAGAAGGCGGCGTAGCGGTGACCAGTAACCCGGTGCTTTACGACCACATGCTGGTGCTGGGGCACTACGGGCGATCGTCTACGGACCAGGCGGCGGGGACGTTCGACGTGGACAACTTGAGCCTTGGATTAAAGTTTAGGCCTCACCTGTACGGTGTCGAACTGGCGTTGGGTGGGATTTCCCGGCTTGCTGAATTGAATGAACGACGGCGGACAAATTATGCACTGCTCGGTGAGGCGCTCCAAGGATGCCGCGCCGTTGAAACGATTGATTCTTATCCGGAGGCGGTTCGTGGCGGATTTCTAGAGTTTATTCTCAGATTCAATCCCGAACACGCTGGAGGCTGGAACCGTGGTGCGTTCGTCAAGGCCTCGCGGGAGGAGGGGGTCCCGATTGCCTCCGATCGGTACTCGACACCGGGAAACATGCACACCTTACTGCATGAAACATCGTTATTTCGCGACTTGGACTACTCTCAGTTAGGCGGTTATATCGGGGCAGGGCGGCGTCCAAGTGAGCAGTCTGTTGATGGGGGGGGGCTTGACGTATCGGCGCAGGCATCGCAAAGACTGTTGACGATGCCTGCGTTTACCAAGGTCTCGGCTAGTTACATTCGCCAATGCGCAGAGGCTCTGCGCAAGGTGGCTGCATGTGCGGCCGGAGGAAAAGATGTTCGCCAATTGTAGGCGGCATTCTGGCTGCAAAGAAGACTAGTATGCACATCTGTTTCATATCTCACCTTGCCAACATGGAGGGATCCGAACGATCACTGCTGGGGATTATCGATTACCTCATGCCTATGGGCGTGGACATAAGTGTAGTTTTACCTCGCCGCGGACCGCTGGTGGACGAGTTGGACCGGCGACAGATCGCGTATCGACTTACCCGTTTGCCTTGGTGGACGACACGTCCGGGCGAGACGACGAATCCTGATCGAATGTTGCGCAGAATAGTTAAAACGGGTGCGGTCGTGGCCAAAATGGTAGAGGCTTGGCACGCCGATGTGGTTTATACGAACACATCCGTAACCAGTGCGGGGGCATTGGCGGCTATGCTTACTGGCAAACCGCACGTGTGGCATATCCGAGAGGTTCCCAGCAATCCGGAAGGAATACGATACCTGCTGCCATTGTCCACGATGGTTCGCTTTATGGATCTGTCATCCAACATGGTCCTGTACAATTCAGAAGCGGTACGTCGTGAATGGGCTGGTCAGACGCCATTGGAGAAGACCCGTGTAATTAACAACTATCTGCCTGCTCCGGTTGTAGGGGAAGCCGAAGGTGTCTTGGAATTATTTGAGAGGCGACCGGGATTGAAGGAGAAGTTTAAGATTGCCATCGTCGGATCGATTTTAGAATGGAAGCGGCAGTTGGACGCGGTTCGAGCCATTACAACGCTAATTAAATCAGGCAAACCCGTGTGCCTGTTGATTGTCGGTCCTGTGAGCAATGAGGCCTACTTCGAGAAGATTAAAGCCCTTATAAGAGAAAAAAAAATGGAGGACAGTGTTCTTTACCTGGGGTACCTGGATAACCCCGCGCAAGTAATGGGCGTAGCAGATCTGACGCTTGTCTGCTCGAAGACCGAACCATTTGGGCGGGTGACCATTGAATCCATGCTGGTTGGCACGCCGGTGATCGGCGCCTGTGGTGGGGGGACGCCGGAGTTGATCAACGATGGTGTGGATGGACTTCTTTATGCCCCGGGTAACGTGGATGACCTTGCAGAGAAGATCAACTCGATGGTAGAGGATAGGCCGCGCTTGGCGAAAATGAGTGATGCGGCACGTCTGTCAGCCAAGCGATTCAGCTCGATTGCTCACACGATCGGACCGATTCATGACATTTTGAGGTCATTGCAAGGCCAAGAGAATCCGGCCCAGGCACTGGGCGCCGTGTTGAGTGGTTCGCTGTCGGATATGGCGAACCAACGCTCGGTTGGCGGTTGGGGTGGTGTTGACCGCCTTCGTCGCCTGATGGCCGGAATGTTCAGGAGAATCCGTGGTACACAGTAGGTGGCATGGGGCAAAGCGGGATTGATTCATGCAAGATGAAACTTCAGACAATGACACGGTCATCCCAAGGGTCGCCCCCGTGCCATCCGACGTGCACCGCCCTTTCTGGTCAGTGATGATCCCCACGTACAACTGTTCGCATATGCTGGAGACAGCGTTGCGGTCAGTGCTGGATCAGGCCCAGGATACAGGGCCTGATCAGATGCAAATCGGCGTGGTCGATGACCATTCCACCAATGGCGTGGCCCAGGAGATTGTCGAGAAAGTGGCGCCGACGCGGGTAGAGTTTTATCGACAACCGTCAAACGTAGGTCTGGCGGCGAACTGGAATACCTGTATTTCGCGCAGTCGTGGGCAATGGATACATGTGCTCCACCAGGATGATGAGATTCGATCAGGATTTTATAAACAGATGGCAGAAGGCGTGCAGTTGCGCGGTGATATCGGCGCCGGATTTTGCCGTCATATTTTTATGGACGGAGATGGGCACTGGATAAGTTTGCGTGAACTGGAACAAAAGAAGTCGGGAGTGCTGGAAGGGTGGCTGGAGAAGATTGCGATATCAAATCGGATTCAGTGCCCGGCAATGGTGGTCAAGCGAGAAGCATATGAAAAGATCGGAGGCTTTCGCACTGATCTGGTTTATGCGTTGGACTGGGAGATGTGGGTTCGGCTCGCGTGCCGGTATGCGATGTGGTACGAACCGGGACCGCTGGCATGCTACCGGAAGCACGACGCCAACGAAACGTCGCGTCTGTTTCGTACAGCAGAGGCCGTAGATGACCTGTATCGTGCAGTTGAGATCATGTACAAATATATTCCCGCTGGCCAGCGTGACGCTTTACGGGCACAGGCCCGGCGATGGTGTGGGCTTCAGGTAGTGCGTACTGCACGGGCGTTACTTGCCGGGGGTGAGCGTCAAGCGGCATGGCGGCAACTTCGCCGAGTACGCAAGCACGATCGGTCATGCTGGTTTTATCGAAAACAGGTGGCCCTTTATATTCAATCGCTGGGGCATCTGCTGCGGCGTGCGTCAACGAATTGAGTGCGACACGGATAAAAGTGATGCGCATTGCGATTCTTGTCAACCGATTCCCTTCTGTATCACAAACATTTGTGCTTAACCAGATCACGGGACTGCTGGATCGGGGTCATGAGGTTGAAATATTCCCTGCAGACAGCGTTGCCGATGAGACGACGCACCCTGATGTAGTGAAATACGGCTTGCTTTCGAGAACTTATTATCCGGCGGCAGTGGGCAAGGGCCGCTGGAGTCGCATGTGGCGTACGCTCGGGCCATTGTTTCGTAGCGGATGGCGCAAGCCGCTGGCTGTAGGTAGGTGTTGCCGTACGCGATACCGTGCGACCCTGACGCATCGTACGGCTTTGGTGGGGCGTGCGGTGACGATGTTGAATCGGCCAAGTCACGACGTGATTCACTGTCATTTTGGCCCCTCAGGTCTTGTGGGCAATGTGCTGCGCGAAGCCGGAGTATTGCGAGGTCGGTTGGTGACGACGTTTTACGGTTACGACGTGGCCCGGTTGCCAATTCACAGACAAGGGGTTTACGACGGGCTGTTTGCTTCGGGGGACTGTTTCTTGGCATTAAGCGAAACGATGCGTAAGGAGATCATCGAGCTGGGTTGTTGTGCGGAGAAGGCTGGCGTGCACCACTTGGGGGTGGATTGCAGCGCGTTCTCGTTTTTACCGCGGAGGCCGGACGATGACGGCACAATCCGGCTTTTGAGCATTGCACGGTTCGTGGAGAAGAAGGGATTGCATTACGCGATCGAGGCTGTTTCAAAACTGGTTCGGTTACACAGAAACGTGAGATACGTCATTATCGGTGACGGCGAACTTCGTCCGGCACTTGAACGTCAGATAGCCGAGGCTGGCGTGGCTGAGCACGTGCAACTGGTGGGCTGGCAGGACCAGTCACAGGTGACCGCATGGCTGGCGCGTTCGCATGTGCTGGTGGCGCCGAGCGTGACGGCCAGTGATGGTGATCAAGAAGGTACCCCCACGGTGATTCTAGAGGCACTTGCGACAGGATTGCCGGTGGTGAGCACGATGCACAGCGGGATACCGGAAATGGTATGCGATGGCGAGTCTGGATTCCTGGTTGCTGAGCGTGACGCGAACGCACTGTCGGAACGGTTGTCTTACCTTGTTGAGCACCCGGAACATTGGATGAAA
>CAUZAW010000256.1:0-4950 GCA_963577735.1 Phycisphaerae bacterium | reverse complement strand
CCTGCCGCGAGTTACTATTTCTGCGCTTCGACAATTACAGGTCTCCGGACTTTGAAAGTTTGTATCATTTGGCGGCATACGCCCTTGTCCGCCCGGCGGCTTTTGTAGAGGCCGGGTAACATGCGTCATTGGAAGGATGACCATTGGAACATTACTTCCAGCCCACGACATATCACGCGGCGATTGGTTCGCATCAACCGGTCTTGCACGTCGGCGACGGCGACAGCATCGTCACCACCACCGTAGATGCCCACGGCTTTGGCCAGGTTGGAAAATCAGTTACGAATGGGCCCAATCCACAGACTGGTCCGTTTTACGTCGAAGCCGCCCAGCCGGGCGATACCTTGCAGGTGACATTGGACAGCATTTCGCCCAACCGTGATCACGGTTTTACAAGGCAGGCCATTGCGCTCAATGTGCTCGACCCGGGTCATCCGCGGCATGACCTGGATCCGGGACTGGCTAGCTGGTGTATCGACCTCGCTTCCAGCACCTCGACAATTGATATCCCCGGTTCACAAATGGGGCCGATGACGGTAAACCTGCGACCGATGCTGGGCTGTTTCGGGGTTGCGCCAGATACTGGCCAGTCCATTTCCTGCGCCACGTCAGGCCAGCACGGTGGCAATATGGATTACAACGGGTTCGTTACCGGTGTGAAGGTGTATTTCCCAGTGTTTGTCGAAGGTGCGCTTCTGCATATCGGCGACGGCCACGCCTGGCAGGGTGACGGTGAGATTCTGGGCACCGGCATTGAGGTGTCCATGAACGTCAAGATCACGGTCCAACTGCACAAAGGGAAAAAGATCAACTGGCCCCGCGGGGAGAATGATCAGTACATTTTTACCGTCGGTAACGCCCGGCCGCTCGACCAGGCGATGCAACATGCCACCAGCGAAATGCTCCACTGGCTGCAATCGGACTTCCAGATCGATGAGCGTGGCGCTCACTTTCTGCTGGGCACTTGCGTTGAATACGATCTTGGTAATTTCTTCGACCCTGCCTACACCATGGTCTGCAAACTACCGAAACGTGTACTTCCCAATGCCTGACATCAACAGCAGATCTACTGCCTGCCTTGCCGGGCAGCGGTAACCAGTAGTTTTCTCAAAATTGCCACCAGTGTCTTGGGCGGATCGAGATGGTTTTCCGGGGGCCGATAGTACACCGTCCCCTGGTCTATCACCGTTACCCGTCCCGGCGCATCTTTCAAGATGGGTTCGAGCCTTTTGATGCGTGTTGAACGAAAAATCAGGTCGAGCTTGTCCAGTTTGATCGAGTTGATCCCCAGTGTGCTTGCCGCGATGCGTAGTTCCGTCAACTCCAACAGCGTCTTGGCCGATGCTGGTGGCGCCCCGTATGCATCGGCCAGATCCTGGGCCACTGTATCCAGTTGCTCCAGTGTCGCTGCCCGGCTGAGCCGGCGATACGCCTCCATGCGGAACTTGTCCGACATGATGTACTTGCGGCTGAGTTGACCGGCCAGCGGAAGTTCGATGTGTGTCCGCACCGGCTCGATGATCGGCTCGCTCTTGAGCCGCTTGGCCGCTTGCTCTAGCAGGTTGCAGTACAGTTCATATCCCACGGCCGCGATGTGGCCCGACTGCTCGGCGCCCAGCAGGTTTCCTGCTCCGCGAATTTCCAGGTCGCGCATGGCGATCTTGAACCCCGCTCCCAGCATGGCATAACGCTCCAAAGCCTTTAGCCGCCGTGCCGCCGTGTCGGTAATCGTGCGATTTTCCGGCAGCAGCAGGTAACAGTACGCCCGGTGCTTGTACCGGCCCACGCGGCCGCGCAACTGGTGCAGGTCGGCCAGGCCGAAGTGGTCCGCCTGGTTAATGAAGATGGTGTTGGCCGTCGGTATGTCGATTCCCGACTCGATGATGGTCGTACAGACCAGCACGTCCGCCTGGCGCCGCGTGAACATGAGCATGACTTTTTCCAACTTACCGGTCGACATTTGTCCGTGCCCGATGATGATCCGCGCGTCGGGCACTAACTTCTGAATATCGTCGGCCATGGCCTGGATGTTGTGCACGCGGTTGTGGACGAAAAACGTCTGGCCATCGCGGTTCAACTCCCGGATGATCGCCTGCTTGATGCGGTGCTGGTTGTAAGGGATTACCTCGGTCACGATTGCCCGGCGGTCTAGCGGCGGTGTTGCAAGTGAGCTGATGTCGCGCAATCCCAGCATGGCCATGTGCAGCGTGCGAGGGATCGGCGTTGCCGTCAGCGTCAGTACGTCGGCCGTCAACCGGAATTGCAGCAGTCGCTGTTTGTGTTCAACCCCAAATCGCTGTTCCTCATCGATCACGACCAGTCCCAGGTCTGCAAACTCCACGTCGCGGCTCAAGAGCCGGTGCGTGCCAATGACAATATCTATCGCGCCTTGTTGAACGGCCTTGAGGATTTCCGATTGTTGTTTGCCGGTTTTGAATCTGCTCAATGATGCGATTATGAACGGATAATTGGCCATGCGGTCCTTGAACGTACGTTCGTGTTGCTCGGCCAACACGGTGGTCGGCACCAGGATCGCAACCTGTTTGCCCCACTGGGCGGCTTTGAACGCGGCTCGAATGGCGATTTCCGTTTTGCCAAACCCCACGTCGCCGCAGATCAACCGATCCATCGGCTGTTCGTCAGCCATGTCGCGCTTTACTTGTGCGATGGCCGCTAACTGGTCCTCGGTTTCGTCGTAAGGAAATTCAGCTTCGAATTCCGCCTGCCAAGGCGTGTCCACTGGAAAGCGTAACCCCGGGAGGCTGGCGCGTGCAGCTTGCACTTGAAGCAACTGCACCGCCAGGTCCTTGACCGCTTCCTCGGCCGATTCCTTTTGTTTCGCCCACCGCTTGCCGCCCAGCAAACTTAAAGGCGGTTTTCCTGAAAAGCCGCCGACGTACCGCTGCACCAGGTCGATCTGCGTCGCCGGTACGTGCAGCAGGGCATTTTGGGCGAATTCGAGAGTAAGATACTCTTCGGTTTTCCCGTGGCGGGTCATGGTCTTAAGGCCTGCCAACCGTGCAATCCCATGATCGACGTGGACGACGTAGTCGCCGGTTTCAACATCTAAAAACGCCTGGCTGCCCCTGTCGCTGGTCAGATGTGCGCTGACCTGGCGAATGCGCCGTCGCGTTTCGTACCGATGAAACAGCTCGTGGTGGGGTGCCAGTATGATCGCCCCTTGTTTGGCGACGGGGGTGTCGCCACTTTCTTCCCAGACGAACCCGCGGTTCAGGTATCCGATTTCGATATCAACAGCATCGACGCTACCGGGTGAGTGTTCGATTAACAGTTCTCGCAGTCGGCCCTGTTCTGCTGCATTGCGACAGAAGACCGTCAACTGATTCGTGCCAGGATCGCAGGCCAACTGGCCAAGCTCCTGCACCGCCTTGGCCGCGTTCTGATCGAATTCCACCAGCGACCGTGCAGGTAGTGGTATCGTTGTTTCGTCCGCTGATGCCCCGCTGTACTGGTTGCATTCGACATGGGGGAGCGAGGTCAGATGTTTGAATACCGCTTGGGGGGGGAAAATCCCGCGTGGATTGGTCAGTCGCTCGAAATAGCCCCGGGCCTGCTCGGCCAGTTCCATCAATTCGTGCATCACCACGAGCATGTCATCGGGCATAAGCGACAGGAAATGTGTCGTCTGGTCGTTGCTCTGCAACTGTTGCGCAGAAGCACCGATGATCGATACCTGCTCGATTTTTTCGCCGGAACCCATCGTATCGGTATCGATGCGGCAGATGGTTTCAACTTCGTCGCCGAAATAGTCGAGTCGAAACGGGGCGATGGCTCCGACCGTTTCATCCATGTCAGGCCGGGACGTGCCTGTGATCCCGCCGGCCGGTGGGTAGATGTCGAAGATTCCCCCGCGTGTAGCAAAGTCGCCCGGTTGCTCGATGGCGTCCGTTCGCTGGTAGCCGGCCCGGTCCAGCCAGTCCAGCAACTGGGCCTGCGGTAGTTGCTGTTGGGCCTTGATGGTCATTTGGTATTGATCGAGCGACTCGGGCAGGGGCACCGCCTGCATGAGCGCTTGAATGGGCGCGATGACCACACCTTCAATCGGTGCTTTGGCGCGACGTTTCTCAACAAGCCGGCTGATCATCCCCAGTCGCTGCGCCAGCAACTCCAGGCTCACACCTGTTTCGCCTGGCAGGACCTCCAACGCCGCAAACCGCTCGGCTGCCAGCCCCGAGCTACCGAACAGATTCAGGTCTTCCAAGGCGTCGTCGGCTTCATCGAGGTGGGCGACGACCAGCAGCACCGGACGTTGCGTTTGCACTGCCAGGGCCCCTGCCATGATCGTGGTGCTCGACCCGTAGCTACCCTGAATGACGACCCGTCGCTGGGCTTGCACCTGTTGGCCAATTGTCGCCACGGTGCGGCTGGCGCAGATTTGCCCCAGCCACCTCTGCGTGGTGACGCCTGCGGCCGACGACGTCATCGGGTCAGTGGGCTTCATCCATCTTTTGTCGTTGGCCGCTGCGCCCTACCTTCACCGTGATCGGTACAATGTAGGCGTCAGCCGACGCAGGTGTCGACGCAGGTACCTCGGCCTCGGGAACATCGGGCAACACCCGCAGCATGGCGATCTCGTCGCAATTCTGGTTCTTGGAGCAGCCCACACATTCGTTCCACACTTTTAAAGGTAGTTGCTGGCGGTCGAGAATCTCAAAGCCCAGTTTGGAAAAAAATAGCTGCTCATAGGTCAATGTCATTAGCCGGGCGATGCCCAGATCCCTTGCCTCGTCACAGCATGATTCAACCAGCCTGGGCCCCAGTCCCTTGCCGCGTTGCTGCGGGGCCACCGCCAGTGCGTAGACCTCGGCGAGATTGGCCCAGACCACTTTCAGCCCGCACACACCCACGATGGTATTGCCGTCCGTAGCCACGTGAAAGTCTCGGACGTTCTCGTAAAGATATTCCAGCGATCGGTGCAACATCTGGCCG
>CAUZAW010000255.1:0-4955 GCA_963577735.1 Phycisphaerae bacterium | reverse complement strand
GCATCCGTCAACGCATGGCGTCCTGCGCATCGTGCTGCGAACCGACGGCGAGATGGTGCTCGAAGCGGTGCCCCACATCGGGTACTTGCACCGCTGCGCCGAAAAAATCGGCGAGAACGTCGCCTACTTTCAATACGTCCCCTACACCGATCGTATGGATTACCTTGCGGGGATGAACGAGAACTGGGCGTTCTGTCGGGCGGCCGAAGAGTTGGCGGGTTTGGAATTGTCGCGCCGGGCCGAGTTCATCCGGATTATCATCAGCGAGTTGAACCGGGTAGCATCGCACTTGGTAAGTTTCGGAACCTACGGACTGGACATCGGTGCCTTTACGCCGTTTCTCTATGCCTTTCGTGAGCGAGAATACATCCTCGACCTGTTTGAAATGGTCTGCGGGGCTCGGCTGACGTACAGCTACTTCACCATCGGCGGTTCGACGCACGATCTGCCGAAAGGCTATCTGGAAAAAGTCGGAGAGTTTCTCGACTACTTTGAGCCCAAGATCAAAGAATACAACGATCTTCTTTCGTACAATCACATTTTCATCAAACGCACGGCCAACGTGGGTGTGATCAGTGAGGAACTTTGCAGACAGTATGCCCTGACCGGACCGGTCATCCGCGGAAGTGGTATTGCCTACGACCTTCGCCGCGACAAGCCCTACAGCCTGTACCCGGAATTGGATTTTGACGTGTGCGTGGCGCGGGGCGAAATGGGCGTGCTGGGCGACTGCTGGGACCGCTACATCGTGCGTATGCGAGAAATCGAGCAATCGGTGAAGATCATCCGCCAGTGCATCAAGATGATCCCGACCACGGGCGATGATGCCCAGTACCGGCTGAAAATGCCGCGCACATTCAAGCCGGACGCGGGGGAGGTATACGTGGAGATGGAAAACCCACGTGGCGTGCTGGGATTTTTCCTCGAATCGCAAGGCGGGCCCATGCCTTACCGCTGCAAAGCACGGGCAGCGACGTTCTGCAATCTCTCGGTCACCAACGCGGTGTGTCGCAACTGCCTGCTGGCCGATATACCGGCCATCATCGGCTCAATCGACGTTGTGATGGGGCAGGTTGATAGGTAGACCTAAACCTTACGGCCACACACGGGCCGACTGCCTGCCTTGGTAGCGTCGTACCAAAGATAGATTCCTGAAAAATCATAATCGTTGGGCACCGTATCGACGGCGTGGTCAAAAGCACCGGAGGCGGCGGAGATCATGTTGGATGGGACGTCCATCTGTTCGACAAGCTTCTTAGCTAGACGGGCATCCTTGGCCATCAACGGGAGGGCGAACTGGGAAGAGTAATCGCCCTCGAGCATTTTCGGTCCTTTCCATTCGGTCATGGCACTCTTGCCGCCGGAGTTGCAGATCAGTTCAAAAAACACGGTCGGATCAAGACCAAACCGTTTGACCGTGACCATGGACTCGGCAATCGCGGCGGTGAACACGGCGCAGAGCATGTTGTTGCCCAGTTTGGCTGCGGCGCCGCTGCCGGTCGCACCGGCGTACAGGTTTCGCCTGCCCATCACCTCGAACAGCGACTGGCACCTTTGGTAAACCGCTTCGTCACCGCCGATGACAAAGAAAAGCTGCCCTTCGCTGGCGTGGGATGGCCCGCCAGTTACCGGGGCATCAAGCAGATCAATCTGCTTGGTTGCCAATTGCTCGGCCAGCTTCCGGCTCGTATCCGGGTGCACCGTGCTCGAATCGATCACCACAGTCCCGGCCCGCGCATGCTGTAACACGCCCCCGTCACCCAAAACAACTTGTTCCACAGCTTCGTCGTCAGACACCATGACGACAATCGCCTCGGAGCATCGCGCAACCTCGCCGACCGAGTCGGCGACGCTGGCCCCCGCTTCTTGTGCTGGCCCGCACTTGGCCTTTGTACGATTGAAAACGGCCACATCGTAGCCAGCCCCAGCCAAGGTTATGGCCATGCCACTGCCCATAACGCCCATTCCGATCACGCCTACTTTTTTCATGGTTAATTCTCTTGTTGTAAACCTGTGCACAAAGCGCTTACCGGCTTGCCCATAGCATACCTTGCTCAACAATTGTTTTGGCCGACAGGTTGTCGAAATCCTTGTCGGTGTGACCCCAGGCGGCGACGAACACGCGGCCTTTGCCCCACGTCTTGGTCCACGCATAAGGCACTACGGCACCGGGCTTATACAAACTCGCGTCGCCGTATTCACCGGTAAACGTCGTCTCTGCCAATACGTGGATGGCTGGATCAATGTGCAGGTAATATTGCTCAGTGTCAGTCAGCTTGAAATCGCTAATGCCGCGAGTGATCTCGTGGTCGTTGTCCACAATGTGGATGTCGTGCTGCGAAACGATTCCACCGGGATGGGCTACCCATTGCCCACCAGTCATAAAATGGTACTCGGTGCTCTGGCGAAAACTATCGATGATGCCACCGTGAAACCCTGCCAACCCGACGCCGGACTGTACTGCATGGCTCAAGCCCTGCCATTGTTCAGACTCAATGGTGCTCATGGTCCAGATTGGCACGATCAGGCTCAACGAACTCATGTAAGACTTGTCGAGATATGTATCCAATGTGTCGGAAACGCGCACGTCAAACCCCTGACCAGATAGGAACGGCGCAAAAACGTCGGCACACGCCTTGGGCGTGTGCCCTTCCCACCCCCCCCAAGTCACAAGTGCGCTGCGATTTGCCATAGCCATGCTCCTGTAAACGTGCCACGAGGGCAGGAAGATACCCGATGGGGTAACAGATGACGAGTAACTATCGGCAAAAGTTGACGGCGATCTCAACCTTCGTCGGATTCCAGGTCGTCGCTGATCGTATTTTGCCACTTGGGCGCTTTGTCTAGGTGGGCCGCCTTGGACAACAAGTGGGCGCCGACCGGGTTGGCAATGAACGTAAATATGATCACCAGCACCGCCTTGGTAACAATGTCAATAGTGCTCACGTCATGATGCGAAACAAGAAAAAGCATGATGGCCACGAGCATGCCCACGGTGCCCAGCGTCGCGCCTTTGGTCGCAGCGTGCGTGCGGTGGTAGAAATCAGGCATGCGCACCAACCCAACGGCCGCCAGCAGCATAAAAAAAAGTCCTGCGGCTAGGAAGAAGAAAGCAAGCAGGTTGTTGATCTGAGTCATGCTCATGCGTGGGGTACCTTGGTATCCAGATCATTGGCTTTACGCTGTTTAAGGTGCGGCCTGGCAATGTACTGCGCCATGGCAACCGTGCCGGCAAACGCCAGTAGAGACAGCACTAGGATACTGTCAAAGAACATCAGTGTTTTGAGCCGCATGGAAAGCAGAATGACTAGGCCGATCAACATCAACCCGAGCGTGTCCACAGCCAAAGCACGGTCGGCCAGGTGCGGACCACGCAACAGGCGAACGATACAAAGCAGCATCGCAAAGGTGATGACCACGATGCCCACGTCCACACCGGCTATCACCAGTTGGTCCGTCCAATCGCCGACCTGTTCAACAGCCAATAAAGTAAGTTTTGTCATCCGAAGACCTCCGTCATAATACGATCTCGCAACTCATTTAGACCACTGAAGGCCGCATCGCGATCCTTGGCGTACATGCAGTGCACGTATAGATACTTGGCGTCCGGCGCCAAGTCCACAGATAATGTGCCGGGTGTCAGCGTGATCGCGTTGGCGAAGCTGGTAATCTGAATATCAGTCATGTTTTCAACGCTGTAACGGATAAAAGCCGGCGTCATCTGAAAACCGGGCGTGCATACTTCACGCGCAACCTGAAGATTTGCCTTGATCAGGATCTTCATGAAGTAGGTAGCAAACGAAAGAACATTCCATACCTTCCGCCCATAGCTGTCACCCCGCTGGGGCAGCACGCGGCCGACGACCCCCAGCAGGACAAAGCCCAGGGCAAAACCCAACGCCATCGTGTGAAGATTGATCTGGCCCCACATAAACATCCACAAGATGGCCAGCAGCATGTTCAATAAAAATAGCTTGATGCGCATGACGTTACCTTAATAGGGATTGCTTTCGGCAAGCCTTGCGTCGAAGGTGGCAGGGTGTTGCTTGGCCTGTGGAGGCTTGGCAGGTTCATCCAGCACGTGTTCGCCGAGCACGGCGGTGATGTAACCTCGCGGCCTGACCGCCGTCTCGGCTGCCACCTTCGACACGTTCATGTAACCTTGTGCGCCCAGCCCCATGGATACCGCGACGACGACCAGCATAGCGATGGCCACGATCCCACCGGTCGTGCGGGGTCGAACCGACGGACTCGCCACGTGTTCGCCCTGCGGCGACGACCAGAAACCGTAACTCCATATCTTCAACATCGACAGAAGCGTCAGCAGGCTCGTGGCAATGGCGAACCCGACCAGCCAGTAGTAGTGGCTGTCAAAACTGGCCTTGATCAATACCCACTTGCCGAAAAATCCCGACAACGGCGGCAGCCCTGCCAGGGACAAGGCGGCGATCAAAAATAGTGCGGCCAACCAAGGCGTTCGCCGCAGCAGGCCGCCAATCTCATCCAGGTCATCACTGCCGGCGTGCTGGAGCATCAGGCCGCTGCACAAGAACAGGCAACACTTGACCACCATGTTGTGGATGATGAAAAAGATCGCGCCCGTCACCGCCATGACTTTTATGCTCATGTCCGCATCGGACATACCTGCCATGGCGCCCATTCCCAAGCCGATGCCCATGATCATGTAGCCCACCTGGCTAATGATGTGGATCGCCAGAATCCGGCGGACCGAGTGCATTGACACGGCCCCCAACACGCCAAGGAACATAGTCACCGCCGCGGAAACCAAGATGATCGGCTGAAGTACATCTACAACATGTTGGTCGTGGCCGAACATCATCACAAACACGCGTATCATCACATAGGCGCCTACTTTGGTCAGCAAACCCGCAAACAAGCCGCCCAGCGCCGCCGGCATGGTGTGGTACGTATCCGGCAGCCAGTACCACAGTGGA
>CAUZAW010000254.1:0-4978 GCA_963577735.1 Phycisphaerae bacterium | reverse complement strand
CGGCCGTGGGGGCAGTTGCTGGCCCGTTCGACCTGGTCCCGCTTGGCCAGCAGTTGCACTAGTTCCTCGTGGTTCATGCGGTCGCCAGCCTTGACGGCCGCCTTGCAGGCCATCATGTCCAGAACGTTGTGCAATACAGCTTCGTCGAGCGTGGTGGCCGAAACGCCGCCAGCCTCGACCGGGCCAAGCTGGCCTTGCTCGGCCCGTTGGATCAGCATTTCGAAAAACTCAATCGGGTCGACCTTGCGATCAAAAAGAAAGGAAGGGAATGCGTGAATGCCGATCGTCTGTGGCCCCATCAACTCGGCCTCGATGCCGATGCGGGCCAGCAGCGGCTGCAAGTCTTCGAGCAAAGCGGTTTGTATCACGGTGGCTGGCAAGGTGGCGGGTAACAGCAGCCGTTGGCTTTCCAGGTTTTTTCCCTGGTCGAGCACGCGGTGGCGAAGTTCCTCGAACATCACTCGCTCGTGCAGGGCGTGCTGGTCGACGATTACCAACCCACTGTCGTCCTGGGTAACTAGGTAGCTGTTGTGCACTTGCAGGACACCCACGTCGGCTACTGGCGGTACCGCGGGTTCGTCAAGCACGCTGTCGACCACGGCCTGTGGGTTGTCCTGCGCCATGGCCTGCTTGACCTGCTGGTAGACGAACCCCTTTTGCGTAGGGTCCATACGCTTGAAGTAGTCGACGAAATCGGTGGCCGACGGCGGTGCGGTTGTTTGTACCAGGCCAGCGGTTAACGGCATGTCGTTACCGGCCACCTCCACCTGCGGCGTGAGGTCGCTGTCAAGCAGGCGTTGGCGGATCGCGGTCAGGACCAGCCCGTGAATGAGGCCCGGCTCGCGGAAACGAACCTCGGCCTTGGTCGGGTGCACGTTGATGTCCACGGCGGCAGGGTTAGCCTCGATGAACACGGCGGCGACCGGGTGGCGGTCATGGGGGATCAGCCCCTGGTATGCCTGGCGTAGGGCATGGGCGATATTGCGGTCGCGCACCGGCCGACCGTTGAGGAAGAGATACTGGCCCTTGGCATTGCTGCGAGCAACGGAGGGTAAAGCGGCCAGTCCCCACAGGCGGGTGCTGGTTACCGCTGTCCGCGAGTGGTCGGTCAGCGGCGTCTGGTCTTCGAATTCGATCAATGCTTCGTCAAGGTCCTTACCGAGGATAGCGACGCAGCGTTGTCGTGGGGTTTGGCCTGCAGGCAGTTCAAGGGTTTGGCGGTCGTTGTGAATAAGACAAAAAGCGACCTGCGGCCAAGCCATGGCCATGCGGGATACCATGTCGACGAGGTGGGCGAACTCGGTTGCGGCAGTACGCATAAACTTGCGCCGGGCCGGAGTGTTGAAAAACAGGTTGCGGACCTCGACTATCGTGCCCGGCGCGGCCGAGGCGGGGGCCGGTTCGCTGATCTGATCAGCCTGGGCTTCAATGATGTGGCCGCCGTCTTGGCCCCCTGCCGGGCGGCTCGTGACACGCAAGCGGGCTATACTGGCGATTGATGCCAGGGCCTCGCCACGGAAACCGAGGGTGGCAATGGCGGCCAAGTCATCGGATGTAGCAATTTTGCTGGTCGCGTGTGGGGCCAGAGCAAGTTTGAGTTCGCTGCGGTCGATGCCGCAACCGTCGTCGCTGATGCGGATCAACTGGCGGCCGCCGTCCTCGATGGTGACGTCGATCCTGCCCGCGCCGGCGTCGAGACTGTTTTCAACCAGTTCCTTGACCACGCTGGCCGGCCGTTCGATCACCTCGCCGGCAGCAATCTGGTTGATCAACAGTAGCGGCAACTGGCGGATTGGCATGGTGGTATTCTAACACAAGCGCATCATGGATTGGTTTCGACTTTATGGCACAAACGCTTGGCCAAATCCAGTCGTTGCTCAACGCCTACGGGATTCGCCCTAAGAAACGCTACGGCCAGCACTTTCTGCATGACAGTCACCAGATGGATCGGGTGGTGGCCGCAGCGGGGATCGTGCCCGGCGACGTGGTTCTGGAAGTGGGGCCGGGCACCGGTGCGCTAAGTGAACACATTCTCGAACGCGGCGCAAAGCTGGTGGCTGTGGAGGTGGACCGGGATCTTCAGCCGATCCTTGAGAACCAGTTGGCCGAGCGTTTCGGTGACCGGGTAACGCTGATATTTGACGACGTGTTGTCGGGCAAGCACACGATCAATCCAACTGTGCGCCAGGCGATGGGCACCCGAGATTTCAAGTTGATATCAAACCTTCCGTACAACATCGCGTCTCCGCTATTGGCCAACTTGGCGACGAAGAGGTTGGGGATGAGCATGGCAGTAGTGACCATTCAGCGTGAGGTGGCCGCCCGCCTGATGGCGTCGCCGGGCAGTAAGGAATACGGGCCGTTTGGTGTGATTATGGAAGCGATGTGCCATGTGCAGCGGGTAGCGTCGGTATCCTCAGGTTGCTTTTGGCCTGAGCCGAATGTGGAGTCCATGGTGATACGCTTGAACCGGCGTAACCCGCCGCTGACCGATGATCCAGATGCGTTGGCGGCACTGATCCACCGGTTGTTCACCAAGCGGCGCAAGCAGTTAGGTACGATTCTCGGACGCACCACCACCCTGCCTGCGGATATCAGCCCCAGCGCCAGGCCCGATCAGTTGTCAGTGGCTCAACTGGTACGGCTTTTAGGTTTTATGGGAGGTGGCGATGAGGCCGGTTGATACAGCGCGATGACGGGCCTAAGATCAGCCTCGGAAGGTTGGCCCTGAGAGGAAAGTTCCATGAAAACGCTGTTGGCTATTCCGGTGTACAACGAGCAGCGGTATGTTCAGGGAGTACTCGATGAAGTACGCCGTTTTACCCAGAACATTCTGGTGATCGACGATGGATCGACGGACAATACGCCGTTGATGTTGGCCCGCCAACCGGTGGAGGTGATTCGCCATTCCCGCAATCGCGGTTATGGGCGATCGTTGATCGATGCGTTTCGCTGGGCACAGTGTTACAGTTTTGACTGGCTGATCACCATGGACTGTGATCAGCAGCATGAGCCTGCGAGTTTGCCGGACTTTTACGCAGCGATTAACCACGACGTTGCGGACGTGATTAGCGGTAGCCGGTACCTAGGCAGCGAAGTGTGCGGCGCCCCCCCGCCGGCTGATCGGCAAACGATCAACGCGTCACTGACCGGGCGGATGAACAAATATCTGGGCTTGAAGATCACCGATACCTTTTGCGGTTACAAGGCCTATCGCGTTAGCGCTATCAAGAAGTTGAAGTTGGACGAGGAGGGGTACGCTTTTCCTCTGCAATTTTGGGTGCAGGCAGTGGCCCACGATCTGCATGTGATCGAGGTGCCCATTCGATTGATTTACAACGATACCGAGCGTAGCTTTGGCGGCCCGCTGGATGATCCGGACCGACGCATGACGTACTACAACACGGTGCTGGCCCGCGAACTGGCTAAATTTGAGGATAAGTTCGGCCACGTCTATTGCGAGAAGTGTGTCGCCAAAGACGAGGATTGGTCGCAGCGGACTGAAACGTCCGGCGCAGCTCATCTTGTCACCCGGGACTGAGCCGTTTGTCTGGGCCGCTATGCTTTAAACGCAATGCGGGTGACGTGCGATACACCAATTTGCAGTTGGCAACCGGCTTTTGGTCGGAACGTCGATCGACGTGGGCTTGCGGCGTTGCTGCACGGCGGTGGCGATAAGACGCTGGATCGCGTGGTGGCGGCCGGTCATCAGGCGTGGCTGTGGCATCCGGGGATATTGGCCAAGAACCTGGCCGTATCGGCTGCGGCGCGGCGGTTTGATGCCGTGGCTGTACATATCGTTGTCGATCATGATGCACATGAAGCGACGAGACTGGCCTTGCCGGTAGTGCAAGGTGATCGTCTGTTAGTACATGAAGTGAGTCTGGGTGACGATGACCTGCAGGTGCCGACGGGCTGTCGGCCGCCGGCTGATGTGCAGCGAGTGGTGGGTGTGCTTCATGAAGCGATTCGGCAGTTGGGCCCAACGCTGGCAGTTGATCTACAGCCGATCATTGACGCCTATGAACAATTGGGCCAACATCGAACGCTGGCTGAGCAGACGGCAGCGGTGGTAGAGCATCTCTCGTTACCGTATACGGGCCCGATGGCATGGATGTTTTCCAGTTCGCTTGGACAATTTGCCCGGTACAACCAGTTGATTGAACGCATGGTGTCCGAAGCAGATTCATGTGTGGAAAGCTACAACCGGGCCGTGAATGAACATCCCGGTGCGGGCGTGGCGCCGTTACTGGTCGAACGGCAGCGTGTGGAACTGCCGCTTTGGCTGCTTGAATGGCAAAGACCGCGACGGCGGGTGTTTGCGGATTTGACCGGTTCCAAGCCTGCACTGGTCAGCGGGGACGGCCGGTCGATTGACCGGCAGGCGATACTTGCGCCCAAGGCGTTGCTGCTGACGACAGTGATGCGTGCTCTTGTTTGTGATTTTTTCATTCACGGGCAGGGTGGTGCCGTTTACGACCAGGTGACTGAACGGTGGTGCCGCGACTGGTTGGACCGTGAACTGTCCCCGCGGGCTACGGTCAGCGCAGATGTATTGTTGTCGTTCGATGTACCGATGGCCCAGCGGATGGATTTGGAGCGGGCGTTGTGGAGGTGTCACCATCTACCGCACAATCTGGACCGTGAGTTGGGGTTGTCCGGGCCGACCGTGCGTCGCAAGCGGGATTTAATCGTACACATGGGTGACGATCATGATGCGACTCGTCGTTACCAGGCATTCGAGGCGATTCATCGGATCAACGGCGAGTTGGCGACGGAGCATCGTGACATCTTGGAGCAGGCTCAGCGGGAGCTATGGCGGACGCGTATAGGGGTGAGCAACCGCCAGTTTGCCGTGAAACGGGACTGGTGCTTTGGCTTGTACCCTTCCGGGCAGTTACGCAAGTTGGCTGAGGTGTTGTCGTGACTTACACTTCGTATATGCAAAACAACAAGGGCAGAGGGCAAGCAAAGCATA
>CAUZAW010000253.1:0-4985 GCA_963577735.1 Phycisphaerae bacterium | reverse complement strand
AGAACGATTTGCCCTGATCGAGGAAACGCTCAACAACTACCCGGTGGACGGATTCGAGTTGCAGCTTAACTACTGCCCCTACTATTTCCATCCGGACCAGGTCGAGGCTGGATGCTTAGTCATGACCGACTGGATCACGCGTGTGTATGAAGCGGTCAAGAAAAGCGGCTCGGATCGCGAACTGGCCATCCGCATTCCCGCCAGCCTAGACGGTTGCAGGTCCGTAGGACTGGACGTCGAAGCATGGATCAATCAGGGCATCGTCGATGCCCTGGTCGGACAAACGTTCAGTGGGCCGGAACTGGTCGATCAGACGATCGACTTTCGGCCGCTGGTCGAGGCGGCAGCGGGATCACCCACACGCGTGCACGCCGCGGTCCACAGCCACGTCGATTCCGATCGCCTAGGAGAAGCCACGATTGAAATGGTTCGCGCCAGCACCTGCAACTACTGGGCGCAAGGCGTGGATGGGCTTTACCTTGCCCACTGGTTCAACAACTGGCCATACGACTCTTCGTTCTACGAAAAGTTACGTGAACTACCGCATCCCGACGTGATGGCGTCGCGCGACAAGTATTACTACGTACCAACGTGCACCGGTCGATACCCCGAACCACCCCTAGAACCGGGCACCACGATGCAGTTACCGGCCAAACTCAAAGTAAACCAACCGGCGGACATCGGCTTCAATATCAGCGACGACCTGGACCACTGGCAAGAAGTTGAACAAGTCCACGAAGTACTGCTACGCATCCGGATCATGAATATGACGGAACTGGATCGCGTTGAATTCAGGCTTAACGGACAGGAACTGGCCGACTGCCAAGGTCGCAAGATCAACCAGTTGTTCATGATGCGTGGACCTCGCTATCTCGTTTGGGGCTACTGGTTCATCTACCACCTTGACTCCCCTGACTGGCCACGACAGGGCCGGAACACGCTGCAAGTGACGCTCCGCGAGCGTGACTCGGAATTGGCGACAACAATTCCAATCATCGTTCGTGACGTGGAGATGGAAATCAAGTACCTAATGGGCAAGAACTTTCACCGCGGCCATGATGTGGCGGACCTTGGCCCCCACGAGCACTCTGTCTCATAAAGAAGCACGCCACCACACTCGAAGAACGCGGCATTAGCCTCCTGCCCAATTGCCACAGTTCCAATCGCAAACGCGCGGCCGGGACAAATGTGAGCAAGGTTTAAACCATCCTTACCCTCACGCATTTTGTTTCGGCAAGCACTTTCATTGACCAACGGCACAAGGGAAACCAGTCCTTACAATTTTTCCGGATCTATGCAGGCCCGCAACTCACGAACTGCAGCCATTGGCTCAAATCCGTCACCATGCACACCACCGGTAACCAGCAAATTAAAACAGCCTGAACCTGTATATTGCAACCTGCCAAGTAATATATTTGCGTTCGGCCCTAGACTAGACCAAAATATGTACAGAAAGGGGCCTATAACTTCACACTGAAATCTGTTGCCCGAGAAAAATACATGGAAACCTCTTTGATTATCTTGAAGCCTGACGCAATTAAGCGCAATCTATGCGGACGAATTATTGGGCGGATTGAGGACAAGGGCCTGCAGATCGTTGGCCTGAAACTGATGACGATCAGCGAAGAACTGGCAGCCAGGCACTACTCCGTTCATAAGGACAAGCCCTTTTATGATGGGCTGATCCAATTCATGACCAACAAACCAGTAATGCCTATAGCGTTACGTGGGATTAATGCAATCGATGTATGCCGCAAGATGATCGGGTCCACGTACGGGGCAGAAGCAGAACCGGGGACAATTCGAGGCGACTTTGGCATGTCAAAAACATTCAACCTGATCCACGCGTCCGATAGTCAGGATGCGGCAAAGAGAGAGGTTTTGCTTTTTTTTAAAAACGATGAACTCTTTAAAATGGAACTGAAAGAAGATCATCAGTGGGTTTATAACATGTCGAGTGGAACCGCAGTATAAGGACAGCAAAAAATAACAGGCATTCGCCTGCCGATTAACGCATGAGGCAATGCTGACGGCATGGCGGCACGCCATCCAGCCCACGCCCAAGGCCATCACAACCGGGCTAGATATGTGCGTACCTGCACGGTTAAAACAATTGCGGTAACCTTAGGTAGGCGCAAGACAGTTGGCTCTTAATAGCATGTTGCCAAACTCAGTCGGGCAGATTGATCCGCAACGGCTACGGTTCATTGCTGATCCGTACCGGCCACGATACCACTTCCTCGCCCCGGCCAACTGGATGAACGATCCCAACGGGGCGATCTACTGGAAGGGCAAATACCACCTTTTCTATCAGCACAATCCCTATGCGGCGGCGTGGGGTTTGGGGCAGATTCACTGGGGCCACGCGGTCAGTGAGGACTTGGTGCACTGGCTTGATCTTCCGATTGCCTTGGCGCCCGATCCCGACGGACCGGACCGCGACGCATGCGCCAGCGGCGCGGCGTTTGATCATAACGGGACCCCCACGATCATTTACCACGGGTTGGATAAGCATGGCGACAGTGGCGGCAATTGCATCGTTACGGGTGACGACGACCTGATTCGCTGGCAAAAGCATCCGAACAATCCGGTTATTCCCATCCACAAGCCTGAAGATGAATACTATGTGTTCGACCCTTGTGCCTGGAAGGAAGGAGACACGTATTACTCGCTGTCGGGCAAATACAGCAAGCGCGGCGGCGACACGGCGTTTCTGTTTCAATCGAAAGACCTTGTCCAATGGCAATACGTGGGCGAGTTCTACGAACCGGGGGCAGAAAACGATTGCGCGGTGCCCAACTTTTTCCCGCTGGGCGACCGGCACATGCTGTTGTTTGCCAGCCACAAGCGTGGAGCGCAGTATTACCTGGGAACGTACGCGGATCACAAGTTTTACCCCCAAGAGCACGGACGGATGGCCTACGGCGGGTTTATACGCGCCAACTTTTGCGCAGGAATTACACTTTGCGACGGAGCGGGGCGGCGCATCATGTTTGGCTGGATTGACGAGGGACGCACAGAGGAAGCGCAAGTTGCTGCCGGTTGGGCTGGAATAATATCCATACCAAGAGTGTTGAGTCTTTTTGACGATGGCCGTCTACGCATCGAACCGGCCCAAGAACTGGAAATGCTGCGATCCAACCACCGCGCCTGGACTAATATTGAAACAACCGACGAGGCGCCGCATATCATTGACCAGGCCAGTGGTGACTGCGTGGAAATAGATGCGGTGTTCGAACCAAGCGGTAATGCCCAGACACAAGGACTAGCGGTGCGTTGTTCTCCGGACGGTACGGAAAGAACGCAGATCCTCTTTGACCGCGCGCAGCAGACACTAACACTGGACGTCAGTGCATCGAGTACCAACAGCGACGTGATCCGTCTTGAGCCAGAGACAGGGCCGCTGGAACTTGCTGATGATGAGCCGTTGCGGTTGCGTGTGTTCATTGATCGCAGTGTGATAGAGGTGTTTGCCAACGGCCGACAGTGTTTGACCAAGCGAATTTACCCGGCCCAGACGGACAGTGTCGGCATAGAGCTTGTGGCACAAGGGGGCAAGGCTATCCTGCGTTCGATGGATCTGTGGCAAATGAAATCGATCTGGCCCACCGCGTAGATGATCGGTCATCCAGCCTACCACCAAGCACGACATGGCGCGACAACCGAACATTATTGTCTGCCTGTGCGACCAAATGCGCGCCTTTGAGGTCGGCTGCTACGGCAATCCTGTAGTGCGCACGCCGCATATCGACGAGTTGGCCGGACAAAGCAAGCGATTTGAACTAGCGGTGACCAACGCGCCGGTGTGTATGCCAGCCCGATCAGTTTTGAACTGCGGACAATACAGCCGTACTTGCACAGGAACGGCGGACAACTACCGCATACGCGACGAGCAGGGAGAAAGCCTGGGGCCGGCCCAATATCCATTTGCGGACCGACCACACGCCAAGGACACGACCCTGGCCGAACAGTTGCGATCAATGGGCTATAGCACGGCAGTGATCGGCAAGTGGCATATTCATTCGACACCGGCCGACCTGGGGTTTGAATACAGCTTGATACCAAAGGTCTACCACCGAAACAGTGACCAGACTTTTATGGAAAACGAAGGATCGCCGTTCGTGGTAAAGGGATTTGCACCTGCGTGGGAAGCTCATCGCGTTAAACAGTTTTTGCAAGAGCACAACAAAATCGGTCAGCCGTTTTTTCTCTATTACAACATCTCACCGCCACATATGCCGCTGGCTGATTCACCGGCAAAATATCAGCAGATGTATCATCCCCAGCAGATACCGCTTCGGCCAAACGTTTACCAAGACGGCAAGCTGCCCTTCGATGCCGAATGGGCCCGGATTTATCTATGGGATTTTCTGTACTACAGGAAACAGTTGCCCCACACCCTGACACTACCGCAAGGGTTTGACCTGAGTCATCTGCTTGCGCTTTACTACGGGATGTGCACTTGGGTGGATGACCTTGTAGGACAACTCATGAAAAGTCTATCGGAGGCAGGCCTGGCATCGGACACCATTGTGCTGTTTACGTCCGATCATGGCGATAACCTGGGCAGCCACGGCTACTGGAACAAGTCACGGCTGATTGAGGAATCAATACGAATTCCCCTGATGGTGCGTTGGCCTGGCAACATCAAGGCGGGGGTAAATTCCGCGCAGGTGGCTTCGCTGATAGACATCATGCCAACGCTGCTGGACCTTGTCGGCGGACAGGCACCCCCAAGCGTACAGGGGAGATCACTGACGCCGCTGCTGCGCGGTGAGTGCCAGACGTTGGCAAACAACTTCGCAGTTATCGAAGCCAACCTGGACGGCATCGGTATTCGCACGCCCACGCATCTTTACGGGGTAGATTTGGATCAAGGAAATCGCCAGATTCTTGATGGCCACGACCTGTTTTTCGACCTGACACAAGACCCCTACGAACTGGTGAATCTAGCGGAACATTCGCAGCAACTCGAACTGGGCCGG
>CAUZAW010000252.1:0-4987 GCA_963577735.1 Phycisphaerae bacterium | reverse complement strand
TACCGCGATGCCTTCGGGCCCGGCATCATCGTGGGCAACGTCGAATTAAAAAATCGTGACGGCCAACGCTACCTGCGTCACGCCCCACAGAACACGGTACTCACCCTTTCACTATTTACCGAGTCAGGCGACATGCCAACTCTGCCCGTACCCGGCATGGGCATGCGACAGATTCCCATCACCGTCAACAGCCGCAAAGCGCCAGGAATACTGCGCCCGGGAAGCATTGTGGACATCGAAGCGCCGTTCAATGTCGGCGGGCGCATCCCGTTGGTATTGCCCGTAATGGAACAGGTCAAGGTATGGGCAGTAGGCCGCCAGGCATTGGGCGATACCACCGGCCGGTCCTCCCGCAGCTACCGCACCATTACCATCGAGATCAAACCGATCAACGCCACCTATATGTCCATGATCGAAAAACTGGCGGTGGGTGAGTTTGAACTGCATCTGCGCGACCCGGCCGACAAGACCTACCCCAAGACCGGCGGGCCCGGCGTTAATCCTAGGGTAATCGATCTGGTTGAAAAGGCACTGGGCCGGCCGCTACCGCAGCGATGAGCCGGTTTACGGTATTCCTATGGAGTTTTGGCTCCACGACAACTCGACTAACGAACGGCAAACGCTGCAGGTTGACGGCAACCCTATTGTCATCGGCCGGGGAGATGATTCCCAGATTGTGCTCCACGGTCCGTTCGTGGCTCGTCAGCACGCACGCATCTCCCAAAAGGGCAACCAATTTTACATCGAAAACCTCGGACGCAGCGGTACCCGCGTGGCCAATCGCGAGGTTCTGATCGGCCATCCGGTTCGGCTCGAATTCGGTGATGAGATTCAGATCGCCCAGTTTTCCCTGGCGGTCATTCGCCCCGGAGGCACCGCCGGCACAGGCGCCCTTGAATCAACCGACATGGCCGCCAGGCGCCACCAGTTGCAGCAGCGCCTCATGGATTTTGAGCAGTTGATCCACGGCGAACTGCTTGAACGACTGGACCTGCGCGCCACCGCGGCCATCAACAAGTCCGACAAGGAGTTCGTCGACCAGGTCCTTTCCAACCTCGAGCAGATACTAACCCAGCGCTGCAGTGAACTTGACGAAGAGTTGATCGTCCACTCCTGCCATACACACCTGCATCGGCTGATCATCGCCGAAGTGGTACGTCAATCGCAAGGCCGGTTCACCACCGACTATCAACCGGCCGACCAGCGGCTGCTCGACGCCCAGCGAGAAAAAGCCATCGCCGAACTGGTCGTCTCCATGGTAGACATGTTACCGTTGCTTTTCGATCCAGCCACTGTCAGCGAAGACCTGGCAGTCGCCGAGGAGGCCTACGACGACCTGTTCACCCAAATGCTTGGCTCCATCACCACTCCCTTGCGCCAATACATTGTTCGCCGCACCGTTTCCAAGGACATCGCCGACATCATGTTCGGGCTGGGCCCGTTGCAGGATCTGCTGGAGATGGCCAACGTCAGCGAGATCATGGTCGTCGGCAAGGATCGTATCTACGTTGAAAAGAACGGGGTCATTCAGCCAACCACCCGCTCGTTTTTCTCAGAAGAAGTGTTGACCAGCGTGATCGAGCGGATCATTACACCAACCGGCCGCCGCGTCGATCATTCCACGCCCATTGTCGATGCTCGCCTGCCCGACGGCAGCCGAGTCAATGTCATCATCAGCCCCCTGTCGCTGGTTGGCCCCTGCATGACCATCCGCAAGTTCGGCTGGATCCCGTTTACCATCGACGACCTGATCGACCGAGACATGATCAGTACTCAGTGCGCCCAGTTCCTTCAAGGCTGCGTCGTGGCCCGCATGAACATCCTCATTTCCGGGGGCACCGGCTCGGGCAAAACGACGTTGCTCAACACCTTGTCGGCCTATGCCCGCCCCGGCGAGCGCATCGTGACCATTGAAGAATCCGCCGAGTTGCAACTGCCCCAGCCGCACGTGGTCAGCCTTGAATCACGGCCGGCCAATACCGAAGGACGCGGCGAATACACCATTCGCGACCTGGTGCGCAATGTCCTGCGCATGCGCCCGGACCGCATTATCATAGGCGAGGTGCGTGGTCCCGAAGCGCTGGACATGCTACAGGCCATGAACACCGGCCACGACGGCTCCTTGTCCACCCTCCACGCCAACGCCCCGCGCGAAGCCATGCAACGGCTGGAAACCCTCGTGCTCATGGCCGTGGACATACCCGTCCGTGCCATCCGCGAGCAGATCGTGGCCGCCATCGACGTTGTCGTACAGTTGCAGCGGTTTCCAAATGGCGCGCGACGCATTAGCCACATCAGCGAGATTACAGAGATTGACCGCGACACCGGCGAAATCCGCCATGAAGATATTTTCACACTGCAAGCCCCCGATCAAAAGCGACTGCGTCACACTGGATACATACCCACGTTCGCCAACGAACTGGTGAACAAACAGCAGATCGATGTCGATGTATTCCTGTAGTCGAGTTCCCATGCGTTCATGACCATGCCAACCGTTTTTTACCTGCTACCGCTGTCCGTACTGATTTTTGTCGCGGTTTTCCTGCTAATCAGCTTCGGCTACCCCGCCACCGTGGCTTTCGTCCACCGTCAGCATCGCTGGTATGAACGCGTGCTGGTCCAGCAATTGCTTATCGACATACATCCCCACACTGCCGTGGCCCTTAGCGGCGGCGCCGTGTTGATGACCGGCTTGGCCGCTTACCTGTTTGTCGGCGGTTACCTGTGGTTTTTCATCGGCGCGGCCATCGGCGCCGTCCTGCCCTACGCGGTTGTCCGCCACCTTGAATCCAAGCGCCGCCATCAACTCGAGCGTCAACTGGTGGACAGCATTATCACCGTCGCCTCCGGCGTGCGAGCCGGGCTCAACATCGTCCAGTCCATGGAAATGCTGGAGCAAAACTCCAAGGCGCCGATCAAGCAGGAGTTTGCCCAGTTATTGCGAGAGTACCAGATGGGCCTGGACCTGGACCAGGCGATGCGCAACGCTGCCAATCGCATCGGGTCCAGCCATTTCCGCCTGCTGTTTACGGCCTTGGAGATGCACCGTCGCCGTGGCGGGGACGTCGGCCAAAGCCTCGACCGTATCGCCGAGAGCATCCGCGAAATCCAGAGGCTGGAGGGCAAACTGGAAACGCTGACCGCCAGCGGTCGGTTCCAGGCCGTCAGCCTTGCCGGCATGCCCATCGTGCTCATGGCGGCCATGTATCTGTTCACGCCCGGGTTTCTGCGCCCGCTGACGGTCGATCCCATAGGCCGGATCATCATGGTCGTCATTGTCGCGCTGGTCGTTACCGCATTTTTCTGGATAAGGAAAATCATGAACGTGGATATTTAATCCTGTCAAGGACTGGACCATGCTCCTGTTTCAGATTGTCGTGTCCCTCGTCTTGTTCGCAGCGGTATGCTTGTGTACTTGGTCGCTGTTTCGCTTTTCCGCCGCCATTGTGCCCGCCCAGTTTCAGGCCGTCCGGTCCTCATCCCTGCCGGGCCGCAACACCCTGTTTGAAAACCCCCTATCAGGCCCGGTATTGGCCGTCGCCCTGGCCATGACCCGCCGCTTTGACTTTCCCGGTCTGCGCGCCAAGATGCGCCGCGACCTGGACGCTTCGGGCAACCCCAGCAGCTACACCGTGGACGAGTATCTGGCCCTAGCCGCGGCCTGCGCCGCCATGGCCATGGTGGCTATCGGATTGACCATGGGTTTATGGGCCGGGCAAAGGATTCCCCTGGTAATGTTCCTGGCACTGGCCCTTGGTTTCGCCGCGCCACTGTGGTCACTGCGCTCCAGCGCCAAGGCCCGGATGCGCCGCATCAGCAAGAAACTGCCTTATACGCTGGACCTGATCGCACTGATGATGAGCGCCGGCAGTACCTTTACCGAGGCGATCGAAGCAATCATCCATGATGATCCGCAGGACGATTTCAATCAGGAACTGCGCTTCGCCATCGCTGAAATGGAGATGGGCATCACCCGGGCCGCCGCCCTGGAAAACATGGCCCAGCGTGTGCCCATCGACACCTTGTTGTCCGTCGTGGGGGCCATCAACCAGGCGGAGCGACTGGGCACGCCGTTGTCCACCATCCTTTCCGTACAGGCCCAGATGTTGCGGATGTACCGGTCAATCCGCGCCGAAAAACTGGCCGCGTCTGCAGGTCTGCAAATCCTGCTGCCCACCTTGCTCGTACTCATCGCGGCACTGCTGACACTCGTCGGGCCGATCATCATCCAGCTTGTCCGAGGCGATTTTACCATGCGCTAGTCCGTGCGTTGTCAGGCCGATTCCCGGAAGGGAGCTGACCCGAAACTTCAGCTATAATTACCTTGCAATGCCGCAGATTAACCTGCAACTTCTGATCGGATCCGCCGCCGGCCGGCACAGCAGCTTCGATCAGGACCTGATCACCTTCGGCCGCGCCGAGCAGAGCGACCTGCCCGTGGCCGAGTCGTTCGTATCTCGCCGTCACGGTGAAATCCGCTTCGAGAACGACCAGTGGATGCTCTACAACCTCAGTTCCAATGGCACCGTCCTCAACCGCAAGAAAATCACCACACGCCCCCAGCCGCTCAAGGCCGATGACACCATTACTGTCGGCGACAGGCCGGTGATCCGCGTCGGCTTTGATCTGGAGCCGTCGATTCAACCGGCAATTTCACCAACCACTGACCCGACGAGTTCATCGCCACTGTCGGGCCGGACCAAGCTTTGGATCGGCCTGAGCCTTTACATGCTGGTCATGTTCGCCGGCATCTTTGCCGTCCGGCTGGTCCTGAACCGATCCGAAAAAGCCACGACCTCTGCCCCCCCCGAATGGACAGCAGCGCAGATCGAAAACGACATCACCCGCCCACGGTCTAACCCGCTTGACCAGGCCCGCGCTGACCAGGCCCTACGCCAGGCCACCCAGCTCTACTTCCAGCGCGAGGTGAACCCGGTCAACATCTACCACTGCTTTGCCGCTTACCAAGAGTCACTGGCCTTCTCGA
>CAUZAW010000251.1:0-5003 GCA_963577735.1 Phycisphaerae bacterium | reverse complement strand
TGGACTTGCTGCGATCGGGTAATGGCCGTAAACCACGCCCCGCGTTCGAAAGGCACGCCTATGGAGAAATATGCCGCCGACCGCATCAGTTCGCTAACCTGCGCGTCGCTGGGCTGATAGGTCACCGGACTTTGACCGGACCTGACGACGGTCATCACCCGCACACGTTCGCCACCGATCTGCTTGACCAGCCATGCCTGCGGAGCGATGCTCACGATGATTTGCAACTTGGCCTGATCTGTGGCCCATGGGGGCTGGCGATCGCAGCCGACAGCGGCAACCGCCAACAGGCCCAACGCCGCCACCGTAGGCAGATACCTGCCGGGTTCAAGAACCATACCCTTAATGATAATCATATATCAACAATAAACAACGGCAAACCGTGCAGAAAATACCCGCCATAACACCACCGCAGGCCTACTTGTACACGTCAAGACCGAGAATGCGGTCCGCGTTGGAGTGATAGACCTTCTGCAATACCGCATCGGGCAGGTAAATACCGTAGACCTTCCATTCCCCGGCGGGCGCAAAGGCGTGATCGTAGTAATCAAAGTATTCATCGGACGTTTCCAAAAATCGGTAGTAGATGCGGTAGCGTGGCTGTTGCAGCCGGCCGGGATAGCGATCGGTACCGAACACAATGCGATCCTGATGGCGAATAAAAAACCGGCGAGCGGAATAGGGTTGGCGGCCCAGTTCGGCTACGCGGCCGGAAATGTCCACGTACAGGTTCGAAAATCGCTGCATGAGCGCCGACAACGCGGCAAGGTCCTCTGCGTTGTTGCCCACGTGTGCGCCTATGAAATTAGTACTGGGATGTCGCTCGATGACCCGGTTGCGCTGTGCCAGCAACTCGTCCCTTGCCGGAAACTGCGGTCCGTAAAAGCTCCAGTTCGGATGACGCTTCAATTGCATCCAACGCTCATTGAAACGGTCCACCGGCTGAAAAAACGCCACGGGATCGGCCGTGTGAATCAACACGGGCATATTCAACCGACCGGCAGTGGCCCAGATCGGATCCAAGCGAGGATCGTCAATGGGCACAATCCGGCCGGATTCGTCTTTGATTCGCAGGCCCAAACTTTTGTATATCTTCACGCCCGCAGCGCCCTTGGCGCGCGCTGCCTCAATGAACTTGACCATCTTCTTGGCAAAATCAGGTTCATCGATCCGGCTGAAGTCGGGCGTACAAAAGATGACGAACCGGCCGGGAGCAAAGCGGTGAAACTTGGCCAGCATCTTATCCAACGCACCGCCGTACCCACCGCTGAGGTTGACCACCGCCTTGACGCCGCGATCGTCCATCGCCTGGAGCATCTGCGACGGATCAACGTCTAGGTTCCAGTGACAGTGCATGTCAACAGCTGGAAACTTCGCCGTGGCGACCGGGTGTGCTTCGCTTACCAATGCCGGTTTGGGCCGGTAATTCTTGACCTGCTCATGACCCACGTACACCATGACACCGATGTCGCGCTTCGCCAAGTCTGTGCAACCAACCGGTACCACGGACACGTATAACAGCAATCCGGCAAGCACTTTCCTGTTCATGACCCTGTGCCTTTCCATGCACAAACGTGTGAGAACAATTATTTACCGAAACACCCCGGGCAGGTTCCGTAGAGCGTAAGCTCATGACCGTCCACGTGAAACCCGCCGGGCAGGATCATCCCCTTGGAGATCGTGACCGGACAAACGTCCAAATCAAATACGCAATCGCAATCACGACAGCGAAAGTGGTGGTGGTGACCTAGGTGCGCCACTTCGTATCGCGTACGACCGTCAGGCAGGATCACTGCCGTAATCTGGCCGGACTCCGACAGTATCTTCACCGTACGGTATACCGTGGCGATGCCCAAGTCGCACCGCCGCCGTGCTCTTTGGAATATTTCCCGGATTGTCAGCGGCCCGTTGGTTTGACGTATGACGTGCGCGACCGCATCGCGTTGTTGCGTGTTTCGCTTGACCGACGTCTGGCTACTTACCACGTACTGAATCTTCCCTTGTCGCCTAGCTCCCTAGGGTCATGTTACCAGAAAGACAATTCATCGATGCCGATGCATGCAATCAATTGTCTTTTGCCAACACGTCAGCCAATCGTCGATAGCGATCGTACAACTTGGCGTAGGTTTTCGCAGCGGCGCGGTTGGGGCGGACCACGATTGCCCTGCGATGCGGATCGTCTTCCTTGGCTCTAGCCATGGCGTGAATGGCAGTGGACGCTGATGCAAAACCGCTCGCGTGCTTGCCTGCGGCCAGCACGCCGAGGATCGCCGCTCCCAGCGCCGGGCCCTGTTTTGACGGGTGCACGATGATGCGCTGGCCCAGCACGTCGGCATAAATCTGCACGAGCAAGGGATTGTGGTGGGACAAGCCGCCCGTCGCCACGAACCGGCGCACCGGCACACCACCTGCACGCAACAGTTCAACGATCCAGCACAGCCCGAATGCCGAGGCCTCCAGCAGTGAACGATATAAATGTTGAGGCCCGTGGTTTAGGCTTAGGCCCGTAAACGCGCCCGTCAGTGACCCGTCCATCAGCGGGGTGCGACAACCGTTGAACCAGTCCATGCACCTTACGCCTTCGGCGCCCGGCGGCAGGGCGGCCGCCTGCTTGTCCAAGCTTGAAAAGGACTGGTTGGTGGTCTGGCGCAGCCAGTCGAAGGCATCGCCCACCGCGGCTTGGCCCGTCTCGTAACCAAAATAGCTGGGTAAAATGCCACCTTCGACCACGCCCGCTACACCGGGTATCACTTTCTCGACCCGGGAATTGAGCATGTGGCAACTGCTGGTGCCCAGCACCATAACCAACGTGGACGGCTCGGCAACACCGGCACCGGGCACCCCGGCATGGGCATCGATCACTGCGGCGCTGACAGCCGTGCCAGATAACAGCCCCAGTTTTTTTGCCATTGCCGGGCACAACTCTCCGGCGCTCTGGCCGGGCGCAAGCGGGTCGCCGGGCATCTTCTGCGACACCACGTCGGCCAACTTCGGGTGCAATGCCGAGAAAAATTGCCGTGATGGATAACCGTCCGCCGCATGCCACATCGCCTTGTAACCGGCCTGGCAAGTCGAGCGAGAAAGCGGCAAACTCGTGCCGACCAGTTGCCAGACGAACCAGTCCCCTGCTTCGAGCCAGACCTCGGTCGCATCATACACCTGCGGCGCCTCCTCGAGCGTTTCAAGAACCTTGGGAAAAAACCATTCCAGGCCGATGATCCCGCCGTACCGCTTGAGCCATTTCTCCTTACGCTGCCGTGCAAGGCGGTTGATCTTTTCCGTCTGCGTGATGGCCCCGTGATGCTTCCAAAGCTTGGGCCAAGCGTACATCTGGTTTTGAAAACCTTTGAGCATGCAAAGCGGCGTACCGTCACGCAAAGCCGGCAGCATGGTGCAGCTGGTAAAGTCCACGCCGATACCGATCACGTCGCCGCCGGTACGGCCCGCTTTTTTTAGGGCCGCACGTACCACCTTGGCGCTGGAATCGAGCCAGTCCTGGGGGTGTTGCAGGGCAAAACCGGGCGGCAATTTCTGGCCGTTGCTGGGCAAGGTGCGCGTGATCTGTCCATGCTTGTAACCGGCCACGGCTGAGCCCAGTTCCACGCCCTTGAGGTCAACAAGCAGCGCTCGCACCGATTCGGTCCCGAAATCCAACCCCAGGGCAATGCGTTTACCGCCGGTAGTGCTCACGGTTAATCCTCCATCGACTGGCCCCATTCACCCCTTGCGGCTTGGGACACTATCGATTGAACCACAAAAACATGAAAGGGGTGAAGGACACAAAGAAGATTTTTATTTTCGTTCAGCAGAAGAGTACGTTCGTTCATTGTTCTTGAATCACAGAATCCACAGACTCAACTTAAATCTATGACCTCGTTAGTTTCCTGCGCATCTTCGCGTTTTTATGGCAAATAAAATACGACTAACCCTCGAAACGCAGGGTTCCGAAGTATTTCGGCTGGTGAAAGTTGAATCCATCCTTGATCGGCGACCAACTGGCCCAATGCGGCCGAGAGCATAAATCAGCGCACTTGAAGAAGTTGGCCCGCCAGGTCTGGCCCGCCACATTACCCAGTGACCCAACGCGTTCTCCAAGCAGGGCAAACGGCACGTTGTACTGCAACTGCCACTGTACCGGCTCATCGATTTCCGGTTCGATCCGACTGGGCATCGAATGATAAACCTCGACCCGACTCAACCACTCGGCCGTCAATTCCTGTTGATCATGCACCGGCTTACAGTCGTGTATTTTGTGTTCGTTGTAATGCACAAGCATGGCCCCGCCGCAGTTGATCTCGAAGTTGACGTACCCCTTGTCAGACTTGGGTTGAACGAAAAACTCGACGCAACTGTCCTCGTAAACGTGGTCCTGATGGTTGGGGTGCACGCAGCGGACGTAGCGGTCGTCCACCTGGAAGAAGACCGACAACCCCTCGCCGTGGTAAAGTACCCGTGCCTGCACCTTGGGGCGGTGCCCACCGCTGTTGGATAGAAAGTTGTCGACGTCCAGCACCTCGGCCGACTGCCAGGCCGGGTCGTTCCAGTCGCCATTAAGCGGTGGCGGGCTGTCAACCTGTTTGATCAGATATTGCATGGTTTACTTGCGGACAATCCGTGCCGCACTCCGGACACTGGCTGTGGCCGCCAGCAATTGTACCGCGCAGACCGTAACCACAGGTTGATGGAAAGGATTCGCCAACGCAACCGATAGACAATCGCTTGGGCTTGGCCCCTGTGAGCCCTGCGGCAAACCGCCGCTGCTCTTGGTAATTACCAACACTCGACTTGAGATTGAATGGCACGTATTCGATGTCGGGTAACTTTCCGGATGTTGCCTAGGGTGAGCAGTCCCCTAGAATACCTTGCCATGACCACCACCGATACTCAGACCGAGCAGACCTACGTCATCCAAAAGCCTGAGTCCCCGCCCGGCGCTGGTACGGTCAGGCCCAATGACCAGGTGGATGTAAAAACGGAGGAGATGCTGGTCAACATGGGCCCGC
>CAUZAW010000250.1:0-5005 GCA_963577735.1 Phycisphaerae bacterium | reverse complement strand
CGGGCGAGGCCTCGTCAGCAAGGCTGTCCATTTCCCGGCTCTTGGAAATGTCCCAGTTCTGGCAAAATCTGCAGCCGAGATTACAACCGGCAGTGCCGAAGGAAAGGGTGGGCGTACCGGGCAGGAAGTGGTTAAGCGGCTTTTTCTCGATCGGGTCGATACAGAACCCGCTGCTACGCCCGTAGGTGGTCAGTTCCAGTCGCCCGCCCACATTGGCCCGCACGAAGCAGAAGCCGCGACTGTCCCGAGGGATGTGGCACTCACGCGGACACAGCGTGCAGACCACTTTATCGCCCTCGGTGTGCCACCAGCGTGTCTCCACAACCATTGACGCTTCCTTATATATAGCGGCCCGGCGATGGGCACGGACCTGAAGGCCGGTACTGCCCACACTTAAGGATTGTATTTGTACACATCCGCGGCCCGTTGGGCGTTGACCAGTTGATTTTCAACATCTTTTGCTACTTCCCTGGGATCACGTTGCGCCGGGTCGCCCCAACCGCCACCGCCGGGCGTCTGCATATACAGGCGGTCGCCCCGGTCCAGGACGGCATGGACCTTGGTCGGTAGTTGACGCTTGGCCCCATCGGCAGCGGTCACCCAAGCTATGGAGCCTGCGGCGTTACCTGCCCCATCGAGCCCCCACGGTGTAAACTTTTGCCGGTCGGCGCCCATGGTCACGGTGGTGCGATCGCCAAGGCATCGCAGCTCTCGCATCATCCCACAACCGCCACGCATCCGCCCGTCGCCACAGGTGTCGCCCACGAGGCCGTATCGCACCACCTCCAGCGGGTAACTGCGTTCGATGACCTCGACCGGAGCGTTGCGGGTATTGGTCAGGTGAGTATGAAGGCCATCGGCACCATCGAGGTCGTGACTGGCACCCTGCCCGCCGGCATAGGTTTCGACGTAGTTGTAATACTCTCCACTGCGTGGATCGATTCCCCCGATGTTGACCAGGTTCATCTCGCCACTGCACGCGGCACAAATACGTTCGGGGGCCGCCTCATAGAGAGCGCCCAGCAAAACATCAACGACCCGCTGATCGGTAAGGATATTGGCATTGCCGATGGCGGCCGGATACGTGGCCTGGAGCAACGTGCCCTCGGGGGCGTGGACGTGGATGGGCCGGTACGCACCGGCACAGGTGGGCAGGTCCGGGTCGACGACCGCCTTGACCACGTAGTAAACACATGCCTTGGCGGCCGAGAGGCGGGCGTTAAGCGGTCCCAAGACCTGTTTACTGGTTCCGGTGAAATCAACCGACAATTCATCGCCCGCGATGGTGATGGTCGCGGTGATCTTGACCGGCTCGTCAATCACGCCGTCGTCGTCAAGGTAATCTTCAAAATGGTAGGTGCCGTCGGGCAGGCCCTGGATACCGGCGCGCATTCGCCGCTCGGCATAGTTGAGTATCTGCTGCATGTAGCGGATCACTTCGTCTACCGGTTCGCGCTCGAGCAGTTCATCGACGCGTTGCTGGGCGATCTGCGCACAGGCGAACTGGGCCATCAGGTCACCACGCACCTCGTGCCTGGTACGCACATTCTGGTTGATGAGATTAAAAATAGGCTCGTCGATCCCATCGGCGGTGAACAATCGCGTTGGCGGAATTTGCAGACCCTCCTGGTAGATCTCGGTAACCCCAAAGGGCATGCTGCCGGGAGCGAAACCGCCCATGTCGACGTGGTGGGCCGTCGAGGCTGCAAGGGCAATAGGCTGATCGCCGTGAAACACCGCCGAGACCAGTGACACATCCGGCAGATGGCCCGGCCCCTCGGGGTAAGGCAAGTTGGTGACGTACATGTCACCGCGACGCATCTGCTGGACGGGAAACTGTCTCAAGATGGAGGAGATCACACTGGGCATGATGCCCAGGTGCAAGGGCGTACCCACCTCGGCCTGCGACATGGTTTCGCCGGTGGTCAAGGCGATTGCCGCCGAGCAGTCGCGGCGATCCTTAATATTGGTTGAGTAACTGGTCCGAACCAAGGCAGCACACATCTGGTCGGCAATGCCCTTCCAGCGGTTTCGCATGATCTCGAGCGTGATCGGGTCAATTTTCATTTGGGTACCTGTGCCCATGGAGGCATGGGTGCGTCCTGGGCATCACGCAGTTTCTGCAGATCGGCCAAGGGCGGCTGTTCAAATACGCCCAATCTACTTACCGGCGGCACGCCTACCTGTCGCAGCGAGGCCATGTTTTCAGCCAGTTTGAATCCGATCAGCATGCCATCAATGATCGGTGCCGGCACACATGAAGGATCTTGACGTACCGCCTTGGTCAACACAGATCCGGCCAGGGTACAGGCGGCGATCAACACCTCCGCGCCGTCCTGCTCAACGCACTGCTGCGCTGTCTCGATAACACGTTGCTGCGTTTGTCCGGGTGAGGTCTTGTCCGGGTACAGGTCATTGGCATCAATGCCAAAGGAGCGTACCGACACCAAGCCCTCAGCCAACTGGTATTTTTCCAGCAGCATTTTCTGGATCTGCCCGTTCTGGTCGTCAACACTGAGCAGGGAAAATCGCCGGCCCATCATGTGCGCCTGGATGGCCGCGGCCTCCAGGGTCGCCGTCACCGGGATGGTGCACATCTGACGGCACTCGTACAGGCCTATATCCAGGTTGCAACTGATCAAGATGGCGTCATAGCCGTTACGCTCGGCCTCGATCGCCTTGTCGATTGTCGGCGCAGTACAACTGTACTTGAAGTAAAGCCACTGGTTGTTTTTCAGCGGGTAACGGTCGCCGATATCAAGCATGTCGAACTCGGTACCGGGCGACGCGATGGCCTGCAGATTTTCACGGCCGAAATGCTCGGTTCCGGCAAAGGGGTTGATCACACAGATGCGCATGACGACCGATCTCCGCTGACTGGGGCAGGGCACGGATTATAACGTGTCTCAGGGCCGCTCCAACATGCGTTGCACACGACCGACAACCTCGTCGTGGGGAGCCAGTTGCCGGGCACGGCGTAGCACCACCATAGCCTCGTCACGTTGGTCCAGTGCCGAAAGGCACCAGGCGAGCTTGGCCATGGCGACGGCGTCCTCGGGTTGCAACTCCAGTACCCGCTCAAATTGCCGTCGGGCTTGCGCGTATTGCCGCATCGCCAGTAACGCCGAACCGTAGTTGTTCAAGGCGAGCGGATCAGTTGAACCGGACTCGATCAACGGGCGATAAAGCTCAACGCAGGCCTGTAGCTTGCCTAATCGCAGGCAGACGTAGGCCAGGTTGCTGCGTGCCAGTTGATCGTCGGCATTGAGTTGCATGGCCCGTTCAAAGAATGTTTGAGCTTCGGTCCACTGTCGCTGCGACATGGCCGCCAGCCCCATGTGGTAATTGGCAGTGGCGTTGTCCGGCCTTGCCTCGAGCGCCTTTTGGAAATGTTCCTGCGCAGACTTGAAGCGATCTTGATGGTAAAGGGCCAGGCCAAGATTGGTCTGGGCGACCAGCGGCGAAATATACGCCGCGTGTGTCCGGCCGGAAGCGACGGCCACCGCCTGGCGGGCGTGGCGTTCGGCTACGGAAAAATCTCCGTCGTCCAAAGCCAGCTTGGCCAGGGCAAGGTGGGCCTCGGCGTGGTGCGGGTCCCGGCCCAGGCTATGGCCGAACAAGCGGGCGTCATTCCACCACAGCGTGTTGGAATATGCGGTCATCGCGATCAATAACAAGACGGCCAGCGGCGGTATACAACGCAACAGCGGCACGGATCTTGCGTGAAAAAACCGTGCCCGACACCACGCCACCGCCATGACGGTGGCAAGGATCAGCCCCCACGATGCCGGGTACAGGTATCGCTCGGCCCGCACGTGCGCCAGTGGAGCCAGCCCCGAAGCCGGCGCCATCCAGATCGCAAACCAGAACAGGGGCAAAGCAATCAGTTGTTTCTTGTACAAGGACACCAGTAACAATACCGCCATGACCAATACACCAATCAACGCAAGAATGTGCAAGGCTTCCAGCGATGGTGACAGTGGCCAGGCATCGGACACGGCCGGTAAGCGAGGCAGCAGGATACGCCCCACGTATTCGTACAGCAGCGTCGAGGCCATGCGTATTCTCTGGGACAAGCCATAAGCCTGGTCCTCGGCCACCAAGCGGATCGGACCCACGAAGGCAAACCGATACGCAAGGTACAGCCCGGCAGTGAGCCAGAGCACCGCAACGGCGGCGCACTGGCGTCGCACCGACAACAAAGACGACGAGAAATACCACACGACAAAAGGAACCAACAACGCGACGACCGGGACCATCAGCGCCAGTTCCTTACTGCCCAACGCCAAGAGTAAAGCCAACCCGGCCAGCAGGCAGCGCAGCACATCCCCGCGACGCGAACCATCGCGACCCACGCGCAACAGGGCAAGCAGCGCAACCAGCGAGAACGCGGCGCACATGACATCCTTGCGGCCACTTATCCACGTGACACTGTGCGTATTCAACGGGTGGACGGCAAACAGCAGAACGGACCAGAACACCACCGACCTTTTTCCAGGAAAGTTGTTCAACCCCACCGGCATGGACAGGCCCAACGCGTACAGGCAGAAGACCACCAGTAAATGCCAGGCCACGTTCACCAGGTGCCAGGCCCAGGCGTGGTGTCCCCAAAGTCACCAGTCCAGCGAGATGGCCAACGCATATACCGGCCGCCAGTAACCGCCACTGATTTGCGTATGGCCAACGTCCCGTTCCAGGTAGGCGTCCAGCGACTGCGTCCAGAGATGGACAAAATCCTGAAGGTGCCGTACGCGGTAGCCGCCCTGCTCGATCTCGACGTGGTCCAGCCACACGAAATCACCGGGGATCGCCGTCAGGTAGACCACCGCAACGGCGACGCTCAGCCATGCCAAGTCGGTTGTGGCGACACAGCGTCGGTTAATCAAATGTCTGCCGCCCGGTCCAGTAGAGCAATTTCTGCGCACGGCCCGTCAATGAATACCCCGCCGCTTCACATGCGCCGGGGCCGGGCCAAAACTACCACGCCGGGCACCTTGACGCCAAC
>CAUZAW010000249.1:0-5009 GCA_963577735.1 Phycisphaerae bacterium | reverse complement strand
CTTGTCAGGTGATCGAATCAGAGCCAGGCGATTTACTCTTTTTCGGAGATCAGGTCTGGCATGGATCGTTCGGTGGCAAGACGGGGCGGCGCATGATTGCCATCAACTACAAGGCCAAGCCCAATACCCATGACGAACACAAGTACATCCGAGATCGTGCGAAGATGCAGCGCGAAGCCCAAGAGCATCACGCGTCCAGTTGAGATCAGCCAAAGGACCATAGATAAAATCATCGTGAAGAGCACGAAGCACTCGCAGGGATTCGGTCCCCTGGATTTGGATGCCGGCTTCAATGGGTTGGCGATGCAGTAGGTTTTTACGAGGCCATCTATAGTAAGGTGTTTGCTGTAGAATTGTAGCCCCGCCATCATCTCTGGAGCGGTTTTACCCTAATTATTGTGTCCTGAGTTGGCTGCGGTAGCGCCTAGCTTTGTCGTGCCGCACTGCCTATCCACTGCGGGATGGCCTGTTTCGCCCTTTGCGCCGGGCTTGCTTAGCTGACGATCAAGACGCTACATCTGAAGTAAAACGCCCTAGTATGCCCGAGGCCGTCAATTGCAGTTTCGCATTAACTTTGGCCGATATCTTGTCATATGGCCACTGACTTGCAGACCATTCTAAAGCTCAAGGTTCCGGTTCTGGTGCTAATAGGGCAACGGCCCATCCCCTTGGATGACGTGCTCGCCCTTGTCCCTGGTGCTATTCTCGAATTGGAGCGATCGGCCGATGATGAACTTGATCTGTTTGTGAATAACAAGCCCATTGCCCACGGTGTGGCGGTCAAGGTTGGTGAAAATTTTGGCATTCGGGTCAGCCATGTGACCAATCAACACCAACGCATCGAGGCCATGGCTGGACAATGACACAAGGTCTTGGCCCATGGGCAAATCAGTCCGTGGGGTGATATCGTCTAGTCGAGAATTTCAACCAGTTCAACAATCACGCCTTCCGGGTCACGGCAATATGTGACTTTGGCGGCGCTGTCGCCGGACACGGTCGGTGGGGCGTTAAAGGCGATCCCCTCACTGGTGAGCTTTCGATGAAGTGCGTCGATGTCATCTACTTGTATAGCAATGTGGTTAATTCCCACGTCGTAACTTTGCCGAGGGGTGGGCGTGTCCTGCAGATGCGATTGATACTTGAGCAACTCGACCGATCCGCCGCCTGGCGCTTTCAACTTGATCATCCACAGGTCAGCGCCTTGCACGCCGGTGATGGTCTGCACGTACTCGCTGTTGTCGGTGAAGTCAGCCCAGATCTCAAGTCCGAGCAGGTCACGGTAGAAGCGCAGTGATTGCTCCATGTCTTTAACGACAATGCCAGTGTGGCGAATGACCGTGGCGCCCATGGGATATGCTCGTGATGTTGCCTATTGGCCAGTGAGGTTAAGCCGGTTCATGTCATTGGCTTTGACATCCGGGCAGGCAAGGTAACCGTTCAGTACAAGCGCGTCGAGGTGATGGCTGGGTAATGACGTTGGAACTTGGACCCTACGCGCGGCTGACCTTGATCTGCATCCCGTCCACGGAAACGACTTTCACCTGGCTTCCCGCTTCGATCATGCCGGTTGTTGCCAGGCATTCTCTGCGCTGATCGCCGACCAGGCATGTTCCTATAGGACGAAGATCCGTCATCGCCCGGCCCTCGGTGCCGACAAGGTCGCCTGTCGGGGACTCGGACGGCTTTCCGTTGGGATCAGTCAAAGGCTGCTGTCGGTTTTGAAGCGAGATAAGTCGGCCGAACGGCGTGCGGGGAAAGACCTTGATGGCAAAAGCAAAGAGAAATGGAAGGGAGGCCAACGCCAAGGCGGTCGCGATCAGGCCCACCACCGTATCAAACATCATCAGCATCACGATGCCGACAATCGCACTTCCAGCCGCCGCGAGCCCAATAATACCACCCGATGGCACGAACACCTCGGCCATGAACAGCATGCACCCTATACCCAGCAGCCCAAGACCCCACCACATCCTGATCGTATCGACATCCATCGTCTCTATCCTTGTCGCTGCTCAGCGGCGGGACGGCCATGGCGGTAATTGTCCGACTCATTCGGCGAACTGGGCATCGAAGACGAAACCTGACGTTGGGAAGTCCATATCGCGTACAAATGCCGCCGCTTCCGTAGCCCCGTATTCCCGGTCCATTCGCCCGTCTTCCCACTCCACGCTCAATGGTCCTGCGTATCCGATGTCGTTTAGAGCCACGATGATCTCTTCAAAATTGATGTCACCGTGTCCCAGGGAGCGAAAATCCCAATACCGACGTGGATCGCCGAATGTAGTGTGGCCGCCGAAGACGCCGGCGTCGCCGTTACTGTGTCCCCACCATGCATCTTTCATGTGTACATGATAAATGCGGCTGGCGAACTGGCGGATAAACTTCACGTAGTCCACCCCCTGGTAGCCCAAGTGGGACGGGTCGTAATTGAACCCGAACCGTTTATGTCCCTTGACCGCCTCGATGGCCCGCTGTGCCGAGGCAATGTCGAATGCAATTTCCGTCGGGTGGACTTCCAGGCCGAAATTGACGTTGACCTTGTCAAATTCATTGAGAATCGGTGTGAACCGCTTGGCAAAATCCTTGAACCCTTTTTCCCAATAGGCTTGGCTTGTCGGCGGAAAACCGTAAATCGAGTGCCATATACTAGAACCGGTAAACCCGTTGACCACGGCCGGAAATTCATCCTTGCGCTTACGCCCTGGCTTGGCATCGAGGAATTTCCTGCAGGCCTTGGCCGTGGCAATCATCTCCCGCGCGGCACGTTTACGTACCTGTTCCGGTTCGCCGTCACCCCACACGTGCGGTGGCAGCACATCTTTGTGTCGCTCATCGATAATGTCGCAGATGGCCTGGCCGACAAGGTGGCTCGATACGCAATAGGCTGTCAGGCCGTGGTCAGACAGTATCTCCCACCGCCGCTTGCAGTAGTTGGCCTCCTTATTGGCCCGCCCTACCTCGAAGTGATCGCCCCAGCAGGGAAGTTCGATTCCGTCGTAACCAAAATCCGCTGCCTTGGCGCACGCCGTTTCAAAATCAAGGTCAGCCCATTGGCCGGTAAATAACGTGACTGGTCGCGGCATGACATTATTCTCCACCGTAACGGGGTTGGCTCTTAAAGGTAACAACTGATCCACCAGTCAGTCAATCATTTGCCGATTGCGACAGAGCCTCCAGTCTCTGTCGCAAATCGTCGGCCACCTGCTGATGATTCATTGACGAGTGCGGGCGGTAGGGCGCCCCGATGATAACCTGCGAGTGACTCGGCTTAAGGAAATGCCAAATCATTCTTCGCGTACAGGGCGTGCCTGTAATCCAGATCGGTACGATCACGGCCTTGCTTCGGGATGCCAGCATGCCAATACCCCTGCCAAACGGGCGTAATTCCCGCCGGTCCCGTTGCAATCCGCCCTCGGGGAAAAACCCCACGACTTGCCCCGCATCCAGCACGGAAAGGATTTGTCGCATCCTACTCAGGTCCCGACCCCCACGTTCCAGGGCGATGGGCTTGATCGCTTGCCAGAGGAACCACAGCCCTCGACTTTGAAACTCTTTTAGCATGACCCAGTTAATCACGCGGGGCACGGCCGCCTGAATCAACATGGGGTCCAGGGCCGTGGTATGGTTGGCAGCCAGGATCACCGGTCCCGTTGACGGCACATGCTGACGGCCTATCCAGCGCAACCGGTGCCAGATCAGGACAAACAGGCGTATCGTCCGCCAGTAGATATTGGTCTGACGTGTTGGCGTTGGCCCTGTTGCCATCTGCCGCCAAAGACCCCACAACGCCACTGCCGACAGGACCGCCGCGGTGACCTTTAATATCGTGATGATCAGCATGTCTGCATTGGCCATTTGCCAGATGACAAAGTTCACGCCCACCATGGCGATAGTCGTCGCCAGCGTATTGAGTCCCATGATGCGTCCACGGATATAGTTGGGGCTGATTGCCTGCAGCAGGGTTGCCACGCAGATCATGGTTACATTGCCGAAAAAGCCCACCCCCAATGCCATCGCAAGTCCGAACCCATAGCCGCGACTAGATGCCAAAAGTGCCGTGCAGACGCCTGCACCCAATAACGTCGCCATCGCCACAATAGGTGATTCGCGACGTGTGTTCATCCACGCCACAGAACCGGCTCCGCAGAGCATTCCAAGCCCGATCGCCATTGACATCACCATGTAACGGCCGATCACCATCTGCGGTGCAAAGCCGTACCGTTGTTTGCATAGCCCAAGGGCGGCGTTGTAGACGACCATTGCGGCACCCCAGACGATCATATTGATCAGTATCAACTTCCATGTTGCGCCGTGTGACGCAACATAGGCCAGTGTGCTGGAAGACCGTGATCCTGGCCGTCTTTTTATGGCGGTTACCCCACTTCTTGGGCGTATCTTCAAGAATGCGAAAAATGTGCCGCTGACTGCAAAAAAGAGAAACCCGACCAGCAGACCCGTACGCGTGCTCGCCGCGACCTGTGGGTCGAACATCACTGCGCTTACGCCCATGCCGACCATGGACGCGATCACTGCAATCCCCAGAATCAACGCGTTTGCTTTCTGGAGTTGGCTTGCAGGAACGATCTGTGGAATAGTCGCATTCCGGGCAGGGTTAAAAATCGCCGCGAAAACGCCTACCGCCCCGATCACCGCCAGCACCCGCCAGTGATGCTCTAGCCCGATCGCTGCTGCACCTGTTGTCGGCACGAGAAAGAACGCCAGCAAGAGCATGGCCGCACGTGACTCGTCGCAACCTAGCATGATCCATTTGCGAGGCAATCGGTCCGCCAGCCAGCCAGCGGGCAGGCCCAGCAACAGATAGGGTAGAAAAAAGAAAAAGCTGATTCCCGCATTGACACTCGTGCCGTCAATCCCCTCTTTGTTGCCGCCCATCAGCGTGAGCGCCGCCACCATCATTACCCGGTCGCCGAAACCGCTGGCCGCCACGCTCGACCACATCAGCAAAAAACTGATATTGCGTCCAAGCGATCGCTGTCCCAGCCACGTTG
>CAUZAW010000248.1:0-5028 GCA_963577735.1 Phycisphaerae bacterium | reverse complement strand
TATGAACCGTGACACCCAAAATCACCAGCAACAGGCCAATATCGATCAGTTCCGTCAACCAGAATTTCACTATTGAAAAACTATCCATATATCGGCCCTTTCGAAAGGGTTAAGAGCGAGGCATGCGTGTTTTCATGTGTTTACCTAGGATGTCCGCATAAATAATCTCGGTAGCTCACTCGGTAGTTCATAGGTTTTTCCACTGATCGATCTTGATGGTGGCCACGCCTGCAATGGTTGGATATGCGAATATATTTCCTGTGACCTTGCTGGGCATACTACTTGGCGCGATTATAACCATTGGCGGCATTGGAATGTTTGCCTTGGCATCATTAGCCTACGTTCATACTTAAAGATAACAATCCAGAGCCAAAAGACCGCCGCATGGCGATCAAGGCCTCCTAGGTCTGCTCAGGCGATCGAGCTAATGTGCACTGACACCGGCGGCAATGCCTTGGTTTATTAGCTAGGAGCTAAAGTGGCCCGCCCGCCTGCGACACGCCATCAGCAGGCCAACGGCCAGCAGACCCAGCGTAGCGGGCTCTGGAACCGGAATGGTTACATTCGTCAAGCCAATGGCATAGGAAGTGCTATGGAAACTGTTGTAGTCGTTTAGCAGACCAGAAATCTCAGGCCAGTAATAAGGCGCAAATGTACTTAAAGTCAGCGGTGTTACACCAGACGAGGCAACCGCCCAATGCAGGGCGAAAAGAACGAGATCGTCGTCATAGGCAATAAAGTCTGGATGGCCTGAATCGCCAGCTACGAGTCTTGCCTCATCCGGGCTAAAGCCGGTAGCCGGGGCGTAGTCGAACAACGCTGCGATCCCCGTGGATGAACTTATCGTTGCATAACCAAAATTGTTTAAACCCATCGCCGCATACTCTGACCCGTCCAGTTCATTTCGCCCGACTGCGTGCTGCTTTCCATAAACGTACAGTTCCTTGTCGTTGAGATCTGCAAGATCACCCGCAAGAGTGGGTCGCCCGGTAGGGTAGACGAGGTTGTAGGTCGCTACCTTGTCAACGGCGGATAATTCCGAATCTAGCGTGACGAGCAGGAGATCCGTGCTGGTGCTTTGTGATGAATCTTGAATCTGGTCGGTGGACGCCACCGTTCGCGTTACCAGGTTGCCATTGCGGTTTACAAATGTGACTGTGCCAGAAGGGGGGAAATGGGCCGCAGCCAGGCCATGAACGGGCGTGACCATGGTGACCGGCTGGAATCCCGCACGCCCGACACCGGAAAAATCATACGCACTGAAGAAAGCGTTCTCGTTAAGGACCGCGTTGCCGCCATAGCCTCCGCTGACAAACCGGTCATGGCGGGAGGGGTTGTAGCCGTCGATCTCTATTGCGCAGGCCACTTGGCCCAGAAGCATCGTTAACAGCGCCGCAGTTACAGCTCGAAAATGACGAATACCTTTCATAGAAGAAACTCACGCACGGCGACCGCCACCCATGTCTGCGAAGAGCGTCAAGGCAGCCAGTAAAACCAACACGGCAGCCAAATCAGTGACAACGTCAGGGTATAACTTCTTGCCCGGGTTCAACTCTATGCTCCTCCAACCGAGTTTGAGGGTTGTCACTATGCGCAAAGAAACCGAAGCCTTCCTTGTCCCACTTCAGCTAAATTCCAGAATCCTTCTACCTCTAGTCGCCCATTGCTTTACAGGCGAATTTCCTCCGTACAACACATATGAATAATATCACGAGCATATTGCATAACAAGTCATTTATAGGACAAATACCTATAGGAAATTATCCGCCATAGGCCATGGCGAATGTTAAAACAGGGGGGGGGTAAAAGCCACAGACTAATGGCTTAATGTACTGCCGGGCGTTGCACCTTCCCCGTCCTTAAGTTAGCAAAGCAAATTACGTTTGACCCAGTTATTTACTGTCTGTTGATTAGGTCTATATTCAATCAAGTTGACAGAGAATCTCCAGTGAATCGAATAAACCGCTAAGGACCGTGTACGGAATTGAAATCCATACCCGACTGGGGATCTACCCGGCCGGTGCTCCATAGGGGATCGTCTGTCTGCTGCATCCACATACTAAGCTTGTCACGTAGATCCTTTAGAGTTCCAGTATGTCTCGGGTCACGAGCAAGGTTGGATATCTCAAGCGGATCTGTTCTGAGGTCAAACAGGTACTCCGGTTCCTGGGTTTGTGTCGCCCATCCGCTTTCGATCATGGCCCTCTTGGTCACACTCCCGTAACGCTTAATGTACTTGTGCGTCGTCGTCCGCACCGAACGCTGGGGTTCATAAGCAGCGTGGTAGTTCACCTGGCCAAACACTTCGTCTCGCAGTTTCGAGACTTTTCCGGTCACCAGCAGGCAAAGCGAGTGGCCCTGCAGCCATTGCGGGGAAGCTATCCCGGCCACGTCACAGGCGGTGGGGAACAGGTCCATGTGCGTGACCATCGCATTGCCGGCATCGGGTGATGATGATGAGGACCAGAATCCTCCCGGGCCACGCAGCATTAACATCACGCCCATGCCGGCATCGACAAGGTTGCACTTCATTCCGGGAAACGCGATGCCGTGGTCAGTGGTGACGATGACCAGCGTGTTATTGGTAAGCCCCGCGTCGTCGACCGCCCGGATCACGACGCCCATCAACCTGTCCAGTTGTCGTACAGATTCTCGCAAGTCGGCCCAATCTCTACGAGTATCCGTCGTGTCGGGTAGCGGCCGCGGGGGGGGGCTGTCAGGTTCGCCACATGGCGAACGTTCAAAGTTGTGCCACTGGACACCTTCCCGCTCCGGTGGCGTACGGTGCGTGCGGATAAACCCGCACTCCATAAAAAAAGGGCGGTCGTGCTTGGACTTGATGAACTTTGCTGCCTCAGTGCTGGTGGTGTCGTCCCTGTCGGCAAGAGGGAATTTCACGTTCTTGTCCCAGGGTGGGTTGCTTAAGTCGACCTCAAATCCCTTGTCTTGACCGGCAGGGATGACGTGCTGCAACCCGACCTGCACGGTGCGGTAGCCTGCGGCCTTGAAGGTATGGACCCAGTGCTGGTCGGGATTGTTCAGCCTCGCTCCGCGGTGACAAAGCCCGATCATTCCATTGCAGTGCGGCCACATCCCCGTCACCAGCGACGCCCGGCTCGGTGAGCAGGTTGGATTAACGGTAAACGCCTGATTAAAGAGTACCCCCTGGCGGGCAAAGCGATTGAGATTGGGAGTCTGTACCGCGTGCCCATAGGGACTGATCACGCGACCGGTGTCGTGGGAATGCATATATATGATGTTGGGTCTGCTCATGAACTATCCGCCACGAGGAACTGTTGCAACAACAAGCCAATTTGTGCCGAGCCTTCTCAGTAGTTTACAATAGGAGGTTATAAATCTCGCATTCGCATCGGATGGTAAAGGTAATTCGTAACGAGCGATTGTTGAAGCACTGCATTACTGATTGACACAAAAGACCTATTTAATCTTGGGGTGACCCGACCGATGCATATCATGCGATACTTGGCCGTTCTGTGCCTTGTGGCCACGCCTGTCCAGGGCGATGACTATCCAGCCGCGACAGTTCGAGTGTATCCCGTTTCGCGCGATCAGGGCCAATCCGTCTTTTCAGGTATGGTCGCGCACCCGAACGGTAAGGTTTACATGGGTACGTGCAACCAGGACGGTCGCTTCGCCCACCTCGTGGAACTGGACCCGCAGTCGGGCACGGTCCGCAACGTGGCCGACATGCAAGTTGTAACCGGCCAGTATGACGCTGAGATGATCCCGCAGTCGAAGATTCACACGCAGATCGTGGTGGACAAGTGGGGCCGGCTCTGGTTCGGCACCTGGGCCGAGGAGTTCAGGTCCAGAAGTTACCCCAAGGGTTACCCGGGCGGGTACCTGATCAGCTACGATCCGGCGACCGACCAATGCACGAACCACGGTATCTTATTTCCGCAACTGGTTGAAAGGCCGAAATCCGTATCGGAGCATGGTGGATACCTCATTGCCATCGCCATCAACGCCGGGAAGGATACGCTCTACATTCTTACCGGCGACACGGTCAGGCTGGTGGTGTACGACATTGTCACCGGCAAGCACTTCACCGCTGGAGAGGTTCCAACCACGGGACACCTGCATTACGCCATCCGCGATCTGGAGGTGGCCGCAGATGGCAATGTGTACCTTTTCGATACGTTTGGACAGCTGAGGCGTTACGTGCCTGCATCCAGAAAAATCGAGCCACTAAAAATATGGATACCCGGCAGCAATGGGAAGAGTGCCAACGTTCCCTACCAGATGGCCATCGATCCCACCGGCACTCGTATTTACGGCTCGGGTTCGGGGACCTGCGGTCTTTTCGAGTTACTCGTAGAGCATGGCAAGCCCCCGCGTATCAAGGATCTTGGCCCCTCCTTTGACAAGGCCGCGCGCCCGGTGAACCCCCAAATCTGCGGCATGACCGTGGGCCTTAACGGAGTCCTTTACTACGGTCCGGGCGGCGGCGCCACTCTATATGGTTACGAGCCCACCCGCGGCAAGTTTCATATAGGTCAGCTGCAAACGACCAACCAAGCCCAGAAGGTGTTTGCCAACTACGTCGGCGCCGCCTGTACCTCGCCGGACGGTACGATCTATCTTGGTGGCTCGTTCAAGCTATCGCAACAAAATTCACTGTGCTTCATAAAATATACGCCGTGAGGGGAAGGTAATGTCGAGGCTGACTACGATGATGGGTCCTGAAATCCTGGTCTACTCGAATGCGATACGGGCAAGATAGATGCCCACGGGAGCCAGCTTGCCGGGGAGGGGGCCTGCGCCCATCATCTTGGTTTCTTCCGTTCTTTCATCGTGTGAGTAGTAGATGACCAGCATTTCTTCGTCATCGTTCATGACAAATCCCGGTGTTCCGCAATCTCCCCAGGACGGCAGCACCAACTTGTCACTCAGTTCGCCTGTCTGGTCGTCCAGCTGCCACACGCATACGGGGTGATAGGCCGCAAGCTTGTTATTGCCCAATGGACTGCCAACCAAGCTCTCCGGGTCCATGCCCCGGCCGGCCAC
>CAUZAW010000247.1:0-5056 GCA_963577735.1 Phycisphaerae bacterium | reverse complement strand
CAAGATCATTGAGAAAGCCAATGTCGTTGAAAAAACAGCCAGCGCCGAGGACGCAGACAAATCAGTCAAGAGCGGCGAGGAAACCACAAAAAAGAAGACCGCCAAGAAGAAAGCCGCCCAGGAAAAACCTAAACAAGACGGGAAATGACCGACATACCATCAGGATTCCGCAACCGGCAGGGTCAACAGGTCAACGCAATTCGAATCAAAAGTTCTCCCTTTGCCGTGATTCCTCTGATGCCGAACATTTTTATCGCACTGATACTGCTTGTGGCAATGGCGGCGGCAGTAGTCACCCTCGGGTTCGTGATTTACCGGACAGTACGCAAACGTATTGATGGCCAAGGCGACCATGATCGCCAAGCAGCATGCCGCCATGGATCGCGAGGACTTGCCCCTTCAAGGCCGACCAAGCACGAATACGCACAACGCCGACGCCCCGCCCGATAATGACCGATCGCGCCGTTCCGATAAAGGCGTAAGGACAACCGACAACACTGAAAAGATGGAAATATGCGGTAGATTGCTCGCTGAAAGCTATCCATATCAGCTAATCTGTGATATTATTAATCTTGATCTCCGGGACAAACTAGAAGCGGTGGCGTAATGGAGTAAGCAATGGCAGCGGTCGTGATTAAGCCCCCACGGTAGTATGGACGATCACACTTGAGAGTGCACGGTCGTACCGTCACGATCGTCGTTGCCGGCTTACGGTCCTGTAACAGTATGCGTCGCCACGACACGCACCTAGGATGAAAACGCCAGATGACACAAAGCCGAATTGGTAAGGGTGGGCGACAAGACTCAGGGGGCAGCGGTGACGGAAGCGGTGGAGGTGACGGAGACGACGGCTTCCGAGGCCGACGGGTCACCACCTGCTCATTCTGCGGCAAGACTTCCCGTGAAGTCGGACCCATGGTCGAAGGGCCCAACGACGTATACATCTGTGCCAACTGCACCGACCTGTGCCAGAACATCTTTAAACAGGAACGGCGGCGAGTACACAGCGATCGCCCGGCGTTCGACACCATTCCCACACCGCGTCAGACCAAGGAATTTCTCGATCAGTACGTGATCGGACAAACAACCGCCAAGCGGGCCATGTCGGTCAGTGTGCACACCCATTACAAACGCCTCACCGCCGATGATGAGAGCGATAACAACATTGAGTTGGACAAGTCCAACGTGTTGTTGATCGGGCCAACCGGTTCAGGAAAAACGCTGCTGGCCCGCACGTTGGCGCGGACCCTCAACGTACCATTCGCCATTGGCGACGCCACCACGCTGACGGAGGCTGGCTACGTCGGCGAAGATGTGGAGAACCTGCTGCTCAAGCTACTCCAGGCCGCTGACTATGACGTGGACTCGGCACAGCAGGGCATCATTTACATCGATGAGATTGACAAGATCGGCAAGACCAGCCAGAACGTGTCGATCACGCGCGACGTCTCCGGCGAGGGTGTCCAGCAGGCGCTTTTGAAAATGCTCGAGGGCACAATCGCCAACGTACCTCCTCAAGGCGGGCGTAAGCACCCCGAACAGCAATATATTCAAATCGATACATCCAATATTCTGTTCATCTGTGCCGGCACGTTCGTGGGACTCGACGAAGTCGTGCACCGCCGGCTGGGCAAACGATCCATTGGTTTTGCGACCGAGTATATTGATGACCAGCCTATCGAAGAGCGTAACGATGTGATGGCTCAGGCCACGCCCGAAGACCTAATGGAATACGGCATGATTCCCGAATTGGTCGGACGATTGCCAATCATCACCTCGCTGAAGTCATTGACCGAGAAGATGATGATCCAGATCTTGACCGAACCGAAAAACGCACTTATCCGTCAGTACCAGTACTTCTTCTCGATGGAAAATGCACAATTGGAATTTATGCCCTCGGCCATGTCGCTGATCGCACACCGAGCCATGAAACTCAACACCGGCGCTCGTGCGTTGCGCAGCGTCATGGAAGAGATCATGCTCGAACTAATGTACGACCTACCCGACCAGGCCGCCGAAGGCACTCAATACATCATCGACGCGGCCGCAATCGAGCAATGCAAACCTCTCTCTGAACTGGCCAAGCCGCGAAAGGAATCGGCCTAAGAATATCGGCAACCTGTCCGTTGCCAGACCGCCGCAGGATATGTCACCGAGGCGTCAGCGTGAGTTTGCAGGTAACGCGCCACCGGTCACCAGAAAGAAACAAGATCCATGATACTGATGAATTGGCCGTGCCGTTGCCTTGGCCTGCTGCGGCGCAGACTGTACCCGATCATCATTGTGGCGTCCGTACTGGTCGGTGCAGGCGGAGTTGACGGTAATGACCAGGCAGATATCTTTCTCGCTGAACTAAGATCGGGACACTTCGACCGCATTCTTTCACTGCTGAATTCTGGTCAAGCCGAGACGAGCAACGTTCATGTCGCGGACCTTATCAGTGACCTGCACCGACACCAGGTTCACGTCAAACGCTGGAAACAGGACCGCCAGGATGCTTACCAGTTCGCATATGCACAAATGACAGCGCTGAACGCAACCGGCCACATTGAAGATGCGATGGGATTTGCCATTGAAGCGCACGGCGTGGACATTGAAGAACAGGCCATATTCGAAGATCCCAATCTCATCCAACTCGTCGACCAGGCAACAGAGAATGCCGACAAAGCTTCTCAAGCTGGAGACTGGGTCGAAGCGGCTAGCTTATACCGCCGCCTTGACCTGCTATTCGATGATCCTGCGTCGGTATACAGAGAGAATTCTGAAAAAGCACTACGACACCTTCATGTCATGCGTACGTATATACCGCAACAGCTCAAGACCCTCTACGAGCAACGTGCCATGCAGCGTGGCGAACCGATAGATCCAATTAACCTGGACGACGACCACTGGAACAAACGGTTGTTCGGTATCACGCGACAGATGCTGATCCGCGCCTTTGTGGATGCCAACGAAAACCATGTCAAAAGCATCGAATTCAAACAATTGCTGGGAGGCGCCATCGACGCCCTGCTTGTATTGATCAATACGCAAGGCCTGGAACAGGCGTTTGTGACATTCAACGACCAAGAAGCCGTCGCGGACTTTCGCAATTACTTGATCGCTCAGCGTGACCTGCTCGACGATACAATCGGCATTTGGACGCTCGATGAATTGAAGAGGCGCATCAATCATATTTTCAAAGAAAATCAAGCCACAGTTCAACTGGATGTACCGGTGCTGGTCTATGAAATGACCAGCGGTGCAATGGAAACACTCGATGAGTTTACCTCCATCATATGGCCGTATGACCTTGAGCAGTTCCGGCGCAACAAGGGCAGTTTTTATGGCGTCGGGATTCAGATCTCGATGACGCCTGGCCCGTTGTCCGTGATTGACCTGCCCCTCGGATCGCCGTCGTACCTGGCGGGGCTGCGCAACCAAGACGCTCTTGTGCAGATCAATGGTCGCGACATTTCCGGTTACAGCCCACGCTACGTCATGTGGCGACTTTCGCAGATTGACGACCAGCCCATTACGGTAAGCATCGAACGCGAAAACGTACAACAGTTGATGACCATCACAATGACAACCCCTACTGTGGTCAAGATCAAGCGTCCCAACGGACGGCTGAATGTCAAAAGTCCGCTGCGCGGCACGCCAGCCTACCAAGCGGGCATCCGTGCCAATGACATCATCGCTTCAGTGAATGGCCAACCCACAAAGCAATGGACACTCAGCCAAGCCGTACGAAATATTACCGGTCCTGAACACACCAACGTTACCCTGGGCATAGAGCGCAAGGGCCAAGATGACTCTTTTGACGTTGAAATCGAACGCGCCGAAATTGAAATCGAGTCCGTAAAAGGTTGGCAACTTAATCCCAACGACACCTGGGATTACTATATCGATCGCGACAGGCGCATCGGCTATATCCGGCTAACACAATTCATTCCCCAAAGCTCGGATGAAATGATCACCGCAATTAAGCAAATGCAGGATGACGACGGCCTTGACGCATTGATTATGGATTTGCGTTTTAATCCGGGTGGACTGTTGAACAAGGCCGTGGACGTGACCAACCTGTTTCTGCGTAGGGGCGTGATCGTGTCGACGGTCGACGGCAATGGTGACGAATCGGATACCCGCAGTGCCATGCCACATAAGGCACTTGGCAACTTCCCCCTGGTCGTACTAATCAACCAAGGTTCAGCCAGCGCATCGGAAATCGTATCGGGTGCCTTGCAGGATTATGCCAGAGGCACAATCGTCGGCACCCGCAGCTATGGCAAAGGCTCTGTACAGGACCTGTTTCCGATCGACACCGGTCGCACGGCTCACCTGAAGTTGACCACGCAATACTATCGCCTGCCCAGCAAACGAATTATCCACCGGACGCCACAAGACAAGCAATGGGGTATCGAACCGGACTTGGAAGTAAAGATGACGGATGATCAGGTGCGGACCTTACTGGAATTTCGCCAGGAACTGGATGTACTGTACCGCAACGAAGGTCCGATTCCTCCGCAACAGGTCGATGCCACCGTGTTCTCTGCGTCTCGGATCTTGACCGAAGGAATGGACCCGCAACTGGAAGAGGCTTTGCTGCTGCTAAAGACACAGATGGTGGCAGGCGACCTCGAACTGGCAAGTCAAGCGACGGTGGCGAACACGCCCTGACTTTGACGCTACGCTGTTTAAGAGTATGCCTATCATGGCAATGGCGTAGCATCGAGCAAACCGAGACCAACGGGGTACGAGCGTATATTGGGAAGGGCCGACTATGGCCGGCAACAGCTTCGGACAACTGTTTCGCATCACCACGGCGGGGGAAAGCCATGGCCCAGGCTACGTGGTCATCATTGATGGTGTGCCCCCGGGGATGGAACTTTGCGAAGCCGACATCCAACCCGATCTGGATCGCCGCCGACCCGGCCAGTCGCAGATCACCACCCAGCGTAAAGAGGCTGACATACCCGAGATTTTCTCCGGCGTCTTCGAAGGCAAAACGACGGGCACGCCCATCGCCATCCTGATCCACAACCGCGATCATCGCTCGCATGACTATAGTGATATC
>CAUZAW010000246.1:0-5058 GCA_963577735.1 Phycisphaerae bacterium | reverse complement strand
TTGATCCTCACTGCCTGGCCGGGTGATTACGATGCGGGTGGGCACTTTGGTTCTACCGTCGGGGGGGTGGCCGACCAGTTTGACGGGAGCGGGCTTGGAAAGGCGGGCTACAGTGCTGGGTTGTTCCTTTTCGTCCAGCACCTCAACACGCACGGGTAGATAGGTATCAGGCGCGACCCACAGTCGTGTTGATGTCCCCACGGACGTGACTTGGAAACAACCACGCGACCACGTGACCTGCGTTGGGTTGTCGGCAGGTTCCTCGGGTAGCGGCACGATGCCGAGCAGGTGGGGGAGCAACCGCGGGTGGCCCGGGAGGTCCAGCCAATCGCGGTGAGCCTTGTCGAAACGGTCGTGGCGGCCAAGGTAAAGCCTGGGCTGGTCGCGAAAGTCGAAAAGCCAATACTGCTTGTGGTTGCTGCCAGCGGAAAAGATAGGACCGCGTTTAGCGATGTGGGTTACCATTAGCCGCAGTCGATCTGGCCATTGTACAGCCAGCTTGCCATTACCCTGCTCCTTGTGTTTGCCTCGCTCATCTTGCCAGGTGAAGACGATGGTCAGCGTTGCTTGCAGGCGGCCCAGGCGATCGAGCCGTTGGTTGTATTTTTGAGCCAGTTGACGGTACGTTGGCATCGTGGCGGGTTGGTGTTGGTCAACGGGCTTGACGCAGCCGGGGATAGATGCGACTAGCCACAGCAGGCCAAGGCTCGCTGCACCGCGTGCAGTGAACTGTGTTTCGAATTGTGGGCAGGTTGGTCGGTACACCGTCTGGATTGTAACGCAGGTGTTGGTGGCCGCGGCTACAATTCGCCCTGGAGGATATTGGAAAGTTGTTCGGTGACCTGTTGGATTTGCTGCTCATCGAGGCGGCAGTCGAGCATTTCCAGGGGCTTGTCATCGTTCCACTTGCCAAGCGGTCCCTTGGCCAGGTCGAGCTTGGGGGTAAGCTGCCACCATTGCTGCTGCTCGTCGTGGCCGGCCTCATCCTGGGCGGTTCGGCGTGTGTTGCCGTCGTATCGCAGTAGTCGTTTGCGCATCAAGATCAGGCCAAGGGCGAAGCGAAAGGCAATGCGCTGTGGGTCATCGTCATCAGCTAGGCGGCGAAACAGGTTCATCAGGATATCATCGTCAATGAACAGCTTTTTTTTCTTATGGGGTTTGGCCACGGTGGTTTTCCAGTAGCCGAAGAGGCGGCCGGGCCGTTTGCCCTGCTGCCATGGCTCCCAGGCGACGTCGATCCGTTGGAACCCTAGGGCAGCGGCAGCGGTTTTTTGCGACCGTTCCTGCTCGTCAAGCTCGACCAGCGTGGCCATGTAAGGATCACCCGGCACCAGTTCTTGGCCGGTTAGGGCGCAACGGCCGGTAGGGCGTTCGATTTCGTAGGCTGGGGCGTTGAACAGAGGCATGGGGTTATTCTAGTCTGGCTGTAAGTCCAGTTGGCGGGCGGCTGCCAGAGCGGTCTGATCTATCAGCATTGCGATGGTCATCGGTCCGATGCCGCCGGGAACTGGAGTGATCATGGAGGCTCTGTCGGCAGCAGCGTCGAAATCGACATCGCCGACATTGCCCGCGTTGTAACCGGCGTCGAGAACAATGGCCCCGGGTTTGATCCAATCGCCTTGGACAAAGTTGGGTTTTCCCACCGCGACGACGACGATGTCCCCCATGCGCACGACATCGGACAGGTTCTGCGTGCGCGAATGGCAGATGGTGACCGTGGCGTGCTCGGCTAGCAGCATCATGGCCATGGGTTTGCCGACGATCGGACTTCTTCCGATGACCACAGCGTGCTTGCCTTTGATCGGTGCGTCGTATTCGTGCAGCAGTCTCATCATACCAGCGGGCGTGCAGGTGCACAGGCCGGTCAGGTCAAAGGCCATGGCGCCAAAGCTGTGGATGGTGACACCGTCCACGTCCTTTTCGGGCCTGATCGCTTCAAAGGCGACACGTTCGTCAATGTGATCGGGCACAGGATGCTGCAGGAGGATGCCGTGGACCTGAGCGTCGTTGCCAAGGTCGGTGATTTGTGCGACCAGCCGGTCTGTATCGGTTGGTTCGGGCAATTCAACGCGGATGGATTTCATGCCCACAGATTCACAGCGTCGCGCCTTCATCTTGACATAGGTCGCTGAGGCTGGGTCTTTGCCGACGAGGACGGTAGCCAGTGCCGGGGTAATACCGGTTTGGCTTTTGATCTTTTCGACTCGGTTGGCGCACTTTTCGAGCACGCTCTTGGCAACCGCCTTGCCGTCGAGAATGACAGGAGAACCACTCATTCGGGGATTATACGCAATTGGTTATAATTAGTGCATGCATGCTGTTATTCTTTCCATTGGTGATGAACTGGTTCTGGGCCAGACAGTTGATACGAACAGCGCCTTTTTGAGCGCTGAACTGGCAACGCTGGGGATCGGCACGCTGTATCACCAGACCGTGGCTGACGACCAACTGGCGATCGCTACGGCGATCCGGCAGGCGTCGTCGTCGGCGCAACTGGTGCTGATCAGCGGTGGGTTAGGTCCGACCGATGACGACTTAACGCGGCAAGCTTTGGCCGAAGCCATGGGCGTCGACCTGGTGCGTGACGAGGCCAGTATCGAGGCCATCAAGGCCATGTTCGACCGGATCGGTAGGCCGATGTCCAAGCGCAACGAGATTCAGGCCATGCACCCGCGTAGTTCGCAAATGATCTCCAACGATTGCGGCACTGCCCCCGGGATTTGCGCCGAATTGAACGGAGCGGTGATCTATGTGGCGCCGGGTGTGCCCCACGAGTTGTTTGCCATGTTTGAAAAATCGATCCTGCCTCAGCTTCAGCAGTACAAAGCGTCGCGGCACGTGATCCTGACGGCCAAGGTCAATACCTTCGGCCTAGGTGAGAGCCACGTGGCCCAGAAGTTGGAAGGCCTGACGGATCGCGATCGTAACCCGCTAGTGGGCACGACGGTTAGCGAGGGCATCGTGGCCGTGCGCGTGCGTAGCGAGTTTGCCGACAGGGCTACTACGCAGCAGCAACTCGATCGCACAATAGAGCAGGTGCAGCAGCGACTGGGGGCCGCAGTGTTCGGGCGGGAAGACGAAACGATCCAGCAGTCCCTGGTGGAGATGCTCAGGCAACGTGGTATGAAGGTGGCGACAGCCGAGAGTTGCACCGGTGGGTTACTGGGCGAGATGATCACGCAGGTGTCCGGTTCGAGCGATGTTTACATTGGCGGGTGGGTGACGTATAGCAACGAGATGAAAGAGGCGTTGGGTGTGGCCGCCGCGTTGATCGAACGTCACGGAGTAGTTAGTCAGCCAGTCGTCGAATCCATGGCCAGTTGCGCGGCATTGCGTTGCGGTGCGGATGCAGCCCTGGCGATCACCGGCGTGGCCGGGCCCCAGGGTGGCAGCGTAGATAAGCCGGTTGGCACCGTCTGGGTAGGGTTGGCCTACCGCAATGCAGGTGAGCAGGCTGAGTACAAGACAGAGTCGCTGCTGCTCAAGCTGACTGGCAACCGACGGGCGATACGTGACCGGGCGGCCAAGAGCGCAGTGCAAATGTTGCGGCTGCGTTTGCGCGGCGAACCTAATAGAAGAATTGTCATTCGGCAGGCACATGTCTGATGTGACAGGCGACAAGTAAGCGTCGGTTCCGGGGACTCCGGGGGGCGTGATGGGCGGCTGTTATGAAAAGCGTAGCATCTGACACGGGGACCGGGCCACCACCTGCCGGGCGTATCGATATACACAGCCACCTTGTCCCGGGGGTTGATGGTGGGTGTATGGATTTAGACGAGTCGCTGGCTTGCGTGCAACGACTCATACAGGTCGGCTACATTGGTACGATCTGCACGCCGGCCGCACGTTTAGCTGCCGGTTTTCTCCCAGACAACACCAACGCACATCGCCAGTTGCACCGAGGCGCTGGACATGCACCGGTCAGAATGCATGGAAGGTTGCCTCGACGGGTTGCAGTTGATGGCGCAGGAGTTTGGCGCCCAGATGCTTGACGAGTTGACTGTTGAAACGCCACGGTGATTGATCTTCGGTAATACAGGGCCTCGGTCCACTGCCAGTTGACAAGACTGGGCCACGTCAATTTTATCCTATAGCGGGCACCGAGTGTGATAGTTGCTGTTTTTATTTGTCCTTCCCGATGGTAACTGGGGTAACTGATTGACCAGTCGCTTGATTGTATTAGCCGTGATTCAATCATATGAAGATGGCCTGCGGCCCGGTACTAAAGAGGCGTTGGCGTGTGCCCGATGATGTAACCATGGTGGACCATGACCACTGCCGTGACGAGTCTGAGGCGCCCGCATTGTTTGATCAGGGCAGCGACGATGTCCGCAAGCTGCAGCGTGGACGGCCGGAAAAGCTGATGTGTTCCCTTGGTGAGATCGCCGATCTGTCGGCGCAGGGCATGCGTGTGCAATGCCAAGGTAAGTGTAAGCTGCTGCCCGGCCAGATAATGCAGGTCGTCATAGCGACCGAGCATGGGGACATCTCGGTCGAGTGTGCGATTCGTTGGGTAAAAAAATCACCATTTCTTGTATATGAACTGGGCGTGCAGTTTGCTCAAGCCACGCCTGCCCAGGCAACGCAGCTCAACTCGCTGGCTTGGGGCCGCGGGTTGCGCCGCGTTGCGTCGGTTTAATCAGGCGCTGGTTGCGGATAGTGCCGCGTATTCCATGTGGGTATATCATGTCTGCGTGATCCTTGACCTGAGAACCCGGCCAGAGGACTCGGCGCGGTTTTCGCCTGGCCAACTGGTTTGCCACAAGCGGTACGGATATCGCGGGGTAGTGGCCGATTTAGACAACAAGTGCATGGCTGACGACGCATGGTACGTGAAGAACCAGACGCGGCCCGCCCGCAACCAACCGTGGTATCATGTACTGGTCGACGGCTCTGACGCCACGACTTACGCGGCGCAGGAAAATCTAGAGCCTGATCAGAGCGGTGAACCAGTAAGTCACCCGCTGGTGCAACGGATTTTTGCTGGCTTCGAGGGCGGGCGATACATACTCCGCGATGAGCAGAATCCAGGTTGAAAAGTCATCAGCGACATGACCG
>CAUZAW010000245.1:0-5073 GCA_963577735.1 Phycisphaerae bacterium | reverse complement strand
GCTGATTTTCCAGCCGACTTCTATTGGCATTCCAATGCGATCACCGGACTAGGCATGGGCGGGCTTACGCTATTTAGCGCGTTTAGCCTGCTGCGCAGCGTCAAGGAATACGCCCAACTGGCAAGGCACAAGACATGGACACACCGCTTGCAGTTGATGATACCCCTGGCCGGGCTGGCGGGGTGCATCACGGTCCTGGTCTCCTGGCTGTGCTGGAACGCGTGGCCGCAGACCCAAACGACAGGGGATCGTCTAGAAGCGCTGATTCTGGCAACCGTCTTCGTCGCCTTTATCACATTGCTGACGTTGGGGCTGATGCGTGTCGTGGCCGAGAGCGGAGTATTCTGGATTTTTCTCTACGGCAGCAGTTTTTTCAACATGTACAAGGTGTTCGGCCTGGCCACGTTTATTAAATCCACACTGGTGGCACCCCTGCTACCGATCTACACCATCCTGTTCCTGGACCTGAAGACCTTTCTGGCGCCTAACCTGGCCAACGCGGAAAAAATTCGCCAGGATACGGGAGGGCACCGATGGCGATTTCATCTGAACGTGATTGTGTGCATTGTGGTGACCGTTTTCCTTTCGTTAGCCGGGGCAATTTACCTGGGGCACATGCGTGGCGCCAATCAGATGGAAATCTGGTTTTACACGCAGAACCCCAAGAACGTCGTGATGCCGAACACCGCCCAGGCGGCAACCATGGCCCAGACGCATCTGGACACGGTCGATGCGACCTGGTACCTGGCAGGTGCCGGCTGGGTGGCAGTGACGTTATTCCTGAGGCGATCGCTGTTTTGGTTCCCACACCCAATCGGTATGGCGTTGATGAACAACTCCTTGATGGTGTATATGTGGTTCAGTTTTTTCCTGGGATGGGCGGCCAAGTTCCTGACGATCAGGTATGGCGGCAAGCATACCTTTGATCGCGTGCGATTGTTTTTCATCGGACTGATCATGGGCGAGTTGATGGCCATTTTTATCTGGCCAATCATTTCAGTGATCACGGGCATCGATATCGGCCAAATCACGCTGAACCGGTACAACACGTAACGATTAAATATGCTGAGCAAAGCGTGCCGGAAATGTGTGCTGAAATACGGGGTACTGGTCCCCTGTGCCGACTCGCCGCTTGCCCATGGTCTGCCAGCAACATGTGCCATGTTTCGCCATCAGCCTATCTACGCTGGTGGTTGCCGGTAAGATAGTTGACCAGCACAATGTCCAACAGGCTAGGACCTCGATGTCATGCAAGATATAACTGAACTTGAAGAGCAGCTGAGCAAGCCGACAACCGGCGTAATTGATACGCTGGCCAACCTTCAAGGCGATGTAATGGTACTGGGCGCGGCGGGCAAGATGGGGCCGACGCTGACACGCATGGCGAAACGAGCGTCAGATGCGACCGGCGCTGCGAGGCGGGTTATCGGTGTTTCCCGCTATTCCAACCCGGACGAACAAAGCAAGTTGGAAGCCCACGGCATCGAAACCATCCGCGCAGACCTGCTGGATGAAAGTGAGATAAACGCACTGCCCGATGTGCCCAACATCGTGTACATGGTGGGGATGAAGTTCGGCTCAACTGATAACGAGGCTCTGACCTGGGCTATCAACGTGCACCTGCCGGCGCTGGTTTGTCGAAAATTTCCCAAAAGCCGACTAGCTGTTTTCTCCACGGGCAACGTGTACGGACCGACAGCGTCCTGCGGCAACGGGTCGGTGGAATCGGATACTCCCAACCCGGTCGGCGAATATGCGATGAGTTGCCTGGGGCGAGAACGAATATTCGAGCATTTCAGTAAAACACAGGGCACCGACGTGACTATCATTCGGCTCAATTACGCCACGGAAATGCGTTACGGCGTGCTGGTAGATATTGCACGAAAGGTGTGGGATGACCAACCGATTGATCTGACGATGGGCTACGTCAACGTAATCTGGCAGGGCGATGCCAACGCGATGGCGTTGCAGTCACTGGCAAAAGCTGCAAGCCCACCGCTCGTACTTAATGTAAGCGGGCCACGGATTTTCCGGGTTCGTGACGTGGCCGAACAATTTGGCAGTATCATGAAAAAGCGAGTCTCGTTTCAAGGAGAAGAAGACGACAAGGCCCTGCTGGGCGATGGCCAGTTGGGATACCGATTGTTTGGTCGCCCGCAGGTTGAACTCGAGCAACTGATCGAGTGGTCGGCGGACTGGGTGATGCGAGACGGTGAGTCGCTGAACAAGCCTACCCACTTTGAAGTTACCGACGGAAAGTTCTAGGGCCGCATGGCTGTTATAAAGATCGACCCATCTGTGGAAGCTACCATTCGCCGTGGTGTGGTCATTCCTGCGCATCCGCTTGCGTTAACGGCCCAACGCAAGCTGGACGAGCGACGCCAGCGTGCCCTTAGCCGATATTACATTGCGGCCGGAGCTGGCGGCCTGGCTGTCGCCGTACACTCCACGCAGTTCAAGATTCGCGACAAGAGCGTGGGCCTGTTCGAGCCGGTGCTGCAATTAGCCAAAGAGGAAATGCAGAGAGCCGGGGAATCGCGCAATGAGCCCATGGTGCATATCGGCGGGATTTGCGGCGTCACTAAGCAGGCGGTAGGCGAGGCGGAACTGCTCAGTAGGCTGGGTTACCACGCGGGTCTGCTCAGCCTGTCGGCACTGCGCGAAACCGATGACAACGTACTGATCGCGCACTGCCGCGCGGTAGCGGACATCATCCCGGTGATGGGCTTCTACCTGCAGACGGCAGTCGGCGGACGGGAATTGAGCTACGGATTCTGGCAACGCTTCGTCGAGATCGACAACATTGTGGCGATCAAGATTGCGCCTTTTAATCGATATCAGACCATCGACGTGATCCGCGCCGTTGCCGAATCCGGACGTGACGACATCACGCTATACACTGGCAATGACGACAACATTGTCCTGGACTTGGTAACGCCCTACCAATTCATGGTAAACGGCCGATCGGTCCAGAGACGTATTACCGGAGGCTTGCTGGGACACTGGGCGGTGTGGACAAGGCGTGCCGTGAAATTGCTGGAAGATTGTCATCGCGTTGCTGAAGCGGACGACGGGATTCCGGCCCGCATCGTACAGAGCAATCTCGAAGTGACGGACAGCAACGCCGCTTTTTTCGATGCCGCCAATAACTATGGTGGATGCATTGCCGGACTACATGAAGTTTTGCGAAGGCAGGGACTGCTCGAGGGATTGTGGTTTTTAAATCCCGATGAAACACTGGGCCCCGGCCAGATGGAGGAAATCGATCGCGTTTACCAAGCCTATCCAGACCTTAACGACGATCAATTCGTCGCCGAGCACCGAGACGAGTGGCTAAGCGGATAGGCATAGATCAAGGAATTGATATCGATGGATATTACGGGACGAACCGCGATCATAACAGGCGGTGCCGAGGGACTGGGTCGGGCAACAGTCCAGCGGTTTGCCGAAGCCGGCGCCAGCGGAATCGTCATCGCGGATATAAAAACCGACGAGGCTCAAGCGGCAGCAAAACAGGTGATGGCAGAGCATGACGTACAGGCCATAGCGGTGACCACGGACGTGTCGGACCCTGCGCAAGTTGATGAAATGGTACAAACCGCAGCGGATCGCCTTGGGCGAATAGATATCCTCGTCTCCAACGCCGGCATCTGCCCACTGACAGAGTGGGATGACGTCACGCTGGAAAACTGGAATCAGATTCTGGGCATCAATCTGACTGGCATGCTTCTGTGCACCCGGGCAGCGATCAAACACATGCGGGCGCAGGGTGACGGGCGAATCGTGTACGTTTCGTCTCCGGCGGCTTACGTGGGCAGCATCATTGCCCACGTCGGTTACGGAGTAAGCAAGGCGGGGGTAATCGCGTTGATGAAATCAGTAGCTAAGAAATTTGCAGCTGAAGGCATCCGCGCCAACGCGATCGCCCCAGGACCGATCGATACGCCAATGGGTCGAACTTTTAGTGCTCAATACTGGGAGGCGACGCAAGAAAAAACCGTGCTTAAGCGCCATGCCACAGCGACAGAGATAGCCGATTCAATTCTTTACCTTGCCAGTGATCGCAGCAGTTACGTAACAGGCGAGGTGCTTTTTATTGACGGCGGATGGAACTTGACGTAGGAATACCAACTGAGCAATACATACACAGAGAAAAACTAATCATGGCCAAATACAAAGCCTATGAAGGTTATGAAACAGATGAACCACCGAAAATCCCCAAGCCGGACGTGCTTCCGGAGCCTAAAATTGTCCGCGTCCAGGACGGTATCCCACTGCAGTTCCCGCCCTGCGAAGGCGCGGCAGTGCGTGTGCTTCACCCTACCAACCCCAAGGCGCCCTCGCAGAGCTTCGGCATCACCATGCTGTATATGCCGCCCCACTCGGTGTTACAGACCGCGTCACATGAACCCGAAGAGTGTTACACCGTGCTGGAAGGTGCCGGCGAAATGACCTTCATCAACGGCAAGCAAACGGTAAAAAAAGGCGACTTCATTTACCTGCCGCCGTGGGCCTTGCACGGCATTGAAAACACCAGTGACGAAATGCTAGTCGTACAGGTCACTACCTCACCGACCAACCCGTAAACAACACCGGCCAGATACCGCCAACAGGAGTCCGCTCGTGCGTATAGGCATTATTACAGTTATCCACGAATCCAACAGCTTCATCAGCACGCCGATGACCATTGAGCTCTTTCAGCGAGAGGCCCTGGTTACCGGCGAGGACATGCTGCGTCACTATGAAGATTCCCATCATGAAACAGCTGGATTTATCAAGGGTGTAAGGGATGCCGGGGAAGAGGCGGTACCGCTCTTCGGCGCATGGGGAATGCCGACCGGACCATTAACGAAACAAACATTCGATACGATTCTGGAAATGATGTTCGCCGAACTGGACAAGGCCGGCGCACTGGACGGGATGCTGGTGGCTCCCCACGGTGCAGCCGTCAGTGAAGAGCATTTGGACATGGATGGGTACTGGCTGACGTTGTTGAGAGAAAAGGTCGGCCCGGACATGCCCATCATCTGCACACTCGATCCGCACACCAACCTGTCGCATCGCATGATCGAC
>CAUZAW010000244.1:0-5090 GCA_963577735.1 Phycisphaerae bacterium | reverse complement strand
TGACGGCACGCATTACGAGCCGGCCAGCCAGCCGTTCAGGCGGCGAGCCAAGATCGTTTCAAGGTCTTCCATGTCTGGCCGAAAACGATCAGCCAGTTCTCGGTGAAGGTCTTGGTCGAGTTGCGGTCGTTCGCCTTTGAATAATCTTGCCCATACGAGCCGGTCCATCGCATTAAACCCCTTTCTCAGCATCCACCCTAGCGGGCCGCGACGGGTGGTGTTGCGCGTCCGTTGAGGGTTCGTGCGGACAAACAAAGGTTGCACGCAGTTGTGCAACCTGATCCGGACCATTGACGTAATGCTGGCCATGGGGCGTGTTCCAATTGAACGATCAGGTGTGTACGTTTCATCAACTGCCAAAAACCTGTAGCTTTGTTTGGCCACTGATAAGGGGCGCACTTTGAGGTCATCAAACAACAATATCAGCAGGCGATCACGATCGAAATGCTCTAAATAACGGCGCAGATGCTTGGCGTACAAGCCGTAATCGAGGATGAATTTTGCTGCGGGGTATTTTGTGTGTAGCTTTTCGTCAAGAATCTGGCGCATGCCAAGGCCCAGCGGCTGAATCGGGATAAAGCCACTGGTCATAAAGTGAAAGTAGGCCGATACGGCTCGTTCAATAGGGTCACGGAGTACGGCGATGAGGCCAACATCAGGCAAGTCCTGGCAGATGCGTTGCGGACATTCTGGACTGGCCAAGTAATTGGCTCGCTTCATAACGATTGCGGTTTTACCGTGGGCCGGCTTGAACCGGCGCTCAAAGACGTCGTGCGTCGTGTTCTGGTAATCCGGGTCCTGGAAATACGCATCTTCGGCCGGATGAACATAAATGTTCGGATGTTCGGCCAAGCAATTGAGCAGAAAGGTGGAGCCAGCCTTTTGCGCGCCGATTATCACAAAATTTGGCAACAACGAACGAATCTCCATGCCGCACCGTTACCGGTGGTGAGGCTATCATACTTCACAAACTTCTATACGCGCATCAGTGCTGGCCTGTGTTTCCGGGAACTTAGTGCAGGTGTTTCAAGTACAGTTGCGTTCAGGGCCCGGGCGGCATTTTTTGGCGTAAACGATCGCCGTGGCCCCTTTTCCTAGGACGGAGGCAATCATGGATTCGGCTACCGCCAGAGGAGCTATGAGTCCTCCCCCAAACAGCCACGCGAGTAGTTTGACCTTGGCGGCCAATGTTTCATGCCGCTTCAGCAATGTATAGAGTGCGTTGGCGTGCTTAGGCCCCGACATGGCATTTAGACTGCTCTGAATAAAGCCGAAAATATTCTGCTCTATGGAGCACGTGCCCCAAGACAACACGGTAAATCCGTTGTCGGCAAGACATTGCCGAAGTGTCTGCATCTTGAAATGGTGCACGTGCCTGGGCAAGTCAAGGTGAAACCACCGACTGCCAAATAGCAAAGCCTGCAAAGCATCAAAATTGGGCAGCGCCACCGCCAATACACCTCCAGGGCGCAGGATGCGACGCGCCTCGCGAATGGTAGCCAAGGGTTGTGGTAAATGTTCCAAGACATGCCACAGCACGGCTAAGTCAAAGTGATCGGATTCGAATCCGATATCTTCGACATTGGCGTTGTAAAGGTGAATCCCGTCTGCCTGTTCGTCAGATGGAAAATCGTCCCGCTCGATACCGTGGCATTCGCAACCGGTACTTTGCATTGCCCGCAGCAGGTGGCCGCGTCCGCAGCCGATGTCGACCACGCGCGGCGCCGGTCCGGTTTCATTCGAAGCTCGACGGGCAATTGAGAGAATTAACCGTGCCCGCCGGGTATTGAGGGCGTGTATAAGTGACTCGAAAATACCGCTGAATTTTTTTTCATATCTGCCGTAATACGAGGGCGCATAATACTTCGCTAACTGGTCGTCATCGAGTATCGGTTGTGTCCGGACTAGGTCGCACCGCGAGCATTCGGACAGTTCATATCGTTCATTGCTGCTATCAAATGCCGGCGCCGAGAACAGCGTCTTGAATTCGAGGCCGCCGCACAATCGACAGGGTGGTGCCGGGCTGTGGGTTTCGCGTGTAGGCATGGATACGAACGTGTATCATAAGTAACGATATGTTGCACGGCAAAAAAATTGTTGTTGTGTTGCCCGCTTTTCAGGCACAGAAGACGTTGGCGCAGACATATCACGATATTCCCATGGATGTCGTAGACGATGTGCTGCTGGTCGACGATGCCAGCAACGATAAAACCGCCGACGCGGCGCGGCAATTGGGTATTAAGACATTTGTCCACAAGCAGAACCTCGGGTATGGCGCTAACCAAAAGACATGTTACAGGGAGGCTATGCGGGCCGGCGCAGATATCGTCGTCATGCTCCACCCCGACTACCAGTATGATCCCCGGCTGATCACCGCCGCCGCGGCCATGATCGCTTCAGGTATTTACGAAGTTGTCCTCGGATCACGAATCCTTTGCAACACCGCGCAAAGCGGGGGCATGCCCAAGTATAAATATATTTCCAACCGCCTGCTGACCGCGTACCAGAACGTGATGCTTTGCACAAAGATGTCCGAGTTCCACACCGGCTACCGCGCCTTTTCCCGAAAGGTCCTCGAAACTCTGCCTTTGAGGGCCAATTCCGACGATTTCATCTTCGACAACCAGATGCTGACCCAGGCAGTTGCCATGGGTTATCCCATTGGTGAGATTTCCTGCCCTACCAAATACTTCACGGAGGCCAGTTCCATCAATTTTCGACGTTCGGTCATCTACGGCATTGGTGTACTGATGACCAGCACGATCTATCGACTATGGAAATGCGGCCTGCTTAAACCCAAAATATTTGACGATTCACCCACCTACAAGATCGGGCAGGATGACCACGCAGATTTACAATCCAGCCCGCAGTAGGTCGCTGGTTCATGTTTGAGGTGTTAGGTTAATTCTGATGCAGACGGAACAAGGGATTAACGCGCGTGCTCAGTACGAAGCTGACGGGTTTCATATAAGCCCGCAACCGGTAGTTGGACTCGATGTAGTGTCTGCGGCGATCGAGGGTATGGATGCCGTTCGTGCGGGTGTTTACGACACCGGCCGTGCACCTGAGCCTTCGCCGTGGAACCCTGGTGATGATCCGTCCAAGCTCTGCAAGATCGAACTGCCCCAGGCGGCCAACACCGCGATTATGAATCTGGTCAGCCATCCGGCCATCGGGCAGATGGCAGCCGCACTTACCGGTGCACGAATGATTCAGGTTTGGTGGGTACAGTTGCTTTACAAGCCGCCCAGCGACAACTTGACAGGCCACAACACCGTTGTCGGCTGGCACCAGGACCGGATGTACTGGTCCGCGTGGGAATCGGCAAGCGAGTTGCTCACTGCTTGGGTCGCGCTTAGCGACGTGACCGAAGAGGCTGGCCCGATGACGTTCGTTCGAGGCTCAAACCACTGGGATTTAGGTGACTCAAGCGACTTTTACGGGCAGGACCGTGACGGCCAGCGCCAGAAGATCAAGATTCCGCCGGGGCAGCGATGGGAAGAGGTTTCGGCCATACTGCCTCCTGGCGGGGCCAGTTTCCATCATAACCTGACTTATCACGGCAGTGGACCAAACACGTCATCACAGCCGCGACGAAGCTTCGCCGTCCATCTGCGTACTGAAAAATCGGAACCGGCCAACGGCAAGATCGAAGGTCTGACCCGTTTTATTGAAGATCCCTCCCGCTGTCCGGTTATTTTTGGTCAAGCCTGACTTGTCGCAGCGGCGGACCAAACACGTCATCACAACCGCGACAAAGCTTGGGCATCTGTACTGCATACTGAAAAAATCGAAACCGATCAAGGGGAAGATCAAGCTTGTCCCTAAGTCTGTTGGCTTGGCGACGACAGGACACCGCGTGATGAGGTCTGCTCCTCTTCCTGCATCGCCGCCCGCACGTTTTGGGCGCGAAACATCAACATCCCCATCAGCGCGTCATGGCTATGGCCGCAACCAAAATGCAGCTGTACCTGCGATCCCTCGACCGGTTCCATTTCACAGATCTTGGCGTATCCTCGCGACAACGCAATCGCGCGTTTCTGGCCCGCTTCGTTGTTGGTAACCGATCGCATTTCGTACACGCCATCGCCCAGGCTTATCGCGGAAATATCGCCGTCGGCTTTTTTGTCAAATGCGGTCAACGGCTTGGGGGCAAGATCTGCGCCTGTTTCCAGCTTGCACAGGTCGAGAAAGGCGCGTTTGAGCGCGCGTTCATGAATGGTGCCGCAACTGAATCGCAATTGCCTGTCGCCGGTCTCTTCCAGGCCCAGCATGATCCGCAGGGCCTGGGTTAAAAACGCGATGCGATGGTTTGCACTGTCTACCAAACTATAGGTGTGGGGCTTGAAACACGGCACGCCGTCCACGTTGCTCTCGTAGAGCGCCACGGAGATGTTCTGGCAATGCTTGTCCAGCGGCTCCAGTTCGAGCCGCCGGCCTAGATCTAGAGTTTTACCCATGTTGGCGATCCTTCCTCGATTCAGCCACCAGCATTTAGGATTCAGCAGGCTCGGCCTGCCGTCGATACCCGCTGTCCTGCATCGAGGCTGTGCCGTCATTGTACGCCGGGGCATGCCAGCAGGCGACCCAATGTTGCTGTTCAACTTCCAGTGGTTGCGGATTCTCGGTCGAGCATTGTGGGTCATCTTTCATTTCCACACACCGCGGGTGAAATGAACAACCCGGTGGAAAGTCAGCAGGATTGGGCACATTGCCAGGTATCGTTTCCAATCGATGCTTGGACTGGCCCAGCACGGGCATGGAGGCAAACAGCCCGCGAGTGTAGGGATGAAGCGGGTTGGAGAAAATATCGGTCACCGAACCATATTCGACTATACGTCCGGCATACATCACCGCCACCACATCTGCATTTTCAGCTACAACGCCCAGGTCATGGGTAATAAGCATGATCGACATGCCCCGCCGCGCTTGAAGATCTCGCAACAGCTCGAGAATCTGCGCCTGAATGGTAACGTCCAGCGCCGTCGTCGGTTCGTCAGCCAGCAGAAGTCGCGGTTGGCAGGCCAACGCCATGGCGATCATGACCCGCTGGCGCATGCCGCCCGACAACTGGTGGGGGTATTCCTTCA
>CAUZAW010000243.1:0-5092 GCA_963577735.1 Phycisphaerae bacterium | reverse complement strand
TATTGGTAAATACGCGGCCGATGGCACCACCCAACCGATTCGCGGCCACAGCCTGCCGCTGGCGACCATCGGCGTATTACTGCTGTGGTTCGGCTGGTTCGGGTTTAATGGCGGTTCGGTGCTCAGCGCCGATCCGGGCGCGATTTCACTGGTCCTGGTCACCACCTCGATCGCTGCGTCGGCTGGCGGCGTGACAGCGGCCCTTACCTCACGATATGTTTCGAACAAACCCGACCTGTCTATGGTGCTCAACGGCATCCTGGCCGGGTTGGTCGCTATTACCGCAGGCGCCGACCAAATGGCTATCTGGGAGGCTTTCGTCATCGGCGCCTTTGCCGGCGTGATCGTCGTGTTCTCGGTCTTATTCTTCGACAAAATCAGGATTGATGACCCGGTTGGGGCCATCAGCGTCCACCTTGTGTGCGGGATATGGGGCACTCTGGCGGTGGGTATTTTCGGCGATAAGGGCCTGTATCGCGGCGGCGACGTGGCCGGATCACAGCTTTGGTGGCAGATCGTCGGCATTGTGGCCATCGGGGTGTTCACCGTGATCCTGGCGTTAATCATATTCGGCGTCCTCAAGGCCATGAACAAGCTGCGTGTCAATGCAGAGGAAGAGTACGATGGCCTGGACCTCAGTGAACACGACATGGCGTCGTACCCGGACTTCCAGCAGACGTGGATCAAGAGCTACGACACAGGTGAGCTTTAAAGCAAGCAACGGGTCTATGTCGTCGGTTGACGCCGACGACTCATTATCGAAATCGGAGTTTAAGACATGCATATGATTGAATGCGTCATCAGGCCGATAGCGCTGGACAAGATCAAGACAAAGCTGACCGACATGGGCTTGCTGGGTATGACGGCCCTTGAATGCAAGGGTTTTGGCAGACAGAAGGGACACACCGAGCGTTATCGCGGCGCGAAGATGGATGTCGGCTTCGTGCCCAAGCTACTGCTGAAAGTGGCTGTACGCAGCGAGGATCTGGACAAGGCGATCTCAGCGATTTGCGATTCGGCACGCACGGGCAAGGCCGGTGACGGTAAGCTGTTCGTCTACCCCGTCCAGAACATCGTCCGGATTAGAACGGGCGAAAGAGATAACGACGCGCTCTAACTAAGCTCGCAGTGACCCATGGCTGACGAAGATGGCCCTGTGGCCATTGGTCAGTCATTGGTCAGCCTTTGGCTAAACCCATCACCGTGCACGACGAACCAAAGTCGCTACGATCGTGCTCGAGATGACCAGCCTGCAATCGAAGATAGAGGATCGGTCGGCCGTGGTCGGCGTGATCGGCTTGGGTTACGTTGGCCTGCCGTTGCTGCAAGCGTTCTGCAATGCCGGTTTCGCAGTGGTTGGCTTCGACATTGACCCCAATAAAATCATACAGTTGCGCCGGGGCAACAATTATCTCAAGCACCTTGGTGACAATCTAGTGCGCGACATGATCGACACCGGCAGGTTCGACGTCACCGATGATTTTTCACAACTGGGCAAAGCCGATGCGATTCTGGTCTGCGTACCCACCCCGCTGGATCGAGACCTCCAACCGGACCTCAGCTACGTCGAGCAAACGGCGGAGGAAATTGCCGCCAGGCTTCGCCCCGGGCAGTTGGTGGTGCTGGAGTCAACCACATATCCGGGAACGACACGGCAACTCATGCTGGGCCGTTTTGAAAAATGCGGACTGGCATGCGGCAAGGATTTTTTTCTCGCCTTTTCCCCCGAGCGGGAAGACCCCGGACGCAAGAATCACAGCACGCGCAACATACCCAAGCTCGTCGGCGGCATAGACGAAGCAAGCGGCCATGTGGCCGCCGAACTGTATCGCTGTGCCATCGACAAAGTGATATCGGTACGCAACACCGAGGTGGCTGAATCCGCCAAGCTGCTGGAAAACATATACCGCGCCGTCAACATCGCCATGGTCAACGAGATGAAGGTGCTGCTGACCGCCATGGACATCGACGTGTGGGAAGTGATCGACGCGGCAGCAACCAAGCCGTTCGGGTTCAGCGCGTTCTATCCCGGACCCGGACTTGGCGGGCACTGCATCCCCATTGACCCGTATTACCTGTCCTGGAAGGCACGGCAGGTTGGAATGACGACGAGATTCATCGAGTTGGCCGGCGAAGTTAATCGCGCCATGCCCGATTACGTTGTGCAACGCACTGTCGACGCCCTCAAGCAACGCGGCAAGCCGATCGAGGGCGCAAAAGTGCTGGTGCTCGGCCTTGCGTACAAACCCGATGTGGATGACATCCGCGAAAGCCCCAGTTTCGAGTTGATCGAAAAACTGCAAGCCCTGGGCGCCGAGGTCAACTACAACGACCCGCATGTGCCTTCCACCCACAGGATGCGTCATCACGACCTGACAATGACCAGCGTCAAGTTATCGCCCAAGACGCTTGAGTCATATGACTGTGTGCTGATCGCGACGAACCACACGGCGTATGATTGGCCAGTGATAGCGGGCCATGCCAAGCTCATCGTGGACAGTCGCGGTGCACTGCGGCACATCGAGGGCGATCACGATCACATCGTCACTGCTTAGCCCAACCTAGCGGCTCACGTCGGCTCTTTGTACGCCATTGGCCGATTCTTGACCACCTGTGCAGGGTTGCCGGCGACAATCACGCCCGGCGGCACATCCTTGACCACAACGGACCGGGCCCCCACCACGCTGTTGTCACCGATGGTCACGCCCGGGCCAATAAACGCGCCCGCCGCGATCCACACGCCGCTGCCAATGGTGATAGGTTCCCTCCGTAGTGGAAATTCAGGCTGGACATAGTCGTGCGTGCCGGCGCAGAGATAAACATCCTGGGAAATGACGGTGTGATCGCCGATGGTCACCTGGCCGAGGTTATAGACAGTGGTATTGTCTGCTACGAGACTGTAACGCCCGACGGTCAGCAGCCAAGGATGTACGACTATGGTACTTGGCCGTGTCTGGCTGTTCGCCGCCATGTGTGCGCCAAACCGGCGCAGCCAGAATCGCCGCCAGTTCCAGGCACGGCGCGGACTGGGTCGAATCAGCAATCTCTGCAACCACTCCCATGCCAACCGGCGCGTGTATTCGCCAGGCCCGTACGGGCTTTTCGCCTTGCGGTCCAGGCGTTGAAAAATACGTGTTTCATTCTGGTCGGACATGTTCGGGTCGCGCCAATCGCCGTACAGCCTTGTCGGTGAGCGTTAAACTCCGCCGAGATAGATTACCTGCCCCGTCACGAAATCCGACTCGGGCTTTATGAAAAAGTCGATGACGTTAGAAATATCGCGCATTTCTCCATAACGCTGATTGGCCTGCCGCGCGAGCAGCGCCCGCATCTTTTCCTGTGGCACACTGCGGATCAGATCGGTTTTAACCGGTGTCGGCCCCACGGCATTGACGGTGATGTTCGATTCAGCCAGTTCCCGGGCCATCACCTGTGTCAGGCTGACCACGGCCGCCTTGGAGGCGGCATAGATCGCCTCCCCCTCGAGTTTCAAAGGCGCGGCCACGGTCGCAAAGTTCACAATGCGTCCGTACTGGCGGCGCGACATGAGTTTGGCCGTCTCGCGACAGAACAGAAACGTCCCGATGAAGTTGGTGTCCAGGATCTTGCGAACAGTGGATACGGGCGTCAGGAGAATATGATTCATGCTGGCGATGCCGGCATTGTTCACCAGTACCTCGACGCCGCCAAGTTTGGCAGCAACATCCACGAGCATTTTCTTGACGCCCATCTCATCGGCCACGTCAACGCAGTAGTGGAGGTACCGCTCGTGTTGCAGATCGCTTTCCTCGCGGCTACAGCCGACGACGGCCCAATCCCGTTGCAGGTAATACTCGCACAGATACCGACCGATACCCTTGCGCGTGCCGGTGATGACCATCACTTTCGGATCAGGCATCGGCCGATTCCTGAATCAATTGCATGGCATAATCGGCCAGTGTGTCAACGGTACGGAACGGGCTGCTACGCTGCGACATGGCCCGCTCATCGGCTAGCGTAATGGGTACACCAACATCGTCGATGATCTGCTGCTCAAAGGAGACAAGCAAATTGACCAGGCCAAGCGAATCCAACGTGGTGCCGGAGCCGAACAGCACTGTCGCCTCGGCCTTGTCCAACTGCCTCTGATCCGGCAGGGTATCGTTGATCGAGTCGATCGCCTCGTAAATCAGTCCAACTACTCTCTGCTTGGTCGTTGTCGTCGAACCCATTGAATTCAAATTCCTTCAAAGTTCACCGCTGTTCGGTCACATGAATTAGCCTGTGGTATATCATCGGATTTATCGGTCGTGGAGTTTATGGACACCGCTCTAGCGGATCAAAATGCGGCACTGACTGAAGTTTATCATCGTCCATACTAGGCTTACCCGGACGGCGAAATATACAGTGATTGATAATGATCGGACCAATGTTCAGCAATTCGGCTCCAATCATAATGATGCCAGACGAAGGATCGAGCCTGTTGTGCCGCATCATCACGCTGCTGTGCGTTGCTCAGCCACTGATCGATGGCGTCAGCGACCGCGCTGACCTTCGTCGCCACCACGGCGCCGACCTGCGCTGATTCGACACTTTTACAGATACTGACCTGGTCGGAAATGATCACCGGCGTCCCGGCGGCCAGCGCCTCGACAACGGCGATGCCGAAGTTTTCGTGGTCACTGGGCAAGGCGAACAGATCGGCGTCAGCCAATGCGGCCAGTTTGTCCTGCCCGTGAAGGGCCCCGGTGAAGATGACTTTTTCACCAACGCCGTGCTGGGCAACCATCGCCTCAGCGACAGCCTGATAACCCCTCCAATCAGGGCCCACCACGGCAAGCACCGCATCCGGATGTTTGATCCTGGCCATAGCGGGAATCAGGTATTCGAGCCCCTTGCCTTTCCAGATCCGACCGAGAAACACAATAAGCGGGTGACTGCCGATGGTGGCGTAGCCCTTTCGAAACTGTCCAGATACCGGCAGGTTTTCGTATTCATCTAGATCAATTCCAATCGGCTCGACGATGCTCGATCTGTCCAGACCCAAGCCAGTTGTCGTTGCATCACGCTCAGCTTCGGCGGTAAAGTGCAGAGCCGCTGCGTTGTCAAGATC
>CAUZAW010000242.1:0-5113 GCA_963577735.1 Phycisphaerae bacterium | reverse complement strand
TTGGCTTGGTGGATTCCGGGCAATCCTTTGGACCAACCCGAGGGCAAGCGTCCATCGAAACAGATTGAGGAGGCGATGAAGCGGCAGTGGAATATGCACAGCCCGTGGGCATTTGCCGCAAGCTATCTGCAGTCGGCGGCGCGAGGTGATCTTGGGCCGAGCATGCAATATCGCGATCAGACGGTGAATAGTATTTTAGCCGCGGGTTTGCCGGTCAGCGCGATGCTTGGCGCGGCGGCGTTGATGATTGCACTTGTGGTCGGGCTGATTGCGGGCGTGATCGGTGCGATCCGACCCGGATCGGTTTTGGATCTTTCGAGCCTGATGCTGGCGTTGATCGGTGTCAGTCTGCCCACGTTTGTAACCGGTTCGGTATTACTGGTTCTATTCGCAGGGCTTTTGCATTGGGCGCCGGTGGGCGAATGGGCATACACGCCACGGCACATTTTGTTACCGGCAGTGACGTTGGCGGCGGCGCCGGCGGCATATATCGCGCGGCTGACTCGATTGGGACTGGCTGACGTCATCAACAGCGATTATGTGCGTACTGCCCGGGCAAAGGGTTTGCCGGCTCATCGCGTGCTTGTCAAGCATGCGATGAAAGTTGCGTTTTTACCGGTGTTGAGTTTTCTCGGCCCAGCGTCAGCCGCGGCGTTGACTGGTTCGTTTGTCGTCGAGCAGGTGTTTGCCATACCGGGGCTGGGCGAGCACTTTGTCAGAGCCGTGCAGAACAAGGATCAGTCGCTGATCATCGGCGTTGTGCTGGTGTTTTCCACCGTACTTATCGGATTAAATCTGCTGGTGGATGTCGCATACGCGTGGATTGACCCGCGGATTGATCTGACGTGAGTGTGGTGCGAGACTGCATCATTGTCACGGTCTGTGCCGGCATGGTATCTGTGAAGTTTATGCGCAGAATATCCAATGCCATGTGGCATGCCCGCCTTGCCATGTTGAAGGCAAAACCGTTTGCAAGGCGATTTTCGATAGTGCATCACGACTCATTGGTTACCCGTCCAGTTTGCTTGGCATCGCTCGCGGTGCGCCAGCCCCCAAGGGGCTTGACATTACGGCGAGTACAAAAGATGACCACAAAGACGGCAACGATAAACAGCAAGCCGCTGAGCCACTGCCCTCGCGTGATATTAAGCGTTGCTGATTCGAGATGAGCGATATGGTCGTCGGGCTGTCGATAACGTTCTGCAAATATGCGAACGACGCCGTAAACGCTGCAGCCAAGTCCGAAGATTACACCGGGTTTGCGGGGCTTGGCCCAGGCAACGATCAGCACTAGGAAAAGCAATAAGCCTTCAAGTGCCGCCTCGTAGAGTTGTGAGGGGTGGCGAGCAGGCAACAATGGTTCAATGAGGTGGATGACCTGTTGGTTGCCGCTGCGAATCTTGATGATCGTCCAATCGATGATCTGCCCTGCTGAGGTGGATTTGGCGGGGATCATCCTGGCAAGTGTCGGCTGCACCTTGTGCATGTGTTCGGTCATCCATTGTGCGGTATGCATCTCCTGAGGGAACTTGACGGCCAGCGGGGAACTTTCGTCGCATATTCGTCCGTAGAGTTCGCCGTTGACGAAGTTGGCAACGCGGCCGAAAAACAGACCAATCGGGCCGGTAAAGGTGGCCAAGTCGAGCAGATGGAGGCAACTGATCTGATGTCGCCGCCCATAAAATAATGCGGCCACAGCGATGCCGATTAACCCGCCGTGGCTGGCCATTCCGCCTTTGTTTAATGCAAGCAGACCCCAAAAGGGAAAACTAGTAGTGAAGTTGGTCAGTAGCTTTGGATCGTAAAGTAGGACATAGCCAATGCGGCCGCCTGCAATCACGCCGAGAGCAATACACATGACCAGATCGAGCACCTGTTCCGGCTTTAGCGGAGAGTTGCCGATCCGGGCGAGGCGCCTGATGACGAAAAATCCGGCCGCGAATCCGGCAAGGTATGATAGCCCGTACCAGCGAATTCCAGGCAGGGGACTACCTTGCCAGAATTCGATCGCAAATGGGTCCCAATCGTGTAGCCAGGCGGCGAGTGTCATTAGCATGGCGGGGATTGGCTAGGGTTTGTCTTTGTTGCGGCGAGATTTTTTTGTCTGTTTTATTTTCATCGTCTGTTGGTGAGCTTTTCGTGCACCTGCGGGTTGGCGCCGCTTCTTGTTTTTCGACCAAATTTTCTCATCGATAATGACAAGGTCCAGGCGTCGGGCATGAGGATTTACGTTGCTGACTCGAACGGTAAACCGGTCGCCGATAGTGATGGTTCTTGCGGACCGTGAGGCCGCCAACGCTCTGGTATTTTGATTGAATCGCCAGTTATCATGTTGCCCGGCGGGCAAATCGTTGATGTGGATGAACCCGTCAACCAGCAGGCGGTCGAGTTGGAGGAACAGCCCTGTGCTGGAGACGCCGGTGACGGTGCCATCGAAATCTTCGCCGAGTTTTTTGCTGAGGAACTTAAGCACAAGGTAGTTGACCAAGTCGTGTTCGGCAGCTTCGGCGTTTCGCTCGGTTTGCGAACAATGCCTGCCGAGATCAACCAGTGCCGGTTCGTCAGGTACGCGATCGTCATCTCGCAGCGCTTTGGCAACTTTGGATTTATGTCGTCCGTTACCCTTGACCTGCCGAACACGGTGATCCAGATACGCGTCCAGTGCGCGGTGCACCAGCAAGTCGGGGTATCGGCGTATTGGGCTGGTAAAATGGGCATAATGCTCGCTGGCAAGCGCAAAGTGTCCAATGTGCAAGGGGGCGTATTCGGCGCGGCTGAACGTTTGCAACACCGCAAGGTGCACTGCGTGCTGCGTGGGCTTGCCGCGTACGGCGTCTAGCAGGTTCTGCAATTCAGCGTGAGAGGGGTGCAGCGGTATGTTGTATCCCGCTACGCGGGCAAATTGGTGCAAGCCTTTCATGTCATGCGCTGGAGGATCCGGATGGATGCGCCGGAGGATTGGCACATTGATCCGGTCAAACAGCCGGGCTACGGCCTCGTTGGCTTCGACCATGAACATCTCGATGATCGTGTGTGTGAATGCGTCGTCTTCCGGTACAGCGTCCACAACATCCCCTGCTTCGTCGAACACGAGTTCAGCTTTTGGCAGGTCCAGGCTGATCATGCCCTGCCCTTGTCGGCGACGTTGGATAATACGTGCCAACTCGTCCATTAGCTTTACGGTTGAAATCAATTTGTGTGAATACTTGGGTTCGCTTTTTGTTTGCTTGCGCGCCTCTTTTATGTTGCCATCAATCAGCGCTTGGGCTTCGCGGTAGGTCATTCGCTTGGCGGATGTAATCACGGTGTTGGCAAATTCCTCTGAGACAACGTTGCCATCGGCGTCATACCGAATAAAGGCGGATTTGCAAAAACGATCAACTCCTTCCTGAAGGGAACAGAGGCCGTTGGATAACATCTCGGGCAACATCGGGATGACCTTGCGGGGCAGGTAGGTGCTGTTGCCGCGATTAAATGCTTCCCGGTCGAGTGCCGAGTCGGGTTGTACGAAGTTGCAGACGTCGGCGATGTGCACGCCCAGTTCATAGGCCGCATCGTCGCGACCCGACTCAACACGTTTGACGTGGATCGCATCGTCAAAATCACGGGCGTCAGGCGGATCAATGGTACAGACAAACTGATCATTCAGCCTTTTGCGTTCAGGGGTATGTTCCGGGCTGAATTGCTTGGTCGCGGCGCGGGCTTCTTCGAGTATTTGTTTATTGAATGTTTCCGGAAGGCCGTAAGCGCGCATGACCGCGCGGGTCTCAACGTCAGCCTGGTCTTGCTTGCCCAGCACTTCGACGATGACACCTTCGGCCGATTCTGTGTCATCCGTGGGGTAACCAATCAGTTCGACGACGACCTTGTCTCCGGCGATGGCATTTTTGGCATGTGGGTCACGGATGACAATAGGGTGGTGAAAATGGCGACCGTCCACTATGACGATCCACTGACCCTCCCGTTTAACTAGATTGCCGACATAATGACTGTCGGCACGCTGCAAGATATCGATGATAGATCCGATGTAGGGTGATCTTCCGTGTGTGGCACGACGCTGTACGTGGATCACCTTGGCGCGTATGGTGTCGCCCGTCAGGGCCCCGCCGGTGTTGCCTTGAGGGATGAACAGGTCACCGTGTCCAGTAGGGTCTTGGGTAACAACAAAGCCAAAGCCACGAGGATTTCGCCGAAACGTGCCGGTGATCTTGCGGTTAGGCGGTGGCAAGCCGATGGTGTCCGAGGCGCCTAGGACGACCCTGCCTTGGCCTATCATGTTCTGGATATTTTGGTGAAAAGCCTCGTATTCATCTTCATTGACACCTAGATCTTTTGCCAGTTGTCTGGCCTGGCGTGGCACATACCGCCTGTCTCGGATGTGTTCGATTATTCGGTGAGTGAGGTAATCAGTCATGAGCTATCGCGCCTTTAGTACGGCTTGAGATTGCACTTCGTTTATGGGGGGTACTTGCGATACGCAGTTCTCGACGAGACAGGGTCTACTATCTATGCTAATAGGACAGTGCGGAATATTTAGGCATACGGAGAGTTGATCATGACCAGTACCGAACAGATTGTTAAAGCGGCCACAGAATTGGGCAAGTTGATCGCTGAGCACGATGCTGCGAAAAAATTTGACGAGATGACCAAGAAGATTCGCGATGACACGGAGGCGCAGAGGTTGTTGACCGATTACAGTAGGCACATGCAGGCGATTCAGGAGAAACAGGCCGCTGGCGAACCGATCGAAGTTGAGGACAAGCGTAAGCTTGAGAAGTTCCAGCAGGACATGGCGGCCCATTCTCTGCTGCGCGACCTGCAGATTATCCAAATGGATTATCTGGACTTGATGCGCCGCGTGGAAGAGGCGATGCAAGCTCCTAGGGCAGGTGAATCGCCCGAGGCAGCGTCTTCCCTTGCAGGTTCGAGTATTCAGAGTTAGGCCGACCGAGCGGTACGGCTGTGTGGTTAAAAAAAGTTGTGATTGAACGATTGGCAGAGCTGAAGTCTTTGAATACTGAGATGGTGTACAGATAGGATTATTATTCATCCTTGTTTTCTATGGGTTTTAGTGTCACTTCTTTACCCTGAAATTTCAGCGTGGTAATGAGCA
>CAUZAW010000241.1:0-5147 GCA_963577735.1 Phycisphaerae bacterium | reverse complement strand
TGCCCATGTAACATAGGAACGCGATCGCCAAGATGACCGAGATCAAGGTCACTACCGAGCGCATCATGCGCACGCGTAGTCCGCTCATGGCCATGCGGATCAGCGTACGCCGCGGCAGTCCCACCTGACGTCCACCAATCGCGTCCATCAATGCCGCGCCCTGCAACCCCATCATGTTCTGCCGCCCAGCCTCTGCGAGAAACCGACTCATCGCCGTCCCTCCCCGTCACCGGTTGCCGGCAAATCGACCTGGTCCTCGCTGATGCTACCTACCTCGATGTGCAGCTCACTGCCCAGTTCGATCTTTTCAATTCGCCCGTCACTGATCGTTACCACGCGATCCGACACCGACAGCATCTTGTGATCGTGCGTGGCTGAGATAATCGTCACCCCGCGATCACGACTCAACTGACTCAACCGCTCGATGATGTCAGAGCCTGTCTTCGTATCCAGGTTGCCCGTCGGCTCATCAGCCAAAATAATCGGCGGGTCATTGGCGAAGGCCCGTGCGATTGCCACGCGTTGCTGCTGGCCGCCAGACAGTTGGTCCGGCCGATGATGCAGCCTCTCACCTAGGCCCACCAATTCCAGAAATTCTGACGCGCGGTCATTGGCCTGGCCCATTTCCAGCCCACCTAGCAGAAGCGGCAGGGCCACATTCTGCAACGCCGTCATCACGCCCACTAGGTTATAAGTCTGGAAAATATAACCCAGACACCGATTACGTAGCCTCGCCTGCTCATTGCGCGATAGTTGCGAGATACTCACGCCCTGGACCGTCACCTGCCCCTCGGTCGGAACATCCAGTCCGCCTATCATGTTAAACAGCGTACTCTTACCAGAGCCGGATGGCCCCATGATCGAAAGATACTCGCCGCGGTAAACGTCCAAGCTGACACCGTCCAATGCTTTGACCAGCGTGTCGCCCACTGCATAGTGACGCCGTACGTCATGAACGTTAACGATCACTTCCTTACCCGACGCATACGCCGCGTGCGCCCCTGACGATCCGTCGCCAGGTTGCTGTTGAATATCAATGTTTTGATTCAATGCGGCCGCTCCAGCTTACCTCATGGTTCCGACCTTAACAGTCTACTATACACAACTTATAGCAACACCGCATCATCACACGCAACGCGGTTTCTCGTCGTACCCTTCAAACTGGGTAGCCTGACATTATTTTTGCAAACTGCTTGGTTGTAATAGATTATGGATAATGCGACTCGCCCCTACATTCACCTACTCGTCGGGGTAGTTTTCATAAACTCTCCGGTTCATTTCCTGTACAAACTTGGGCATCCGATCGCGAACAGCGCGGGTCATCAACGACTTGCGGCCCCAGGGACATTGCACCGTGTCAAGCCACTGGGGGACATAGCCCGCCGAGAGCCCAATGCGATGTTCGTCCTTGGTCAGGTTCGGTCCAGGCGTATGCCACATCGCCCCGTGAAAGACCACGATTGACCCGGCCGGGCCCTCCGCGGTGACCATCTGATCGTCACCTTCCGATTCCAATTGGGCACGAAACTGCCTAATTTCCTCACTGACGTAACGCAATTCGCCCGTCTCTGGGTCCGGCCACTTGTTAGGCACGTTACCGAATCGATGACTGCAAGGCAGCAAACGCGTCGCCCCGTTTTTATGGCTAAAGTCCGTCAGCATCCAAATGGTGTTGACCATAAAGCAGACATCCTTGGGCGTGGGCAGGCCTTCTTCGGCAAAGGAAGGCAATGGCACGTCGGCATGCAACCCCAAGCCGGTGGTACACCCCGGCTTGCGATACACGACTCCCGGCCCCACCATCTGAAAATTATTGCCTACTAGCGATTGCACAAGGCTGTGTACCAACGGGTGGGTCACCAACGTCAGAAAAAGCTCGTCGTCTGCCGGGTCCAGTTCGTCGAACAAACGTTCCATCACCTGAAATGGCGCATCAGCATCTTCCCGCCTGCTCATCATCTCCATCAACCGATCCGCCATGCTTGTCGCATCTTTGCGCGGAATCAGGTTCTCAATTATCACATAGCCCATTTGCCGCAATCGCAGGCTTAGGTCTTGTGCATTAGCATCGGCAGATGGCTGGCTCATACGAATTCCCCTGTGTTCACGCAGGATTGTGTACCTTCCGACTCATCATATTGTATTTGCTAACGCAAAGATCGCAGCAACACGATGGCGGACTTGATGTCTTCGATCTGCTGCGGGCCGGCAATCTCACGCTCGATGGTGAGATGACCATTAAAGCCCAACTTCTTCAGCCGGCTGATCAGTAAAGGAAAATCAACCTTGCCACTGCCCAGCGCGGCCTCCTTGCCCAATGCCCGACCATTGGTCGGATAAAATCCATCCTTGGCATGCACACCACGCACGTATTTGCCGAACACGTCCAGTGCATCGACCGGATTGGCCTTGCCATACAGGATCAGGTTGGCCGGGTCGAGGTTAATGCCCAGGTTCCGGCCACCAACGTCTTCGATGGTGCGCAGCAGGGTGACAGGCGTTTCCTGGCCAGTTTCAAACCAAAACTCCAATCCCAAGTCATTGCAATATCCCGCCACATCACGCAGGACCTCGACCACCTGCCCATACAATGGCTGACCGGGGTCCTCGGGAATGAAACCGACGTGCGTGGTAATCGATTTGACGCCGATGCGTTGGGCAAAGCGGGCGCCTGCTTTGATCGCCTCCACGCGTTGACCGCGTTCCGCCGACGGCACGATCCCAATCGTGGAAGGGCCTTCGATAAAATCCCATACATATTTACCCGTCGTACCGGCCCAGACCGTATTCACCTCGATGCCATGTCTCTCGCTCGCCTGCTTTGTCTGCTCAACAGCTTGGTCGGTGTAACAACTTGGATCCCAGCAGCATAATTGCACGCCATTTAATCCCAGGTTATGTGCTTTTTCAAAGGCGGATCCTGCACCCCGTTCCAGTGAACAAATAATGCCAATCCGCAATTTAGACATGGTTTGCATTTCCTGTTTCAGACAAGACCAGTAATGAATGCATCTGATCACCTCTTTACGCATTGAGCCATTCTGCATCTTCGCGGGTAGTACCCGCCCGGACGCCATTACCGGCCAATTCATTACTGGCCATTGACGCACAATAGGCCATAATCTTACAGTTATCTTTACCCGGATTGCTCAATGATAGAATCTGAAAAACCAATTATTTTGCGTTCTTTCTAATGAAAGACCTGGTTTGGGTGGAAAGGCCCGCTTTTATCTGGTGAATTCCAATGGCTCTGGCCCTGATCGCCTTGCCTGTAACGACTTGGCTCACATTCAGCCTGTTTCATATGGAAAACTCGAGCTTATTACAATGCCATAGAACCACGGTCCTACTGCGGGGCCGAAATACCAACAGGCACAGCCACAATGCACATTGACAAAATTGAGTTGTACCACGTTGCCATGCCGTTGATCTATCCCTGGCGCACCGCCTACGGGGAAGATAAGAGCATCGACTCCTTGCTGGTCAAACTGATCAGTGGCAACGAGTACGGCTGGGGCGAAACCACGCCCTTTGCAGCCCCGTGTTACAGCCCGGAATGGACTTCCGGCGTCTTTCATTTGTTAAAGCAGTGGCTGGCGCCGGCCATAGTGGGTAGAGAAATCGAAAGCCCTCAGCAACTTGATGAATCCTTGGCCCACTACAAAGGCAACCCGTTCGCCAAGGCGGGGCTGGATACCGCTTGGTGGGTGCTTGATTCGAAACTACGCAACTTGCCTTTGCACAGGGCCCTGGGCGGTCAACGCGATCGCATCGATGTGGGCGCCGACTTCGGCGTCATGGACAGTGTGGACGATCTGATCGAAGCCGTGGGCACGGCCGTAGACTCCCGCTTCAAGCGGGTTAAGCTTAAGTTTCGACCCGGTTGGGACGTGGATATGCTCGCTGCGGTGCGCAGCAACTTTCCCGACCTGACAATGCACATCGACTGCAACAGCGGCTACCGGCTGGACGACCTTCCGCTGTTTCGCAAGATCGACAAGTTTAACTTGGCAATGATCGAGCAACCTCTGGCCCACGACGACCTGGTGGACCACGCCAAACTGGCCAAGCAGATTGATACACCGATTTGCCTGGACGAAAGCGTCAATTCGCTGGGCCGGGCGCAGCAGGCCATCGAGTTGGAAAGCTGCCGCTGGGTAAACATCAAGCCCGGCCGTGTGGGCGGGCTGACCGCCGCACGGGCAATCCACGATCTTTGCCGTGAAGCCGGTATCGGCTGCTGGGTAGGCGGCATGCTGGAAAGCAGCGTCGGGGCGTCGCTGTGCGTAGCGTTGGCGACGTTGGAGAACTTCACCTATCCGGCCGATATTTTTCCGTCCAGCCGCTTTTATGAACAGGATCTGGCCAATCCGCCCGTCGAAATTGCCGTCAGCGATACGGGCCCGCCACAAGTGGAGGCCCCCAACATTGCGAGCATCGAACCGCAACCCGTGGACGAGAGAATCGAACGCCACTGTGTGGACAGGGCAGTGATTGAATAATGGACCCACTGATGGACAGGTTTGCTCGTTGGCTAAAAAGTCGGCTGCGCCATGATTCACTGCTCTGGCGACTTTTAAGATCCGTGCGCCTAGCGATGGGCATTGAAATTCGCGGGCTAAAAGTTCACGCCATGCTCAAATCGCTCGGCCGTTCGAAACGATCGGTGTTCTTTATCCAGATTGGGTCCAACGACGCATCGCAAGGCGACCCGCTCAGGCAGTTCGTGCTGACCAGGCCGTGGACGGGCATCATGGTGGAACCGGTTAAATATGTTTTCGATAGATTGTCTGAAAACTACAGGCATCGCAGTAACTTGGCCATGGAGAACATCGCCATCGCTGCAACCAACGGATCTCAGGATTTTTTTCACCTGGCTCAGACTGATGAAGATTTACCCTCGTGGTATGCACAACTTGGCTCCTTTTCACGGCAAACGGTGATGGATCACGCCGACAGCATCCCGGACATTGAAGACCGCATTATTTCCACCCAGGTGACGTGCATGACCTTCGATGCGCTTTGCCAGAAGCACAATATCCAGCAAATCGACCTGATCCATATCGACACGGAAGGGTATGATTTTGAAATCATAAAGCTCATCGATTTGGATCGTTACCAGCCCACGCTGGTTATTTATGAACACA
>CAUZAW010000240.1:0-5163 GCA_963577735.1 Phycisphaerae bacterium | reverse complement strand
GCAATGTCGCGGATAGCCGACAGATCCTCCCACGGACTGTGCAGGGGAACAGCCGCCGCCGCTCGAAATCGTACGTGGCCGTCGAAGAAACCCCCGTTGAGCCCGTCCCAACCGTTGGTGGTGTATTGCCGTAGGGGGTACTGGCTATTGTCGCCCGGGTGATTAAAAGACAGGAGCCCGTAATTCCCATCGTAAGTGCCCGTTTGATCGTATTTCGCTATGTAAGTCGCATCCGCGACAAACGGCGCGCGGGTCGGCTCAAGAACCTGATCAATATGCAAGGGCGGGATCTTATTCTCAAAGATCCCATCCCCAACCACTTGATAACGACTATTCTGGCCGGGCGGGGACCCATCCGATTGGCCCGGCGTCATGAGGTAGCTGATGAAAATGTGCCCCTGGTTGCTCGCCCAATAGGTATAGGCATCAATCGGCGATCCGCCGGAGTCTCTCACCGCTCCGCCGAGTGTTGACGGCACAAAGTAACCGTCGGGACAATAAAAAATATTGGGTGTGCCGGCATATTCCTTGAGCATGGGCCGAGCGTCCCATGGATTCCATGGAGACGCGTTGTAGATCATGCACAGACCGTTAATTGGCATCGGAAACAAAAGTCCGTTGTTGTCCATCGTATATGCTAAGTGCGCCAGCTGAATCTGTCTGACATTCGACGCGCACTCAATTCGGCGAACGGCTGCCTTGGCACCGCGCATCGCCGGCAACAATAGCGAAATAAGCACAGCGATGATTGAGATGACCACCAGCAGTTCGATCAGAGTAAAAGCCTTGTAACGCGTGTGGTCCATGGCAGAATCTTTCCGTCAAGTATCTTAGCCAAATACCTGTTGATACGAAAACATATCCTTTGATATCAAGGGGTAATCAGATAGCTTTGGATTCCGATTGTTGCACAAAATATGGAATGTAAATGACTAACCGATAACCAAGTAACGCAAGTCAATATGAGTAATACGCCGTATTGCCCTGACGTTCCACGTAATTAACCACTGTGGAGCGTAAGGCAGCGTGTCCATCTCCGAAAAGAACGTTGCTGTCACGAAAAGGTGCCTCATAAACCCAACCAGAGTGATTGGCCCATACCGGCTTGTTCCAATCGCCGGGGTAACCGCCATTGGAATGTGAAGGCCAATTGACATTTCCATCGGCAATTACGGCGGCGTTTGATCGGCCCCATTCGTACGGGCCGTCGGGGTGACCATCACCGTTCGTGTCGGGGTTTCCGCTATTGGCCCAACCCCAGTTCCAGCCTGGAACTGCTTCAGTGATCAAGAAAAACATATTGTAGGAAACCGAGTGGCGATCAGCAGCGGTTTGGGTGTAAAACTCATGGGACCATGGCGTAACTACGACGTTATCAGCGGGGGACCCACCGACCACGGGGCAGAAATATAATTCGGCAGAACGGCTGCCAGCAATTTCATGTAAGGCCGGACGGTTGTCAATCGCATTGAGACCGGCCTCTTGGGTATAGATGATATTCGGAGAAATAGCCGAAGGCGTCGGGTACTGACCGTTGGAATCGACCACGTAGTTTCCTAGGCCCACGCCGATCTGCTTCAAGTTGCTCATGCATCGCAGCACCATGGCCTGCCGCTTCGCCATTTTCAAGCTCGGCAGTAATATTGAAATCAGCACGGCAATGATGGAGATGACCACCAGCAACTCGATCAGGGTAAAAGCCTTGTAACGTGTGTGGCCCATGGCAGAATATTTCAGAAAAGTATCTTAGCCAAACACCTGTTGACAAGAAAAAATATACTTTAATATCAACAAATCAGTGCGTGGCATTTAGGTTCCAACTATCGTACAAACCTGAAGCATAAATAACGGATAGACAAATAACTCACGGCTATAAGGCGAAACGATTGCTGTCACGTATTTGATCAAGTACGTTGCACGCTTTTACCCTGATCGAGTTGCTGGTGGTCATCTCCATCATTGCCATATTAATCTCAATGCTACTGCCCACACTCAAGTCTGCGCGGTGGTCAGTAACGGTAAAGACTTGCCTTGCCAACATCAAGCCGCAATGTCTAGGCATGCCCCTCACCACGATCACGGCGGCCGGGTTGGTTCAGTCGGCGGACACCACGCTCTGGGGCGTCACGCGGATGCGCTGCGTACGCAAATTGCAGGGTGCATCGTCGATGATGGGATAGACGACCAAAATCACATCCGGCTCAGCCTCAATAACGCAACCGTTGAAAAAGTTGGGTGAGTCGAGGATGGCCCCGGCCGTCCAGTTAACCCCCTCGTCGGCGCTGACGTGCATGCCCACGCCACTGCTGCGGGCAATCAGGACCAGCAGCCCCGAGGCGGTAGTAACCAGGTGAGGGTCACCGGCGCCAGAAAAGGGTGCATAGCAGCACTGTCGCCAGCTTTCGCCGCCGTCGTCGGATTGCGTTTGCCACATAAAGGGGGAGGCAACGGGTCGCGACATGGCAACGATACGCCCACTGGGAAGTTGGGCCATGGGCGTTTCAGTGAAATCAGCAATATGACTGTCCGGCGGACTACCGTCATTCATCGCAGCATTGTCCATGGGCACCGGCCGCGACCACGTGCGGCCCTGATCTCGGGACAGTGTGAAATACGGTTGAAGTACGCACGCCGTCGGCCAGGTGCCCATGCCTACGTTGGGGATCTCGTCAGGCCGGCGGGTCACCCGCAATACCTCACCGACGATCGTGCCATCGCGCAACATAGTCCGGCTGGTCGCGTAGCAAAAGGTGTTTTCAGTGAAAATTTCCGCGTCCCAGTCGCCGAGCAGTTCGCCGTGGGACCACTTCGACCATGTCAATGCCTTGTCTTTCGAATCACGGTAGTAGAAGCCGCGACCTTGATCGTAAATATTCGTCGAGGGCGTCGACCAGGGTGTGGGACTGACAAACGTAATCGCCCGCAGCGTGCCGGGCTCTATTTCATAGAGAATGCCGTAGTGCTCGTCCTGCGGTTGTATAAACGGCTCACCGTGCGGCGACCAGGTGCGACCGGCATCGGCGGAAATGTACATGTGGGTGGTATTAAGGTCGGGGTCTGATATATACGGGCTGTTGGATCGGTTCTTGATGGTGGTCAGCAGGATTTCACCGTTGGCAAGTTTGTTGAGGGTGCTCGGACCATGGTAGACGTAGCCGCCCTCATGCGCGAAGGGCTCGGCGAAGTTGCGTTTGCGGGTTTGATTTTCGGGCCAGCCAGTCACGTCTGCCTTTCGACCGTCAATCTGGAGATTACGCATGGCCCAGCGGTTGAAGCCGCTTACACCAACACGCCCCGGGCCGTAGGTATCGTCGATGGCGTTGGGGCCCTTAACGCCGTTGACCCACATCTGGATGTGACTGCCACGGCGTTCGACTCGCAGAGACCGCCAGATATTCAGATGGCAGGGCACGTTGTGCATCAGTCGCATGTCGAGGTTGCGAACGTAACCAGAGCCGTCGGCGATGGCGATGGCGGCGTAAAAGGCGCGGGCCCGGAACAACTGGCCCCAGTGGGGAATATACGCCCAGTAGTAATGATCGCTGTCCTGGGCGCCGAAGACGAGGCCTACATGCCCGTTGTCAAAAGCAAGTTGGTATTCGCACTCAAGGGTTTCATCTGTGAGTACAAGGTCGGTGCGAAAGGCTTTACGTAGTTGCGTGCCCGTGGCTGGCGGATGGACCTCTTCAGGATCGGTCAAAAAATTCCATTGACCGGGTTTTCTACTGGCGTAAGCTTCGACACGGGCGGTGACCGTGTCGGTACGAATAGCCCAAGGACCGCCGGAACCGCTGATGACCGCAACGGCCAAAACGTGTTTGCCGGCCTTTAGATTGGCACGGAAACAGTGGTCTGTCGGCTCGAGCAGGTACGGGCCGTTGCCGGTATCGAGCGTGTCGTAGACCGGCTGGCCGTCGAGCCACCATTGCATCCACCAATCACACCCGGCGCCGATGATGATTTCAGTGTCGCTATCCACTTGCAGTTCGGCAAGGGCATACGCCTGGACACCTTCCTTGCCATCGTGGCCATCGTAGAGCGCATCAAAGTCGAGCATGTTGCCAACCATGTCCACGTTGACGCCTACCAGCGTTGCATTGGCAATCGTTAATTGGTCGGGGATGGCCGAAAGCTGATCTTCACTAGGCACGGCTTTCAAGTTGGCGCTATTTTCGCCGCCGGGAACGACCTTGACTTCAACCAGGTCCGGTTCGAAGGGACCAAAAACGCGCCAGTGGCGGGGCATGGACACGGCCAGATTCGGTTCGGCACCGACCTGAAGATGCCGGCCGTCTTCGTCCAAAAGGTCCCATATTGCATCGCCGACTTTAACTAATGCCACGATCACGCCCCTTTGCAGTACGATGGCTCTACGCTTAATTTTCTAAGGCCAGATACTATAACCATAATTGGTATAACCTTGGACAATACAGCGGTCTTTAGGTCACAATAGTGGGATACCACAATGAAATATCGGCGCTTTGGCCGCACAGAACTTCAGATGCCAGTGTTCAGTTTTGGGGGGATGCGTTTTCAGGAAGATTTTCCCGCCAAAGACCGGCCCGACGAGTCGAAGGTGCAGGCCCAAGCCGAGGCCATTGTCCATCGAGCGATGGACGTGGGGATCAACCATATCGAAACGGCCCGTGGGTACGGCGAAAGTGAACGGCGACTGGGGCTTATCCTGCCAAAACTTCCGCGTGACCAGTTGATTATACAGACGAAGATAGCGCCCAATGAAGATCCAAAGAAATTTATCGAACAAGTACATGAATCGCTATCACGGTTCAACCTGGATCACATTGACCTTCTTTCACTGCACGGGGTTAATACGCACGAGCTCGTGGATTTCTCTGTGCGTCCTGGTGGGTGTTTTGAAGCGGCGCAGCAACTTCGGCGGCAGGGAAAGGTCCGGTTCGTCGGTTTCTCAACACATGGCCCATTGGATGTCATCCTGCGTGCAATCAATTTTGGTAAACCAAAAATCGGCGAGGGATTCGATTACGTCAACGTACATTGGTACTTTATCTTCCAGCGCAATTGGCCTGCCATCGAGGCGGCCACAGCCAGAGACATGGGAGTGTTTATCATCAGTCCGTCTGACAAGGGCGGGCTTTTGTACCGGCCACCAGAAAAACTAGTTGGGCTGTGCCAACCTCTGCA
>CAUZAW010000239.1:0-5164 GCA_963577735.1 Phycisphaerae bacterium | reverse complement strand
CAGCGGAAAACTGCGATCGCATTTGTCAATGACTCGATCGACCTTGCGTGCGACCTGGGGACAGACATCGTGCACATGGCCTCGGGCTTCGTGCCGCAGGGCGCTACTGAAGAGCAAGCGTGGAGTTGGCTGACCGATGCCGTGCGCCAGTGCGTGAAACACGGACAGCGTCACGGCGTGAAGGTGGCCATGGAAGCGGGTGTATTTCCCGGCTTGATCATTTGGAACACCCAGTCAATGCTCGAACTGATCGACCGCGTGGGCCACGATGATTTTTACGTCAACTTTGACCCTTCACATTACCAGCCGTCCGGCGACGATGCGGTGGCGACGTTCCGCAAGCTGCGCAACCGGATCATTCACATGCACGCCAAGGACGGTAGTGGCAACCGTGACGCGTTCGAGTTTCCGCCCCTGGGCAAGGGCCAGGTGAACTGGCCTGGCCTTGCCGAGGCGATGATAGAGACCGACTATCGCGGCTGCTTGTCCGTCGAGTACGAAGCACACTTCTTCTCCAAGGGATACACCAAAGACCCGATCGGCGCGGCCAGGCATAGCAAGTCTTTCCTGGATGAAGTCTTTGCCGACTGGCTGGTCGCGTGCGGGTCGCCATAGAAAGGTCCTCACGTGGCATCAAAAGTCAACGTTAGCGAAATTTTCGACCGAATTCTTTCGGATACGATGCAACACGTTCGCAACGAGCACGGTGAAGAGGCGGTGCAGCATCTGTTCTTTGAGTTGTACAACCACACATTCGGCTTCCTGGAACGGCAATTCGGCTACGAAGCGGTAACACGGTATTGGCAGTTTATCGGTGACCGAAGCCTCGGCGACCTTGAGCAGTTGATGCGTACCAAGGGCTTCAAGGGAATGGAGGAATACTGGCGGGCCACGCTGGCCCAGGAATCCGCTGATTACGAGATGGAGGTCGGGCAGGATTTTTTTCAATGCCAGATCAAGCGTTGTCCGCCGGTACAGTGGCTAAAGTCCCAGGGCGTGGACTGCTACCCACGGTATTGTGAACATTGCCGGGTACTTTATCAGCGTGTAGCCGATCGGTGCGGCTATGAAATTGAGTATAGCGCCCCGGACAAATCCACGGATAACTGCTGTGGCATACGCATTACGCGAAAGAAGGATTTTTGAGTAATCCGACCAGTAATTCAGGCAAGGGTGACGAGGCACTGGCCTTATGTGGCACGGCGCTACTTGACCGGACGCTGGTGTCCGATGCCGTGGTGGTGGTGCGAGGAGGTCGAATTATCCAAGCGGGTCGGGCCGGCGACATGCCGACGATTTTTTCGAAGGCGAAACGCATCGAATTGTCCGGGCACATCATTGCCCCGGGGTTTATCGACATTCACGTCCACGGCTCGGGCGGCTGCCGGGCGGAGGACGACGCCCCGGGAATGGCCAGGCACGTGATCCGCAGCGGCACAACCTGTTTTCTACCCACGTTTATCTCCAACGAATTCGAGAAGATGCTCGAAGCCATAGACCACGTATGCAGTTGTGCCGGACCTGTTGCCGGCGGAGCAACAATCGGCGGAATACACCTGGAGGGACCGTTTCTCAATCCCCGGTACGGAGCCCAGCGATCGGAGAGCAACATCGAGCCCAACGCGCAACTCGTACGGCAACTGATTGAACGCTGCGGCAAGTACCTGTGCATGGTGACGATTGCCCCGGAACGAAACGGCGCAATCGAGGCGATTGCCCTGTTCCGGGCGGCAGGAGCGACGGTGTCGATCGGACATTCCAATGCCACGGAGTCGCAGTACCTTGCAGGGCGGCTGGCTGGCGTGACCCATGCCACGCATCTCTACAACGCTATGCCCCCACCGGCGTGGCCGACGGCGCAAACGTATGACGGCACACAGACGGTGGGCGTCGTGGAACTGGTCTTGGCCGACGAACAGGTAACGGCCGACATCATGTGTGACGCCACGTGCGAGCACGTCCATCCTTCACTTTTGCACGTGGCAATGCAATGCAAGCCGCTGGGACACCTCTCGCTTATCTCGGACGCCATGGTGGCGGCGGGCTTGCCAGTGGGCGAGTTTGTCATGGCAGACGGCCAGCACATTTTCACGCATGAAGGCGAGGACGTGGTTCGCCTGGCCAACGGGGCATTGTGCGGAAGCGCCCTATCCCTCTGCGGCGCGATAAGCAACCTGATAAAACACACGGGCATACCGTTGGAAACGGCGCTGGTGATGACCAGTGAAGCGCCCGCGCGGGCCATCGGCATCTTCGACCGCAAGGGTAGTATCAATGCGGGCAAGGACGCGGACCTGACGATACTGGATGACGAATTAAATGTCTGCAGCGTAATGGTCGGCGGGCACTTTGAATATAGCCAGCAGGAAGGCGTGCTATGAGTGACGATGCTCGTGCAGCCGAACTGCGCAAACTGTTTCCCGTGGTGGATCAATGGACCTACCTGTACAGCGGCAGCATTCACCCGTGCGCCATCCCCGTCGGCAATGCCATGCGCAACTTTATCGAAAGGTGGCAGGACGGAGGCGAGGACGCCTTCTTCTATGCCTATGAAAAGTTCGCAGAGCTGAAGGAAAAATTTGCCCGGTTAATTCACGGGTCAGCCCGCAACATAGTCGTCACCGAGTCGACCACAGCGGCATTGAACCTGGCGGGGCAACTGGTTCGGCCGCAGGCCGACCAGAACGTGGTGGTAACGGACCTGGCGTTCATGAGTAGCACGTACCCCTGGCTGGTCAGCCAGGGGGCCTGCGCCCAAGTACGGTTCGTCGCCAACCGCGGTGGGCGCATTGAAATGGATGATCTTGCGGCGCAGGTGGATAAACAGACAGCGGCGATGAGCATCTGCGCGGTGACGGTCGGCAGTGGGTTTCGGTTTGACCTGTCTGCTGTAGCGGAAATTGCTGACCGGCATGGTGCGGCCTTAATTGTAGATGGTGCCCAGGCGTTGGGATTAATCGACGTGAACGTCAACAATTCGCCGCTTGACTTTCTGGCGACAACAGCAAGTAAGTGGTTGATGGGGCCGGCAGGCGTGGGATTTGCTTACGTGGCTGACAAGTATCTCGATGCCCCGCCCCCGAGCACGGGTTGGCTGGCGGCGGCCAATATCGGTGATTGGGATGTACGCCACTGCAAACTGCACGAAGATGCCATGCGGTTTCAGGGGGGCATACCCAACCTTGTCGGCGTGGTCGGGGCACTGGCGGGGCTGGAACTGCTGGAGGATATCGGCCGGCCTTTCATCGAACGGCGGGTGAGGCAGTTAACCCGTTATGCCCTGGAGCAATTGGACAGGATCGGCGTGCAAATCTGGACGCCGCGTGCCGATCACGAACGAGCAGGCATCGTTTTCTTCCGCACGGCCAAGCACGAAGCGCTGCACGCCAGGCTCAAGGCTGAGCGTGTTTATTGCGGCACCTTTCTTGGGGGCATCCGCATCGATCCGACTTTCTACAACACGCAGGAAGATCTGGATAAGTTTCTCACGATCGTGCGGTCTCACGCCGGACAGCATTCCAACTAGATGCTTTCCAGGAACACGACGACCGATACCACCGATAGCAACGACTATTGACCCGCAGCCAACGCTGTCGATAGTGCGGCATTTGGAAAAATCGAAATCCGTCACGCCGTATCGATAAAGTTAATCCCCTGATCAATCTCTCCAAACAGCCCACCCAGCGAGGACGTGCCTAGACCAATCACTGAGACTCTTTGACCTGTCCGTCCCAACTTGCGATATTCCATGGCAATTCATGATCGGTACACTACTGGGTAGCGAGTACTCAAGTTGCCGGCACGGCCTGCCCTGCCAGGACACCTGTACAACCCTGCGGATCGACTGCGACCTGACCGTTGACCAGGACGTAGGGGATACCCAAGGGATATTGCTTGGGATCATCAAAAGTGGCGGTGTCGATCACGCGTTGTGGATCAAAGACGACAATATCGGCAAAATAGCCTTTCTGCACGCGGCCGCGCCTGGTCAAACCGAAGCGGCGGGCGGGGTTGTCGGTCAGGCGTTGAATTAATTGTTCGAGGCCAACCGTGTTGAACTGGCGGTGCAGGCGGCCGACGATGCGGGCAAACGCACCGTAGCAGCGAGGATGGGGCATGGAACCGAGCGGTGTAATGTCGCTGCAGCCCATGTAATCGGGACGGGCCAGCAGTTCCATGGCGTCGCGGTCAACCGACTGCCGCACGGCAGCGCTTTGCGGACCAGCGTTGAGGTAACCAACTTGCAGATCGGACTCGAGCAGGATATCGCAGATGGTTTGGCCCAAGGTGGCTCCGCGTTTTCGGGCAACCTCAGACAAACGCATGCCTTCGAGATGGGCTTGGCCAGCCACATTGGAAAAAACAAACTCGTCGAGCGGCGCGAAATGGCCGTGATCGATGTGATCAACAATTTTCTGGCAATGGTCGGAATCTTTGAGCCTGGCAAGGACGGCGTCGGCCCCACCCTCCTGGGCAGCACTGGGCAGAAACGCAACGGCGATGCTGCTGCCGCAGGGATAGGGGTAGATATCCAGTGTGCAGTCGACGCCCGCGGCCTTGGCCCGGTCCACTGGCTCGATGAACCTGGCAACGTTGCCCGTGTTTTCCCCTCCGGTACGGTGGTGGGCAAAATGGAGGCGAACGCCGGATTGGCGGGCAATATGCAGCGCATCGGCCACGCCGTTGTTTTCATACGCGCGATCCAGAAGCACAAGGCGAGGCTCACAAACGTAGACACCGCCCGCTTGGCGTACTGCGGTACACAGTTCTATCAACTCATCGGTGGCTGACCACATACCTGGAAAATAGGCAGCGCCCGTGGAAAAGCCCACCGCCCCCTGCGCAATGCCGTCGCGGATGATCCGCTTGGCTCTGGCCATGACGTCGCCGGTCAGCGGCACGTCGTGGAAACCTACAGTTTCCAGGCGAACAGCACCCAGGGGCACAAGATAGGCGGTGTTGACCGCAACCTTGTTGTGATAGTGGCCACGCAATGCGGTGATGCTGGAGACATCCAGATTACCGTTTGGTTTGCCAAGCAAACCGGCTAGGTAACGGCGATACAGGCGGTAATTGTTCGCTGACAACGGCGCGATGGACATGCCGTCCAACCCAAAAATCTCGGTGGTAATGCCCTGTCTCAACCCCGGGGCGTGCTGCGGAT
>CAUZAW010000238.1:0-5166 GCA_963577735.1 Phycisphaerae bacterium | reverse complement strand
GTTTTCACAACGCTCCGGATCGGCTGGCCGAACACGTGGACCTGTTTCCATTGCCGGGCTTTACGCCGGGCACGTGCGGTTTGATTATCAGTCACGCGAACTCAACGACGCTGATCGCCGGTGATGCGGTGGCGACCGTCGAGCACCTAGAACAGAGACGGGTGCTCAAACGCGCGTTCGACGTGCTGCAGGCGAAGGAAAGCCTTGCCGAGGTGATGGAGATCGCGGACATCATTGTGCCCGGCCATGACAATGTATTGTTGAACCCGTCACGGCGGCCGATGTAAAGCCGTTGATGCAGGCCAATTAAGGCCATGATGCGGCTTGGTTCCTCGTGGGTAGACGTTATCGATTACAATGCCCCGTTTATTTGCCAAGGAGCATGGTCATGAGTGAAGCGAATGACGAGTGTAAGGCACTTAACCAATACAGTTGCCACATTACTCAGCCGACGAGCCAGGGCTCGTCGCAGGCGATGCTGTATGCAACGGGCATGACCGATACGGACATGGATAAGGCCCAGGTGGGCATTGCCAGCATGTGGTGGGAAGGCAATCCGTGCAACATGCACTTAAACGATCTGGCAGCCAAGGTGCGAGACGGCGTGGTGGAGAATGGCCTGGTGGGGATGCGCTTTAACACGATCGGTGTCAGTGACGGCATTTCCATGGGCACGGATGGGATGAGCTATTCACTGCAGTCTCGTGATATTATCGCCGACTCGATCGAGACCGTGGTGTCAGCCCAGTGGTACGACGCGGTGATCGCTATTCCAGGATGCGACAAGAACATGCCCGGTTGCATCATGGCCATGGCCCGATTGGATAGGCCGGCATTGATGATCTACGGCGGTACGATTAAGCCGGGCTATCTAGGCGGTAAGCCACTGGATGTGGCCACGGCGCTGGAATGCTATGGCCAGTTGATCACCAACCAGATCACGATTGAACAGCGTGACCAGATTGTACGCCATGCCTGTCCCGGGGCTGGTGCGTGTGGGGGGATGTACACGGCCAACACGATGTCATCTGCGATCGAAGCGATGGGGATGAGCCTTCCCTACAGCGCATCAATTCCTGCCGAGGATTCTGCAAAGATTGACGAGTGCCTCGCGGCTGGCAGTGCAATCCGAAAGCTTATGGAAAAGGACATCAAGCCACGCGATATCATGACTCGCTCAGCATTTGAAAATGCGATGGTGGTGATCATGGTCTTGGGCGGTTCGACCAATGCTGTGCTGCACTTGATCGCCATGGCACGGTCGGTGGACGTGGAGTTGACGATCGACGATTTTCAGAGTGTCAGCGATCGGATTCCGCTGCTGAGCGACTTGCGCCCCAGCGGACAATACCAGCAGGAGGATCTGCATAAGGCCGGGGGCGTGCCGGCCGTGATGAAATATTTGCTTGACAACGACCTGATCGACGGCAGTTGCCTGACCGTGACCGGAAAAACCATTGCCGAGAACCTCAAGGTCTTGCCGGGTTACGCGGCAGATCAAAAGGTAATGCGTACATTGGATAATCCGATCAAGGCTACTGGCCATTTACAAATCCTGCGGGGCAATCTGGCGCCCGACGGAGCGGTGGCCAAGATCACGGGCAAGGAAGGTCTAGTGTTTACCGGTACAGCTCGTTGCTTCGATTGCGAGGAAGACATGCTCAAGGGAATGGAGCAGGGGCTGATCAATAAAGGTGACGTGGTAATCATTCGTTATGAGGGGCCCAAAGGCGGTCCGGGCATGCCAGAAATGTTGACGCCTACGAGCGTGATTATGGGTGCCGGTTTGGCCAAGGATGTGGCACTGATGACCGACGGGCGGTTTTCCGGTGGTAGTCACGGTTTTATTGTCGGGCACGTCTGTCCCGAAGCGCAGGATGGCGGTCCACTTGCCTTGGTCGAAGACGGTGACCGGATCACCATCGATGCGCAAACACGCACGGTCGAGATGGATGTCAGCGATGGCGAAATGGCCAAGCGAAAGGCGGCATGGAAGATGCCTGCCTACAAAGCCAAACGGGGCACGCTCTACAAGTACATTAAGAGCGTTAAAAGTGCCTCGGAAGGTTGCGTGACAGACGAGTGAACAACTCTGCCTTGGCATTTATGAGCAGTTAGTCCCGCCATCCATCGGAACCTACCAACGGCACGAACCGGCATGGGGTGTGTTTGTGGCGGGTCCAGTCGTTTCCGCTGCGTTCGAAGACAGTCAGATGCTGCAAGTCGCGGTTGCCCAGTGGGATGACGATGCGCCCACCATCGGCCAACTGGTTGCGTAGGGCTTGTGGCAGGTGTGGGGCCCCGGCGGTGACGATGATGCGGTCGTAGGGTGCTGCCTGTTGGTGGCCGAGTGTGCCGTCGCCGACCAGAACTGTCACTTTCTCGAGCATGTTCAATTGTTGAAGGTTTTGGCGGGCCTTTTTCATCAGGGCAGGATGGGACTCGATGGTGGTCACGTCAAGGCCCATATGGGCGAGTATGGCCGCTTGGTAGCCGCTGCCGGACCCGATTTCCAGTACCTGTTGGCCTGGTCGAGTGTTCAGCAACTGGGTCATTTTGGCCACGATGTAGGGTTGGCTGAGGCTCTGACCTTCGTCGGTAGGTAACGGCTTGTCGGCGTATGCCTCGCCGATGAGGTCAGGTTCAACAAACAAATGCCGGGGTACGGCGAGCATTGCCTCGAGTATGGGCCGGTCGTTTATGGCACGGCTACGCAACTGGTGATCGACCATACGAAGGGCACGGTCGGACATGTCACGGTGCAGTTTGACCATAACATGAAACTATAGCCTCACTACATACACACGTCACCGGCTTGACAAGGTGGTGGTGCGGTCCCACACTACGTGTAGTTTCACAGGGAGGTGAACCTTGTCGCGCAGGGAAGTTCGTACGAATACGGCAACCCAACTGAGCCGTGCACAGATTCTTGACGCCACTTCAGACTGTTTGCACCAATTTGGTTATGACGCGACGACAATCCGTCGTATTGCTTCGCAGCTTGACTGCGCGGTAGGCTCAATTTACCGGTATTTTCGAGATAAGCGTGAATTGCTTTACGCAGTGACGCAGCAAACCCTCGAACCGGTGGCTGATGCGGCCGATGCGGGACAGACGGTCGAAGAAGGTGAACGGTTGTACCGACAACTGGTCGGTAGCGCCCCACAGGTTTATCGACTGATGTTTTGGCTGGCCTGCGTGGGCAACGATGATGGTGTCCACGATCACCTGCCCACGGTAGTGGGCAGGATCATCAAGGGTTGGTCTGTATTGCTGGGAGATATCGAAACTGCACAATCGCGATGGGCAGCACTGCATGCTGATATTACGCTCACAGGGTACCGGGCGATGGTGGTACGCGTTACCCAATCGCCTGTCGATGAGCGGGATCACCGTCAGGCCCTGCTGTCGACGCTTCCTCCCCTGCCGCGACAACCGGCGAGTGATCATGCGATTGGGACAGAGCAGCAACCAGATCACATTCCTGAACAGGCCCACTCAGACGAGGATGTCTGCCTGCTCTAGTTCTGCCATGTACTATCTTGTACATCGGTCGCTAAACTAATTGGCCGATGGCTTGCCAGAACACAGTTGACCTTTTCTGCCCGGCGAAGCTGAACTTGGCCTTGTCGATAGGCGCAGCTGACAAGGGGCAAGGTGGTATGCACCCATTGGCCAGTTGGATGGTCGCCCTGGCATATGGTGACACTCTGAATGTGGTTCGCACGGCCTCGGGCCAAAGCCACTTTAATTTGTCATTTGATGGCCACCTTGCCGGTGACGCCCGGCCATGGGCGCTGGAGACAGACCTTGCCTACCGCGCCCATGTTCTTTTGAGTGAACATGTGGGCGAAGTGCTGAATGTCGATGTCACAGTACGCAAGCGTATACTTCCGGGGTCGGGGTTGGGCGGCGGATCATCCAACGCGGCAGGTATGCTGGTTGCACTAAATCAACTGTTCGGGCTTGGGTTGGATACGACCTGTTTGCAACGATTGGCTATCAAACTTGGCAGTGATGTGCCCTTTCTTGTTAGCGCCTTGATGGGCACACCATCGGCTGTCGTCTATGGATTTGGCCAGCGACTCAAACCAACCCTGCGGACAGAACCGATTCACCTTGTATTGGCGATGCCGCCTTTCGGTTGCTCGACGCCGCAGGTATATAAGGCATTTAACCAACTGCACGACACATCCAAGCAAGCGGATGTCGATCGAATTCGCTCATGTGCCGTCCAAAAAAAAATCAGCGGCGATTGGCTGTTTAATGACCTAGCTGAATCGGCGTGCAAGGTCGAGCCGCGACTGGGCGAGATCCGAGCTCAACTTGTTGCGATGTGCAATTTGCCGGTGCATGTAACAGGATCCGGTTCGGCAATGTTCCTGGTCGTCGCTGACGCCGCGGCGGCAAAACAACTGGCAGTGCGTGTTGGCGAACAGACGGGCTTGAAGGCCATTGCCACGCACACCATTTGAGTCGGCCCGGCGATTACCGCATCGTGGCCAATCGATCTTCAATGTCGCGACGTTCTGCGTCAGAGAGTTGGCGCAACGGGTCGAGGTAGGCCATGTCACTCAATTGCAAGGCTCGATGATAGAACCGCCCCGCTTCCTGGGTTCGACCAATGCGCCAGTGCAAATCGCCGGCAAGCAGATGGTCCTGCACGCTGTATGGATTTCGATGGATCAACTGCCCTGCGAGGTTGGCGGCCAGATCGGATCGCCAAGGTTGCTGCGATAGTCGTCCGGTTCGATCCTGGATCTGGATGTGTCGTCGAATCATTGACAGGTCATGTGCCACCGCATCTGGGAGGCGATCCAAAATCGCCAAGGCCTTGCCAAGGTGATTGCCTGCAGCTTGCAGGTCACCCGTGGTCCAGGATCGCTGGGCCAATTCGTGATGCAGGTCAAGTTGCCAGCGATATGGCCATGGGTCTATAGGAATTGCCGCGGCCGCAGTTTGCAGGTGCCCGATGGTTTTGTCGATATCGCCTTGCTGCAGAGTGACCGCTGCGGCAACAAAGGCCTTTTGCTGGCGGGCAAGTCCAACCGCGCGGGGCAGCAAGAAAACAGAAGCCCCGCCGATCATGACTACCGGCACGACAAGAGAGGCGACGCGAAAGAGCCTGGTGCCTTGTTGATGCAGTAGCTTGCTCCCCCCCCCCGC
>CAUZAW010000237.1:0-5169 GCA_963577735.1 Phycisphaerae bacterium | reverse complement strand
AACCTCCTCCTTCTCCCCCTCGTGGGTACGGCGTCGCCGGATTCGCACACTACAGCGAGTCCAGGCGGCGCCGTTTTTTCTATCCATAACCCGGGCGATGTCTCGGTGATCAATGCCTTGGCCAGTGGCCAAGAAAAGAATTGTGCGGCATAGGTACGGAAGCGGACCTCAAAAATCTTCAAACAAGCAACCAATAACGGAGACTGAAAGATGACACGTATGACCAAAATGACATTGATGTGTGCGGTAGCGATGGCCGTTGTAGTAGCTCAGTCACAGGCTGAAATAATTGGCCAAGCGGCTTGGTCCTCTGCAGGAGGCTCTTACGGTATCGACACAAGCGGTTTGGAAATATTGGCGACCATGGGTGGTGACTACTACGACCCCCCTACGGTGACACTGTTCGACACCGCTCTTCTTGCTACCGACATAGGCACAACGCTCAGTATGGCACCGGGCGTGGACTTTGACACTGCTGTCGACTTGCTTACCAATGGTTTAGAGGACATTGTGAGATTTACTGTTGCAGGTGGGTCGGGTGGATCGTCGGAACACTACAGGTTTTCATTGGATCCGGGGGTAACGGATTTTGCAGGCTACAACATTGACGCCATCGACTTGGAGATAATCTCGTTCTCCAAGGAATCACCTGGTTCAGATCCAAACGGCAATGGACTTTGGACTAGTCACACCTTCGAAGGGAATCTGATCATTTTGGGCAGTCCGATTATCCCCGAACCGGCGACGGGCGCACTTCTAGCTCTGGGTCTTGCGGGTCTTGCTGGCGGTCGTTCCAGGTGGGCTCTAAGTCGGCAAGCGTAGCGCCATTATCCAAGTACACGGCGTCGCCGTTTACCTGTGAACAAGTCCGTCCAGCTTTAGGTCGGACAAGCAACAACTGCAAGGCGAAGGATCGCATAAATCCTAATTGGGAGATAAGCGAAATGACAAATATCCAACTGATAAGCAAGGTTCTTTCTGGGCTGCATGGAAACACTAGATCGATTGTGCTGGTGGGAATGGTGTTTCTATGCGGCCTGTTTTTCTGCGTAGCTCCGGGGTACGCGGAGGTGCGTATCTTCGTCGACTTTACCAGCGACGTTGACGATGGCCCGCCATACGGCGGTGGCAGTAACGGCACGGCAGATTGGATCGATAATCTTGATGTTGCGTTGGCGGACGCTGGGTTAGATCCGTCCACGGCGGCAGAGCGGGCCACTGTTGAGTCCGCGATAACAACCAGCCTGGAAACCTCGTACTCGGAGTTTGATGTTACGTTTTCCACGACTGCGCCGGCTGCCCCGTACCATACGCTCAACTTCGGGGCGACGAGCAGTGGCGGTTCATACGGTTCAGCGCCGCTGGACTTCCGCAACACCTCCGCCACTCAGACATGCAAGGTCTATTCCCATAATTTTGATTCCTATTTCTACGAAGGCGGTGATAGTAAGTCTGAATTTCTAGGCGAGATTCAGCTCGCCTTGGCCGGTACCGGCGCCCATGAACTGGGCCACTCGCTGGGATTGCAACATCACCACACCTACAGCGACCCGGGCATCCTGCCCGCCAACTACGGCAATACCTTGGGCCTGCAAAACCAGTACATCCTCGCCACCGGTTCGACCGGGCTCAACGAGGCCGAGCGTGAAAGCCAGCGTAGTTTCTCCGTGTTTGAGAAGGTAATTCTCGAGGCGGCATCCAATGTGCCGGCCGTTACAGTGTTGACCTACACGGCCGAAGAGGATTTTGCCTACGACACTCCTTATATAGATGGCGTTAGTGATGACCCGATCGTCACGCCCATCGACGGCAGCAGTAGTGTGAGCAGCAACCCTCTTCCTGCCACTTATGAAGAACTGGACGCCGGCAACGGACCTGCCACTGCCCAGGCCCTGACGCTTACCAAACTGCCCATTTCGAAGACGAAGGCGGCGTTGGTGGTTGACGCCACACTCGAGTCGGAAACGGATGTGGATTTCTACAGCTTCCCGGGCAAGGCCGGCAACCTGCTGATCGCCCAGGTCTACAGTTATGACCGCTACTCCGATAAATTCGACGGCATGCTGACCCTTTTCGATACCGATGGGGTCACGGAGCTGGCCACAAATGATGACATCACTTACAGCGGTGACGCGTTTGATAGCGGCGGCACCGTGCGTGAGAACGACCCGTTTCTTTTAAATATTCCGTTGCTGAATACGGGTACGTATTTTCTCAAGATTGAGGCGTCTCCCACTGCGGGTTCAAGTTATCTCGATGGTGATTATGACCTGATCTTCGCCATTCCCGAACCGGCGACGGGCGCACTTCTAGCTCTGGGTCTTACAGGACTTGCCGGCAGGCGATCCAGGCAGGCTCTATACATCAGCAGCGGTTGCAGAAAGCAAGCACTTGGCGGCGGCTGAGTTCGGGACAACTTAAAAAAACTCAATCAATAAGGGATGTTGAAATGACACGGGTAAAAATAATATGTGCAATGGTGGCGGCAACCATGGTGCCCCAGGTGTACGCGGACCTGCTTACCTTTGACCTTGAATGGAGTGGTGCAGAACACAACAACACTGCCATGATCACCGGCCAAATTGTCTTGGATGATGCATTGCTTACCAATCCAGGTTACACCATGGAATCATTTGGCAACGCCTTTCAATCAATCACACTCGAAGTCAGCGGTTCGTCAAGTAGTGACGGTACATACACAGAAGCTGACTTCTACGGAGTCATGTGGCGTACGGAAAGTGCCTTGGACCTTACAGAAGAATTGGTTGGACAGCCGGCCATACTCGACGCTTGGTGGGGTATAGCAAACTCCGCAATGAATGATTTTAATCTCGTGTCTAATTGGACAAGTGGGTCACAAGCTGCCCCAACGTCGTTTTCGGCTTTTACCCTGCAGTTGCTCGGAGTTTACAGCCAAGAAGTAAGCCTCGTAAGTTTTAGGCCTGTCCCCGAACCCACAACGCTGTCGCTGCTGGCAGTGGGCTTGCTGTCTTTGTCTTGCGGCCGCGGGCCGCGGAACTCCAAGAAAACTTTAAACGGCAATCAATAAAGGAGATTGAAAGATGATGCGTATGACCCTAATGACAGTGATGTGTGTGATGGCGATGCTGGCCGTGGCGGTGCAGGCCAATGCCGATCAAGTCCTGGACGCCACGAACACCGGTTGGTTCGCGGATATTGGGAATCATAATGGTCACAATTCGGCGCTGAATAATCACTATACCGGCGAAATTTCGGGAACAGGTGTGCTTCGAAGTTTCTTCATATTCGATTTGATCGGTCAGATAGACCCGGTTGGTTCAGCCACCTTCCGCGCCTTAAATTCAATGGATAATTTTTTTGATTCAATGGACGGTGACCACCTAGGGGGGGAGTTAATAAATGGCTTCCAATCTCCAGATCCTACCGAAACCCTCACCCTGTTCGAGCCTACCGTACCGATCGCCAACTTGACCGGTAATTACCCGGATCCTAATGACGCAATCGCTATCTATAACGGGCTAGCCAACGGGACGGAATTGGGATCTGTCTCGGTGTCCGCTGCCGACAACCAACAGTATATCGAGATTGAGCTTAATGCGGCGGGTATAGAGGCCATCAATAACGCATTTGGGGGCCATATCGCTTTTGGGGCAGCACTCACCACGATCGATAATAATTCGGGTGATGAGGCGGTATTCAGCAGCTCGTTCCTGCCCCACGTGGAACTGGTGCTGACACCAATTCCCGAGCCGGCTACGGGTGTCCTTCTAGCCCTGGGGCTGGCAGCTCTTGCCGGCGTAAACAGGCGATCGAGGCAAGATATTTGTCACCATTGATATGCGTGGAGGTGGCTTGCAAGTCCACCGTTTCCGTTGCGAAAAATGAAAGGGATATCGATGAGAAAAAATTACTTGAATAATGTCGCGGCAAGCTTAATAGCGTTGTGTACTTGCGCTGTGGCCCAAGCTGATTATGTTTATACCCCGATCAATGTGCCTGGGGCCTCTGCAACCTTTGCCTTTGATATAGATGGGACTAATATCGCCGGGACCTACATTGATACCGGCAATGTCTGGGGATACACATATGATCTGGTGAACAATGCCTTCACTCTGCTCGGTATGCCCGGCGCCTCTAAGACTAGAGTTCATGGAATTGATGGCGATACAGTCGTCGGTGACGACGGCGATGGCAGCAGCTTCATTTATAACGTTTCGAGCGATACCTATACATCATTTAATTTTCCTGGAGCCAGTGGTACCAATGCTTGGGATGTAGATGGGGGCAATATCGTTGGGTATTACACGGACTCCGTTGACTATCGCTACCACGGCTTCCTCTATGACAGTTCAGCCGGAACCTACGCCAGCCTCAATTATCCCGGGGCAGATGATACTTATGTCTGGGGTATCGGCGGCGATCTTGTCGCAGGTAGCATTGAGGTTGGCGGTGGCGGTTTCGAAAACGGATTCGTTTATGACATATTGAATGATACCTACACGTTGTTCAATGTTCCCGGATCCGTCTCAACCCGCGTTACAGATATCGATGGCAACAAGATAACCGGGAATTACTACGACGGTAGTGGCGATTTGCAAGGCTTTCTGTATGACGGCCTCAACTACACCACGCTAAATGTCCCGTCGGGATTTAACACTTTCCCCCACGGTATTGACGGCAGCAGTATCGTCGGATCATTTACTCCTGTTGGTGGGATCTCCCAAGGTTTCTTCGTTACGGTCCCCGAACCGGCGACTGTGAGCCTGTTGGCAATGGGCTTGATGTCTTTGCTTGGCAGCCGCGGGCCGCGGAACTCCAAGAAAACTTTAAACGGTAATCAGTAAGGAAACTGAAAGATGACACGTGTAACCCTAAAGGCAGTGATGTGTGTGGCGGTTCTGGCGGCCATGACGGTGCAGGTGCAGGCGATGGTGGTCAATGCGGATGGCCATCATCTGACAACGGCGGCGCATCCGGGAGCGATTCTGGACACGTTGACTAACTGGCTCTGGCTGGACGCTACGGAAACAATAAATCGATCCGTGGGTGACGTGTCTTCCCAATTAGGGCCCGGCGGTGAATTCGAGGGATACCGTTTAGCAACCCGACTTGAAATTCACAATTTGTACACCAGCGCAGGCCTCACTCTGACGGAGTCCGACTTGGTTAGTAACGGGTGGGTAGACA
>CAUZAW010000236.1:0-5172 GCA_963577735.1 Phycisphaerae bacterium | reverse complement strand
GTAGAACTGATCTTGGCTGCAGAGGCTGTACAAGGCAGTATGCAGATCGGGGTAGAAGTGCCCGACGGCTGGATCAAGATGGACCAGGGCACGGGTGATTTGGGCCAGCGGATTCGCCGGGTGTGGCAACAGTGCGGCTCGGGGCCAGTGGTTTTCCTGGGTGCGGACAGTCCAGACGTGCCCGGGCACATGTTGGGATCGGTGGTGACGGTATTGGGGGCGTCCGAGGCGGTATTGGGCCCAACGCAGGATGGTGGGTACTGGACTCTGGCTGCCAAGGGGTATCGGCCTCAGTTGCTGGCGGGCATCGACTGGGGCAGCGATCGGGTGTACCATCAGACGCAACAGGCGGCCAAGAGATCTGGGTTTGTGATCCGGCCGCTGGAGCCATGGTTTGACGTCGATACAACTTTAGACTTACAAGCCCTGCGACAGCGTTTGTTGCACGGCAAACCCGTCACGGCCGATCCGGATATTGCACGTTTACGCTGTGAACTGGATCAAATCTGCGGGAACCTGGCCCATGAGTAGCGACAATAAATCCCCGACAACAGCGGTTTGGCCGGCTCAAGGTGACGGGCGGGCCGAGCCTGCGGCGGAAGCTGGTGACGAACAGGACGAACAGATGGACCTGAGTCAATCGACAATTCTGATCGTGGACGATAACGCCCAGAATGTCGAACTGCTTCAGGCTTATCTGGAAGCGTTGCCCTGCAAGACCATCACCGCCGGTGATGGCGTTGAGGCTATCAGCATCATTGAAAACAACCTGGGCGCAACGCCTGACCTGATTCTTCTAGACGTGATGATGCCGCGCATGAGCGGCTTCGAAGTGTGCCGCAAGATTAAGCAGGACCCGGCTATGTGCTCCATCCCGGTGATGATGGTCACGGCCCTCAACGAGTTAGGCGACATCGAACGAGGCGTCGAATCGGGCACGGATGACTTCCTCAGTAAGCCCGTGAATAAGCTGGAGTTGATCACCCGGGTCAAGTCGCTGTTGCGTGTGCGTCACCTCAAGCGTGAACTGGACCGGACGATGGCCTACATTCAGGAAATTGAGTCCAACCAGTGGCCGCCGGGTCGCCACGAACAGGACAGCGGTGATCAGACGGGCTCACAGTAAAGCAAGAGCGGCTTGCGTGGCGGGCAAGCTTGGTCGATCCAGGGGAAGGCACGTGCCGGTTTGCGCTGAAGTTTATTTGACACTAATAATGTGGCGTCAATGGTCCCGGCAGGCTGGATTCTGCTGCTGGCGGCGATTTGTGCCGTTTGTGCCGGTGAGGTGTGCCGGTGATCCCTATAGGTAGTGCGCCGCCAGCAGTACCTGTACGTATCATAGGGATCGATCAAGTCTCCATTGCCAGAAAAATACGCTTTGGCTTCTTATCGCGGTTGCCACTGCCGATGATACGAAAGCAGTCGGGTGCGTGGTTTAGACGATTTGTGATCAGACAAGGGGTGCGACTAAGAGTCCTATGTGAGACTGCAATCGACAAGGTTGAATTCAAAGTCTCAGAGAATTTGAGCATTATCGCCTGGGGAGAAACCGATGAGTCGGATCAACACGAACGTTAATGCACTGATAGCGCAACGTATTTTACGCGCTAACAACCGTAATCTGGCTCAGTCACTGGAACGGTTGAGCACCGGATTTCGGATTAACCGTGCCAGTGACGACCCGGCAGGCCTGATCGCCAGTGAAAATCTGCGAGCCGAGAAGTCTGCGTTGTCGGCAGCTATCGGTAACGCCCAACGCGCCGAACAGGTCACCAACATTATGGAAGGAGGCCTCCAGGAGATCAGCACGCTTTTGCAGGAAGTGCAGGGCCTGATCGGGCAAAACGCTTCGGAAGCGGGCCTGAGTACGGAAGAGAAAGAGACCAACCAGCTCCAGATTGACCAGATCATTCAAGCCATCGACAGCATTGCTTCCAACACAACCTTCAACGGTGTGAAGCTGCTCAATGGTTCCCATGATTTCCAGGTTGCTGCCGTCGACGGCAACGTGGCCGACTTTCAGGTCCACGGAGCCAAGTTCGTGGGCAACACGAGTGTAGATGTGAATATGGTGGTCACGCAGTCAGCCCAGCACGCCGGTCTGTTTATGCTCCTGGGGGCCGCAGTGGACACCGGTGGCAATGACCCCTCCGAACGGTTGATCTTCGAACTTGCCGGGGCCAAGGGGACCCGCGAGTTTTCCTTCGGCTCAGGCACAGCCATCGCGTCGGTCGCAGGTGCGATCAATCAGTTAAAGGATGCGACGGGCGTGTCAGCGGTGGCCAGCGGCACCTATCTCGAACTCAAGAGCACCGAGTACGGGTCGGATCAGTTCGTATCGGTCGAACTCAAAGATACTCCCCCTGCAATGGTAGGATCACTCGTTCGGACAATGGACACCAATGAGAATTTCTTTGGCGGCTTGATCGGCGATTTGACTACGTTCACGGCCCCGGTCCGCGACACGGGCCAGGACATCGGCGCGGTCGTCAACGGCATCACGGCCAGCGGCAATGGGTTGACCGCCTCAGTTTCGTCCGGTGCGTTGGACGTATCGGTGACACTGGACACGGCGGCCGGCGGCGCGACGACTGTCGGCAGCCTGACGGCCTTTAGCATCACCGGCGGCGGTGCCAAGTTCAATCTAGGCCCGCAGGTCAATATCTCCAATCAGGTCCGTATGGGCGTGGGCAACATGGCTTCGCGGAATCTCGGTTCGGTGGCCAACGGGTTTCTCGACGAACTGGGCGCCGGCCAGGGTGCCAATATCGTCACGGGTAACCTGGATACTGCTCAACAGATCGCCGACGATGCGATCAGCTACGTGTCCCAATTGCGTGGGCGTATCGGTGCTTTTCAGTCCTATAAGGTGGGCTCAGCCATCCGGTCGATGTCGGTCGGGTTGGAGAACCTGACGGCAGCCGAGAGTGCCATCCGCGATACAGACTTTGCCGTCGAGATGTCAAACTTGGTTCGTAACCAGATTCTGGTCCAGGCAACCTTGAGCGTATTGAGCATCGCCAATGCCAACCCGCAAAACGTTTTGGCCTTGCTCCAACCACAGTGACCGAGGGGCGGTCGGCAGATCAAGATTTCAATGACGAGTTTGCCAAGAAACGGCGACCTTCGCAGGTCGCCGTTTTTTATGAGCGATGGGGCGGTGGATACCTCATCGTTACGGCTTGGGCCAGCCTTCCGATAGGCAGTAAAAAAGTTTTTGTTTCGGTTATTCCGTGCTTAAGGAGTGTGCGTTTCGTACCGATCGTATGGACTAGGTGAAATTGGTGGCGCCAGGCGCCGCTCACTACGGGCTGTCCGATAAGAAAAAGATTTTGACGAGGGTGATCCGATGGAAACGCAATCACCGAACAAACACATGCGACAACACCAGCTGCCGACACTGGGTGGGCGCATCGGTGCATTCCAGAAGGATGTGATCAGGAGCGTCATCCGATCACCGGACGCTGCTTCAAAGAGCGCCGCGGCGACAAACGTGCTGGCAATCGCCGGCACACAACCGAAATCAGTGCTGGCACTGCTGGGTTAATCGGGACAAGACTCAAACTCAGGAACGTTCGCCCATGTGCGGACATCCGACCACTGATGCAGAAACGGCGACCAAACGGTCGCCGTTTCTGTTTTATGGCATTGCCATTACCCGAAGCCTTGCCGGTTGCATGGGCCCGGCCTGCGGCTATCCGATAAAATCACGTGCGTGACGCTAAAAGGCCGTGGGTGTCGGGCCTCGTTGCCAACGGCAACGCCGGCAAGCAAAGTTCGGCCACCGGCAACGCGAATAGGTGAATACTTGAGCCACGCCATGCCGGGTTCCGATAGCGGTAAAATGTGGTCATTGCATGAAACTTTCGCGTAGATATTTTGTCATAGGCGGCGCCGTTCTGCTGATCAGTGGCTGTGCCCCCTCGTCACCACGCGCAGTGGTGCGTCCGGGGCCGCCATGGCTGACGCCGGTGTTGCGTCCCCGGCCGATAGGCCCCGCGGCCGACCGCGTGGTCATCGCCGCTAATGAATTGAACGTTAAGGCCAACGGTGGGTTGGGCACGGTGATCGGTCGGCAGCGCTGGGCACGGGGCAAACCGATCGTTGCTCGGCTCAACCCCATGGGCGGTGTCAAACGCATTACCGTGCACCATGAAGGGGGGACAGTGGTGAATTTCGCCGATGTACGCTCAACTTCTGGCCGGCTTGAGTTGATTCGTAAGGCGCACTTGAAGTGCATGAAAGCCGGTGACATCGGTTACCACTACATCATCGATCGTGCTGGCCGTCTGTGGCAGGGTCGCGACATGCGATTTCAAGGCGCGCACGTGAGCAATCACAACGAGCACAACATTGGGATCATGGTGCTGGGCAATTTTGATCGGCAAAATCCCACCAGCCAACAATTGGTGACACTGCAGATGACGCTGCAACAATTGATGGGGGGATACCAGATCGCGACGCACAACGTTTTTACCCATCAGGAACTGGTGCAGACGCAATGTCCAGGCAAGGTGCTGCAAAGGCATATGGCGGACCTGCGGCGGTAATCTTGACCTGACATCTGTCAGTCGGCCAGCATACAATGCCCCCATGGGCAGAACGGATCAAACCACGATGCCTGAAACGCCCGGTAACGCTGACCAACCGGTGAAGGCCGACGATCATCTTTGCCGCCAAGTGGAAGCGGCGCTGATGGCCAGTGACAGGCCGCTGCCTTCGGCGAAGCTGTCTGAACTGCTGGGCCAGGTGTCGGGCAAGGTGATTGCCGACGCTGTCGCGCAGCTTAACGCCGCCTATGAAAAGACCGGCCGGTCCTTTCGCGTTGAGCAGGTAGCTGGCGGCTGGCAGGTGATGACACTGGCTGATTACGACGACTTGCTGGCGTCGATGCACAAAGCCAGCCTACAGTCGCGCCTGAGCCCGGCGGCGATGGAGACGCTGGCGATCATTGCCTACAAGCAGTCGATCCTGCGGGCTGACATCGAGGCGATCCGTGGCGTAGCTTGCGGGGAAGTGCTGCGTAGTCTGATGGACCGTCACCTGATCAAGATCGTCGGTCGGGCCGAGGAGTTGGGCCGACCCATGCTTTACGGTACGACGAAAACATTTCTGGAAGTGTTCGGCCTGGCCAGTCTCAAGGATCTGCCCAAGCTGGAGGATTTCGCCGCC
>CAUZAW010000235.1:0-5186 GCA_963577735.1 Phycisphaerae bacterium | reverse complement strand
GACCCGAACAACCCGACGGTTCCAGGTGGCTGGGACTACGAGACCGTCACTCCCACCACCGACCCCGAGCTCGCCACCCATTGCCGCATGGTCCACAACATGATCCCCAATCATGACTTTGGCCGCGACGTCGGTTTGCGCGCCGAGCCCGACGTCTGGGTGACTGAAATCGACCACGACGACCGACAGGTGACCTACCTTCCCGTGCACCCGCGCATTTCCGAGCCACGGGTCGCCGATGACACCGACCGGAACCCAACCAACTTCATGGACTACGACGGCGTATTGCTCAATGGCATCGGGATCGCGATGGACTCGGGCTTCTGCTACAACCCCGCGCACCGACGAGCCAACGCCGCGGGCAACGCGACCGGCTGTGGGGGACTGTCGGTCTGGTACGAGAACCCGGCCTACACCCTGCAGGAGCCCGAAGCCGAGAATATGGCGGCCCTCTTCGACGAGTACTTCGGCCACGGCTTCGAAGGCTCCTATCACTACCACGCTATCACGCATCCCCTGCAGAAGGACGACGACCAGGACGTCTCGCCAGCCTCCAACGGATCTCCGCTGATCGGCTTTGCCAAGGACGGGTTTCCGATCTACGGCCACTGGTTCGTCAATCCACAAGGCGAGCTGGTGAAGGCGCAATCGGGGTATGTCCTCAAGAATTACGAGCTCAACGAGGGCAACTCGCGCGATCCTGTATTGGGGTTGCCACCCAACTTCGATCGTGGCACACCCCCGACGCCTTGGGACATCGCCAACCGCCCGGAGGATTTCGACAGCGACGTTGTGATACCGCTTGGCCGTTATCTGGATGACTGGGTGTACGATGACGGCAACACCGGCAATCTTGACGAATGCAACGGGGCCACCGACATCAATGGCGTCTATGGCTACTACGTCACAGGCACCTACCCGTACGCCCCGATCTGCACGTTCGGCGTGCACGAGCCATCGTTCGGTAAAGTCCCGCCGTTGCGCTGGCACAACGAGACGACGGAGAACACCCACGATGACCACGGTCACAAGATAAACGGGCACTGAGTCGGCGGCACTCCGTCACGGTTGCCTCAGCCGATGGCTTTGGAGTGCGTGGTCGTCAGTTTGTCTATGCGACCGGATACGGATCGATGAACAGCTGGGCGGCAAACTCATTTCCCAGGAGGTGGCTGATAAGGTGGGCCGATGCTGGGGGTTGGGATCAGATACCATGAAGGATCCAGGCCCATGGGAAGGGGAGTTGCGGAACATGTGGAAGCCAACCCAACAACCGGCACTCTGGTTTCACGGCGTCAATCTCCACCAGTCACGGCATTACTCGCAATACCTGTCCCTGCATATCAAGGCTCGGATAGAGTCGGTGGCCCACCCTGGTCTATGGGCTGGGGACGGTTCATCATCTTTGCTGAACAGGTGCCAACTGGATGGCGGTGGATTCGGCGATGGGCCTGTACGCTGCATCTAATCCAAGAACTGCATCGCTTCATGCAAAAGATGAAGCTGCGCGTTCGAACCGACTCGACTTGGTAGCCTTGCTGCAACAGGATGACCAAACCGAGCTGGCGAGGATTCTGGGGGGCCATTCAATCCTGTGATGGCGTGTGGCTTGATCGGTCTGTTAAGTACTGAGATATTGCGTGGCAAAGCTTATATCGGGGCTAGATGTCACATTTGTACCTGTTAGGCCCATAAAAACTCAAAAATGTTCTTGAAATACGCTGATCGTGCTACAATTTTCATACGCGGGAATGCGGTCTTTCTGCCATCAAGTTGAAGCACACCCAAATATATAGTGCGCCCTTTCTCCAGCGGATGGTAAGGAATAGCTTGTTTTGCAGAAGACCTTGTGGGTAGAGTAAGGTGTCTATTAATGGGTTTTGGATTTCTTCGCAGGTTGATCAAGGGTAAGCAGAAGGATATTGCTGCGCCGCTTGATGCACATCACTGGCAGGGTCTGCAGCAACTGGAGCCGCGCCTGCTGCTGTCCGGTTCGGGTTATGTCGACACACAGGACCATGACGACGACACTGCCGATTCACTGACCGTCTTGCATTCAGACTTTGAGACCGGTTTGGACGGCTGGACGCAGGAAACGGGCGATTCCTTTGACTGGACCAGGAAATCCGGAGAGACCCCAAGTTCTGGTACCGGGCCATCTTCAGCTCCCGGCGGCAACTATTACATCTATATAGAGTCCTCAAGTCCAAATAATCCGAACAAGACGGCTTCACTGGTGAGCCCTGCGCTGGACTTGAGCGGTATTTCTGCTCCAAGCCTTTCATTTGATTACCACATGTATGGCTCGGATATTGGCCAATTCAGTATTCAAGTCACAACTGGCGGCACTGGTGCTTGGGAGGAAGTGTTTTCAATAAGCGGCCAACAGCACACCAGTTCCTCCTCTGCGTGGTCACAGGCCACCGTTGACCTTGACAATTATGCAGGGCAGCCGGAAGTCAAGCTGAGATTCAAGGGCCTTACGGGCGACAGCTGGAGGGGTGATATTTCATTTGATGATGTGACCATCGTTGGTTCCTTACACTCCAACAGTATTCCGACGGGAACGGTAACCATTACCGGTATGGCTGGTGTCGCTCTCGACTACGAAACGATAAAGGTAACGTCGGTAACACTGGCCGAATATCAGGACTTGCCGTATTTGAAGGTTCATTTTGAATGGGATACAGATTCTAATAGAGAAGCACGGATAGGCGTCAACCAGTTGTCTTTCAGCTCTGGCAATACCGTTAATTATGGTGGTACAAATTGGTATTACGGCGCATCCAATGTTCCAATTTATCTGAACAATGAATTAATACCTTCAGGTACATATCATGGCGTTACTTCTGTTAAAGATGGTTTGCATTACATCGCCATATCTGGAGGTGCATCTGGTTTTGGACAGGTAAATGTCGATGCCTATAGTCGAATCAAAGAATATGCCGACGGAGGCAAGTACGCCGGCCAATGGGATAACCAGGATTTATCTTACGGCTTGAAATTGATGGCAATCGAAGGGGAGATCCTGGCGGCGAGCAACAACTTGGCAGATGAAGATGGCTTCGGTATTGAAAACCCACCTGAAGCTGCCCGTTCCTACTCATCTGTTTGGGGTGATGACCCAATTGGGACGGGCCATGCCCGCTCCATGCTGGATTCCCCCCAGGCATGGTCCGCAAAAATAAATGACCATACCACCCAGTGGATGGACATCGACGTCGGTGCAAGCAAACTTATTGAAGGCGTGGTGACCCAGGGAAGAGAAGGTTATAGCCAGTGGGTGACGACTTATAAGGTGTCGACAAGTAACGATGGGGCGACTTTTACCGTTGTTGATAATGATGCTGTGTTTGCTGGCAACATCGACAATTACGCCAAGGTGGGCAATCAATTCAGTAGTCCTGTTTGGGCCCGCTACGTGAGAATAAACCCGCAGACATGGAATAGTCATATGTCGATGCGGGCTGGAGTGCAGGCCGCATCGATCACCTACCAGTGGAACCGTGATGGGCAGCCAATTGCCGGTGCCACCGGTGATGCCTACACCCTTGTGCAGAACGATGTGGGTTCGGTGATTACGGTAACCGCCAGTTACACTGATGGTAAAGGCACCGCCGAAAGCGTGACCTCGCCAGCGACTGATGCTGTGAGCAAAGCCAACAGTGTTCCGACGGGAACGGTAACCATTACCGGTATGGAGATCGAAGGGGAGGTCCTGACGGCGAGCAACAACTTGGCCGACGAAGATGGCTTGGGCGGTGCGTGGGACAGTTCCAGTTGGGGTAGCGTGACCATGCCGCTCAATAACTGCACTACCCACAATCTGGGGACAACACTTACAGTCAGTCGTGCCACGGCAACAATCAAGGCTTCCACTTCGGGAACTTCCGACACCTATGTTTATTTACGTGATGATGCAGGCCAAACCCAAGGGACATTTGCATACCACGTGTCCAACTACGCTACGCTGGTCAAGTCTAAAGACTTCGATCCTCCTGTCGTTGTAAGTGAGATCAGGGCCTGTTCATGGTGGAATGCAGCTAAGCTTGAACACCTTGAGTTGGAAGCATCCTCGATCACCTACCAGTGGAACCGTGATGGCCAGCCAATTACCGGTGCTACCGGTGATACCTACGTCCTTGTGCAGGATGATGTAGGTAACGTGATTACGGTAGTTGCAAGTTACACCGATCATAATGGGACAGATGAATCCGTCATTTCAGATGCAACAGACATCGTGACGGCCGTTGACACCATTCCCCCGACAAATAATTCTATTTCGATTAATGGTGGAAATACCTACACGGACTCCACAAGTGTGACACTGACGCTTGCTTCCACGGGTGCCTCCCAGATGCGGTTCAAGAACGAATCGGGCAGTTACATGTCGTGGGAACCTTACGCCACCTCGAAGTCCTGGTCCCTGCTTGATACCCAGGGAACTCGGACGGTTTCCGTGCAGTTCAAGGATGCCGCGGGCAATACGGCTACTGCGGTGAGCGATGCAATCGCTTTTATCGTCAACGACCTTCCCACCGGCACGGTGACCATCGCCGGTGTGGCCGAAGAAGGCCAAGTTCTGACGGCGAGCAATGATCTGGCGGACGAGGATGGTTTGGGATCAATCGTTTACCAATGGAATCGTGATACCAATACGATTGTCGGCGTAACCTCTTTGACCTACACGCTGACACAGGCGGATGTCGGTGCCAAGATCACTGTGACCGCCAGCTATATCGATGGCCGCGGCACTTCTGAAACCGTCACTTCAGTTTCGACAGCTTCAGTTGAGAACGTCAATGATCTTCCCGCCGGCACAGTGACGATCGAAGGTGTGGCAGAAGAAGACCAAACTCTTACTGCAAGTAACACCTTGACAGATGAAGATGGCCTGGGACCAGTCAGTTATCAATGGAAACGTGACGGTGTCGCGATTGGCGATGCCACCTCGTCCACCTACACACTGATGCAGGTAGATGTGGGTTCACAGATTACCATGACGGTCAGCTATACCGATGGTGGAGGTACGGCCGAGAGTGTGATCTCAGATGGAACAGTAACAGTGGTAAACGTCAATGATCTTCCCACCGGCACAGTCACGATCGGCGGTGTGGCGAAAGAAGATCAAATCCTAACTGCAAGCAACACCTTGGCAGACGAAGATGGCCTGGGACTAGTTAGTT
>CAUZAW010000234.1:0-5200 GCA_963577735.1 Phycisphaerae bacterium | reverse complement strand
GCAAATTACTACATAGTCCGATCGGCCGAAGTGCCAGCCGGAAGAACCAGAGACAAGTTGATGAGCAAGTACAACCACATGGCAGCCTGCCTCCTTGGTGTACTGAGCCTGGCTACAGGTTGCGCGCTGAGGCATCAGACCGTTGCCCGACACCAGGACGACACGCCGCCTGGCCGTTATCGTGGTGCCTTCCACGTGCACAGCAAGTATTCGCACGATTGCCGCGCGTCGCTTGGCCTGGTGATCCGCAGTGCGGAATCCCATGACATGGATTTCGTCATCGTCACGGACCATGACACGCGCAAGGGCTCCCACCGCTACCGCCACGGCAACTATCCGGACACACCACTGTTGATTTTCGGCAACGAGATTTCCACCCCCGCGGGGCACCTTATTGCTCTCGGTGTCGAATACGAGTCGCCCAAGCCCCAGTCGGCCCTGGAAGTCGTCGATGCTGTTGCCGCGGCCGGCGGTTTCAGCGTCCTGTCGCATTCGTTTACCAACAATCCCGACTGGACCGATTGGGGCGTAGACGGTGTGGCTGGCATCGAGATCTTTAATTTCGGCCACGATTTTTATGAAGGTAATCGACTAAAGGTCGCGCTGCGTTCTCTGTTCATGGATCCCGAACACTTTGCCGGCAAGATCCCGAATACGCCTCGACAAGAACTCCGCCAGTGGGACCGACTGCTGCAGCGTCGGCATGTAGTTGCCTTCGGCGGTAGCGACGCACATCTGCCTTGGGGCTGGCTCAGTCGCGGCATGTTCGAATTCGTTCTCGGCAGTGTCGTAACCTATATCGATGCTGACCGTCTCGACAGCAACAGTGTCTTGTCGGCACTTGCCGGCGGCCATACGTTCTTTGCTGTCGAGGCGCATGGTTGCGCCGATAACTTCCGGTTCGTCGTAAACAGTGATGGTCGACGCGGCAGCATGGGAGACACGGTAATGCTCGAGCCCGACAGCAGTCTGCAGGTGCGGACGCCACGCAGCGGCAATATCCGCGTCATCCGCGATGGCATTCTCCTGGCACAACGCCGGGCACGGTATCTCTCCATGCCGCTGAGCGAACCCGGCGTTTACCGCGTCGAAGTCTATCTTGACGGCGAGCTGTGGATCGTTGCCAATCCGATCTACGTTCAGGACGGCCCGTTGCTTTACGCCAACGCCGCCACCCGTACCGAGACCGAACCATAAGGCAGGTCTCCCCTGCTTGCCTGGCACTGTTCACAGCGGCTGCTGTTCTTCACGAGCGTGCCGCCAGCGCTGCCACCCGCCCACAACGCTGCCAGGTCGCACGGCTCGATATCCGGGCCGGCTCGGCCCGCCAGTTTGTGCGGAATTATCCAAAACGACTTGTTCATCTGCACATTCCGGAACTCCGCGCGTGCATGGGCATCCGCCGGGTGTGTTAGGTTTCTGGGTTGGGTTGCAGCTGTTGTGAAGGAGAACGATAATGCCACGTGGCATGGAATGCCGAGCAAAGGATGAATGTTGCCAATGGCATTAATTGATGATCCCGACTGGGGTGGCGGATCCGAATCAAGGCGCAAGGCAGCGGCCGTTCACGCATGACCATCTTTTTTCTGGCGGCGGATTGAGATGCGGGACGGGGTCGACCCGAAAACGGCTCGCTTTGTCTGCATCAATGTGTCCAACGGCAACGTGGAAGGTGCGATCAACCAACGGGTCAATGCCGCGCCGCTGGGCCTTGTGGAAGGGGTGAAGATGAGATTCCATGCATTGCTTGTCTTCCGTGCCATCACGCTGGCATCGGCGGCAGGGCGCATAAGAACAAGCTCACTCAGATTTACGACGGTCTGGACTACGCCGGCTATGAGCAACACCGGCCGGACTATCAGAAGTACGTTGAGACAATTGAGGCGCGACCCCCCAAGCCGGCCTTTTCCGAGGACCGTTTCCGTGTGCGGCAGAGGAGCGGTTACGCTCACAAGGATTACACCGAGGAGATGACGCGGCGCGGCCTGTGGCGTTCTAACGATGGCCGGCGGCGCGGCCAACATCTTGGAGCGTCTCGACGAAAAGCCCGACGAACAATCCTGTGCGCCGGAATCCAGGCCCTATGAGAGCCCGCAATGGATCCTGTGCTATGCGAAGTTCTTCCGGGGCCGCTTCCTCATTGACATGGTACGCGACAACGCGCTGACGGACGGCGCTTGCCTTCGGACCCCGGACGGATTGCAGCTCGTTTTCTACAAGGAGGACTCAGATGGGATCCGGCTGAAGCTCCCGAGGAGCGCCAGCCTCCAGGCCGCCGTCGCCGTGGACGCAAAGAAGCCATACAAGGAGATCGATCTGGGCGTACTCGATGCGGAATCGCACAGAATCAAGCTGCCGTATGGCAGCGATTGGGCCATTGCAGTCGGGCGGTTCACAGATATCCGCGGAGATGGTCGGTGACGGATCGGAAACGCTTTCTTACGCGGCGCTGTTGTCGGCGACAAAAATGTTGCTCGCGACGAGCCGGCTGATGCTGTGCTGCTGGTTGGCGACGTTCAGGGTCAGCGGGCCGTCGAAAGGCTCTATTTGTTCCACCGTCACTTCGGTATTCAGGCCAATGCCGAGGCCAGTGAGGTAGCGCAGCATCTCGGGGTCGTGATCGTTGACCTCGACGACGGTGGAACTGTTTCCGGGGGCGAGTTCCAACAATGTCATTTTCGGTTTTGTCGAAAGTTCACCAGCGGCGCTTGGAATGGGGGCGCCATGGGGATCAAAGTGCGGATGGCCAAGGGCCTTGTCGATCCGCTTCTCGAGGTCCTCCGACAGCACGTGTTCCCATTTGTCCGCCTCTTTGTGCACCTGGTCCCAGGGCACGCCAAGCGCTTCCTTCAGGTACAGTTCCACCAGGCGATGATGGCGAATGACCTCAAGAGCGATCTTGTGGCCCGGTTCCGTGAGTTTGACGCCATGGTACGGGCGGTAGGTTACGAGGTTCCGCTGCGCAAGCTTTTTAACCATCGCCGTAATCGATGCCGGCGACACTTCCATCAGCTTTGCCAGCATCGACGTGGACACCTTGCTTTCGGCCTGCTGCGCTTTATAGATCGCTTTCAAATAATCTTCGATTGCTTCAGAAGGCATGGTCGTTTTTCGCTGTTCGTTTACCCTGCGCAGGTGGTAAAAATCGCCCCGGTTCAGACGGCGTCTCGGCAGACCTGTCTCGCTCAACCCCTGAGCCAAGGTAAACCCCCATAGTTGGCATATCAACCAAGGAAATCTTCACCGGTGATCCTCCCGGCGAGCACGGTTCGATCGACGGTCTTGCGAATCACAACCTGTCGCGGTTCGCACTGCCTGGAGTGAGAAGGTCGCCTGTCTAACAAGGGGTGACCACGCCGCCTGGCGTTGGCTCTGTCTGCTATCTCGATTTTACTGAATTCAGAATTCCTGATTGGAATGAGCAGGTCCCCGACTGACAGTCCGCTGGTCCCATCTTTGATCGGATACCATTAAAATGCCTTTCATCAAAACTGGATGCAAGGAACAGATATATTCAAACAGCCCTTCATCCACCGCCACGAATTCCAAAACGGCTGATTCACCTTCTTTGATGATCGGCGTCTCCAAACCCAACGCTTCGAGCACCAGGTCATGGCGCATGCCGGGATCCTCATTGCGTAATATCAGGCGTATCTTGGTACCCGGCCTGACATATATGGTCGGATTCGTTTGATTGAACTTCATATCCTTGGCGACCACGACGACAGTTACGACAGCTTCTGACCGTTTAAGGCTGCCTGCCAAAAGTGGAAGCAGGGCAGCAACGACTGCCGTTGTGATCAGTGCCTTCAATAGATGAGTTTTGACGATCTTCATGATACCCCAGCCTTGTTAATTAGATGAGTAACCCCGTTACGAACATGATTGCAATACCGGCAAAAATGCCGATGAAATTCTCCGGAAGAGCCATTCCGCCGTCACTGGAACGGAGTGACGGGCCCTTGGAAATGATCCAGACGACCTGGAAAATCGCTCCCGCGGCCATACCGAAGAAAATGACCGCCCACAATTGAGAAAAGGAAAATCCACCAATTAAGGTTCCCGCAATGGTTGGCAAACCGGCGAGCAACCCCAAACCGATAACCCGGGAAATCCCAGCCGTGCATGCTGCCAGAGGAACAACGATTGCCAGGCCCTCGGTGATGTTGTGCAGCGTAAATCCGAGCACAAGGCGTGTCCCCATTGACACATCGCCATGAATAAATGCGGAGCCGACAACCAATCCTTCACCCAGATTATGCAATCCGATGCCCAGGGCGATCAAACAGGACACACGCAGTGCCAACGAGCGGCCCCCGTCGTCCAAAACCATTTCCTTGCCGGCATTCTTCAGCGTCATCAGGCCTATAAATACCAAAAGACCTACGCCCAGGAGCAGTATTTCACCATTGTAACTGCCGGCAAGTTCTTCCGTGAACTCGAAACCTTCCTTCATCGTGTCCAACCCGAGAAAGATCAACAGGCCAACGGTCAAGGCCGACAGAAAACGCAGATACTTATCGGACAAATAGGGGAGCACGGGCAACCAGAGCAGTCCAAGGGCAACGGGGATCACCCCGATGATCACCCCGAGGATGATAAAGAACCAAGTGTTTTTTAACGATGCAACCGGCGTTTCCAAGGCAATAGGAATTTCCGCATCCCAGGTAATGCCATTTCGGGAAATAATGCCGATTGCGTAGGTTTCTCCTTCCACCCAGTGATAATTGATGATGGTAATTACACCATGCTCCAGATGTCCGAGAGTCTTGTCGGCCGGCTCCATGGTGAAGTTCCAATAAGCCTCTTCAATTGAAACTTGTGCAACGGTAAGCTCGTCCGGCCCATCGTTCATGACTTCTATCTGGAATCCATGCGGCTTGATGATGATCCGCTGAATCGACAGTTCCTCAATGGGCGGAACCTTGGTGGGCAGCAGGTCTTTCCTGTCGCCGAGTTTGACAATGGCGCAGCAAAGGATGCCCAGGACAGCAATCGGCAAAAGACCGTAGAGCCAGGCTCTGGCAGATTTTTTTGGTTCGTCACTCATGGTAATCAAACGACCTCAAAATTCCCCATCCACCCGAGCTCTGCAAACTCACTCTGATGGGCGTGGAACATGTACAAACCGGTCTTCGGGAAACGCATCTCGAGAATCGAACGCTCGCCCTGGCAGAACATCACAGTGTCGGTGAAATAT
>CAUZAW010000233.1:0-5206 GCA_963577735.1 Phycisphaerae bacterium | reverse complement strand
GGTGACTGGGGACAACCCGGGTGGGCAGGATAGGCACTTTTGCGTTCCGCTATAACAGGCGTCAATTTGCCAATCATCGACCTGCACGTCCATACCGCCCAATGAAGTGACCGTATCAACCAGCAAAAGCGCTCCCGCATCGTGCACCAGCCGGGAAATATCTTCGATTGGCGTATGTGCACCTGTTGAGGTTTCCGCGTGAACAACGCCAACGACTTTGGTCTGCGGATGCTGTTTCAACGCGGCCGCGACGTCCTGGGGATCCACGGATTTGCCCCAATCAATTTCGACGGTATGTACTGTCGCCCCGCAGCGTTGTGCCACGTCGCACATGCGTGTACCAAACACACCGTTGATACAGACGATCATCTCGTCGCCCGGTTCAATCAGGTTGACCACCGTCGCCTCCATCCCGGCGCTACCCGTGCCCGAAACTGCGATCGTCAACTCGTTGGTGGTGCCAAATACCGTCTGCATCAGGCTGCGGGTCTCGTCCATAATCTTCAGGTAAGCCGGATCGAGATGCCCCACCGTCGAAGCGCCCAACGCGCGAAGTACTCGATCTGGCACATCACTGGGGCCGGGGCCCATGAGGATCCGATTAGGCAGGTTCAATTGTAAATATTCGTTGCTCATAACTCGATGTCCTTGTCAAGTGACTGACCAAATACTACAGATTCGGGTCGGGGACAACCCATCCGGGCCACGCTATGATAAGTTAAATGGCCGAGCAACACCCCGTCATAGCGGAGTTGATCGCTATCCTAGGCGAGCAGAACGTCCTTTCACAAAGCGATGAACTGCTGGTTTACGAATGCGACGGCTTTCCCATTGCCAAGGGGCAGCCCACTGCCGTGGTGTTTCCTTCCAATACTGATCAGGTATCAGCCTGCGTTAAGGCATTGAACCATTACGACCTGCAGATCGTGCCCCGCGGCAGCGGTACAGGGTTGGCTGGATCAGCTGTGGCCTATGAACCGGGCGTGCTGATCACCACCAGCCGAATGAACCAGGTCGAATCGCTCGACTATGAGAATCGAGTGGCTGTGGTGCAACCGGGTGTGCGAAATCTGGCGTTATCCGACGCCATGGCCGACACCGGTTGGCGGTTTTCTCCCGACCCGTCCAGCCAACGTGCCTCCACAATCGGCGGCAACGCCTCAACCAACGCCGGCGGCATCAATACCCTCAAGCACGGCGTCACCACCAACCACATCCTGGGGCTCGAACTGGTTTTACCCGATGGCACGATCACCACCACACGCAGTGGTTCCATGTACGACGGCATCGGTGCCGATCTGCCCGGGTTAATCTGCGGCAGTGAGGGCACTTTTGCCATTATTACCCGTATCTGGTGCCGAATCGTCGCCGCTCCTAAGCATTTCCGCACTGTATACACCATCTTCAACTCGACCTATGACGCCTGCAAAACCGTCTCTGACGTGATTTCAGCGGGCATCTTGCCCACCTCCATGGAAATGATGGACAGTTCGATGATTCAAATCGTGGAGTCTGCGTTCCACTTTGGCTTTCCCCGCGACGCACAGGCAATGCTACTTCTGGAAATTGATGGCGTGGAGGCCACGCTGGACGAGCAACTGCACGAAATCGTCCGCCTTTGCCGTGAAAACAACGCCACCAAAATTGAAAAGTGCAGCGATCTGGAACGACGTGACCAGCTATGGAGCGCGAGAAAAAAGGCGTTCGGCGCCATCGGGCGCGTCAGCCACAGCTATTGCACGCAGGACGCCTGCATTCCCCGGTCCATGTTGCCCGACGCGATGGAACACATTGCCATGCTGGGCGAAAAATACGGCCTGAAGATCACCAATGTATTTCATGCCGGCGACGGCAATATTCACCCGATCATACTGTTTGATGAAGATGACCCACAAGAAGTCCAGCAAGTGCTCCGCCTCAGCGAGGAAGTGCTGGAATACTGCGTGAACATAGGCGGCACCATCACCGGCGAGCATGGCGTTGGTGTCGAAAAATTGCACCTGATGACCAAGATGTTCAACCGCGATACTCTTGACTCTTTTCTCGAAATCAAGAAAACGTTCGATCCCGGCCAACGAATCAACGACGCGAAACTTATTCCCAGCGATCGAACGCTTGTGGAAATCCTTAAACCCGTGGCCGCCAATGTTCCCGGCGGAGCCCTGTAATGCCAAACATGACCACGGCTAATCCGACTACGGAGATTGAATCAGCCCGCGAGCTTACCGAACTGGTACACGATTGCCTAGCCAGGCAGAAACCGATCGTTGATTACGGCTGTGCGCATGGCGACCTGGGCCATCAACCACCGACCGAGCATATTCAGCTCGTACAACGTGGCAGCATCATCGAGCATTACCAGCGCGACATGACCGTTCGCGCGAGCACGGGCATCACTGTCGCTGATCTCCAGGCAGCGCTTCGGCCACACAACCAGTACGCACCTATTAACGCCGACGACGACCTGACTCTGGGTGAAGTCATTAACCACAACGTTTACGGACCATTGCGAATCACGTACGGATCGATGCGCGACTTGCTTCTAGGGCTGCATTACGTAGACGGCCAAGCACGCGACATTCATGTCGGCGGCCGCACGGTGAAAAATGTGGCCGGCTACGATGTTACCCGTTTCATGGTCGGAGGGCTCGGAGAATACGGCGTCGTCTATGAAGCCACTATCCGTACCTACGCAATTCCCAAGCAGGTCATGCAGGTGGAACTGGCACTAAGCGACCCGGCATTACTCGACGGCCTGTGCAGTGACTGGCTACTCTCGGACGCCACCCCCGCCACAATGATGCTGAGCCGTAATGGCTCGGTCTGGGCTGTGCTTGCCGGCTATTTCGGCACGGAACACGGCTGCTCAACCCAGTTGCGCAACTTGGATAGTTGGATCGCAGGCCAAAACAAAATATCAATCAGCGATTCATCAACCACTCAACTTGACGCACACCTGCAAGACATCACTTTGCGGCGCGGTTGGCGCCGTCGATCAACGGCGCTGGTAAAAGTCATTGTCCCCCCGGCCAGTACGGGCCAAACGTGCAAACAATTGGCCTCCTGGCAGGGCAGCCAGTCGGCCCTGCACATCGAGGCCATGCCCGTACATGGGTGTATCTTTGTCGGTGGCGACCTCGACACTGAACAGGCAGTGGCGCTGGACACGCATGTCAATCAAACGATTGAGCCGGTCAACGGCCTACGCTTGTGGCATTGTCGACCAGACCACACCGACCAGATCGATCCGTTCGGCCAACCCCAATCGGACTGGCCTATACTCTACAAGCTCAAGAGGACCTTTGATTCAAAGAATATCTTCAACCCCGGCCGATTCGTTCCGATCAACGCCAAGGATAATAATCAGTGACGCAAACCGTTTTATCGCCGCGTGTGATTTCAGGACTGGGCGTTGCTAAGCCTGAAAACAAACCGACGACGAGCACCTCACTACCGCAATTCAAACTAGACCCACGCACCTTCGATCGTGCCCTGGACTGCGTGCATTGTGGTCTGTGTCTGCCCGCCTGCCCAACCTACGTGCAAAACGGCCTTGAAGCGGATTCGCCGCGTGGGCGCATCTATCTCATGAAGGGACTGGCCCAGGGACAAATCGAACCGACTGACTCTGTGGTCGGACACCTGGACCTGTGCCTTGACTGCCGCGCCTGTGAAACCGCCTGCCCTTCCGGCGTGGTCTACCACGAATTGATCGAGGAAACCCGCGCCCGCCTGGGTGGCCAGCGCCGAGCGGGTCTGGTGGAACGGTTGGTCAACCTTATCTTCTTTCATATATTTCCCTATCCACGACGGCTAAAACTAGCCATCCTACCCGCACGCATTCTCCAGTTACTCGGCCTTTGGGACATCTTTACCTCCAAGGCCATTACCCAACTGCTGCCAGCCCAACTGGAAAAGATGCAGCAGATGCTGCCTAGCAGACGGGCATCACTGTGGGAGAAAAATCTCAAGTCGTTCTACCCTGCCAGCGAAGGCCGCCGCGTTGACGGCAAACCCAGGGCAGTTGTCGCCATGTTTTCCGGCTGCGTCGGTTCGGTGCTTTACCAGCACATCAACCGCCAGACAATCGACCTGCTGACCTTCCTCGGCTGCGATGTCATCGTTAAACAATCGCAACGGTGTTGCGGAGCAATTCTGCATCACGGCGGATGCGTGGATGCGGCCGAAGCTTTTGCCCGGAAAAATATTGATGTATTTTTGCCACACGGCGAAGGAAACGGCGAACCAACGGTTGACTACATTGTTAACAACATCGCCGGTTGCGGCGCGATGCTCAAAGATTACCCACACCTGCTGCGTGACGACCCACAATACGCCCAGCGTGCTGAGGATTTTGCCAAACACTCTCGCGATATCATGGAATTGATCGCTGAACTCGATCCCCCCGCGCCCGAGCACGAGGTCAACCGCGACATCACTTATCACGATGCCTGCCACCTAGCGCACGCCCAGAAGGTCGTTGCTCCACCACGCAAGATACTTGCCCGTGTCAAGGGATTGAATGTCAAGCCGCTGTCCGAATCAGACATGTGTTGTGGTGCCGCAGGCACTTACAACCTGTCACAGCCACAAATGGCGCGTGAGTTGGCTGAGCGAAAAATTGCTCATATTCAGAAAACGGGTGCGCACGTTTGCGCCACCGGTAACGTCGGCTGCGCCATGCAGATTCAGTCTGAAGCAGATCGCCTCGGCACTGAGCTTGAAGTCGTTCATCCCGTCAGCATATTGCACGAGGCGTACTTGGGAAAAACCTGATTTCCCGCCGCGCACTATTTGCCAAACCGTGAAGGGCTCAGAAATTCGATGGGCAGGCTCGTCCTTCCCGCGGTTGCCAGGTCGGCCAGAATTTCACCTATAACGCTGGCGAATTTGAACCCGTGACCACTGAAACCGCACGCCACGGTAACCCGGCCGTGCCATTGCGGGGTGTTGGGCAATTGGCCCACGATAAAGTGTGAATCAGGGCTGTTGGTGTAGAGGCACGTTCGCATGGACAGCAGTGGACCATCGGCATCTGGAAAAACCCGACGCAATATAGGTCGAAACGTGTCTTCGTCGCCAGGCAACACATCACGCACCACGGCATCCGGATCCGTCACGCTCATCGGCCAATGCAACGCGACCTTGAAGCCGGGATTGTCCGCCGTCATGGGGAAACCGTAGTAAATACCCTTGTGTTGATCAG
>CAUZAW010000232.1:0-5206 GCA_963577735.1 Phycisphaerae bacterium | reverse complement strand
AGCCGGTCTGAGTCGGCGGCAAGGGCGGCGGCCTGATCATAATCGGACAGCCAGTTGACACGGTCAATGGCCGTAGCGCGGCGTTGGCCTAGCCATGCCAGCGTTGATAGTGCCGCCACCAAAGCCACGACGAACCACAAGCCTTGTCTGAACCTTTGTTTTTCAGATTTTCCGAGTACTTTTGCCGGCATCTTTCATCAACTCGATCAGGTCATGCATGGGCAATCCTTATTATTTCGCAAACATCATTTACTGCAAGCTCTTCATCGATAGAACAAAGCAGGCATGAAATGGTTCACCCAACGCCGGGCGGATTACTAACCACTGGAGGCGACGGCCCAAAGCAAGATGATCACTGCCACCAGCCAGCCGGCGATGGCAAACCAGAATACAGGTTGCTCGGTAAGCGGTTGCCTGCGATCGATCTCTCCTACCGGGCTGGGTGACTCGACCGTTCCGGACGCCTCAAGTGAGGCCAGTGACGCCATGTCAAATTTCTTGCGTGCCTGCGCAGGCGACTCGCCTTGGCGGACGGCTTCGAGGTCCTTAATCAGGTCAGCCGGGGAGTTATAGCGTTTGTCGCGGTCCTTGGCCATGCAGACTTCGATAATTTCACTGACGCCGGCACTGAGCGATGGGTTAATGTGGTCGGGCGGCACCAGCGGTTCCTTGAGGTGCTTGTGCATGACTGCCGAGGGGTTCTCGCCGTTGAAAGGTACCTGCCCGGTGACCATGTGGTAGAAAGTGGCTCCCAGTCCGTAGATGTCGGCGCGGAAGTCCACGTCCATGACGCCACGAATCTGTTCGGGGGAAATGTAATAGGGCGTTCCGAAAGCCTTGCCCCGCTCGGCCTCTGCCATTTCGCGGTCGTCCACGGGGCGGGCCAAACCCATGTCCGCCAGTTTTGCTATACCCTCGCCGGTGATCATAATGTTTTTGGGTTTGACGTCGCGATGAATCAGGCCCATGTTGTGGGCGTGGTCAAGCGCATGGGCGATTTGGATCACCGTATTGAGGGCCTGGTCCTCGTCATATCGCTTGTTTTTTTCAATCCGACTGTAGACGGTGTCGCCTTCTACGTACTCCATGACGAAGTAGGGGGTGTCGCCCGATTTTCCAACGTCCAGAGCGCCAACGATATTGGGGTGGTTTAACTTGGCGGCGGCCTTGCCTTCGGCGTCAAAGCGCTCGACGAACCGCTCGTTGCGGATAAATTTCTTGGGCAGGACCTTGATAGCCACAAGCCGGTCCAGGCTCAATTGCTTGGCCAGATAGACCTTGGCCATGGCACCTGCCCCAAGGGGCTTGATGAACTTGAAGCCGGGAATCTGCCAAGTATTGTGTTGTTCCTCAACCTTCGGCTTGATGCGTTCAATCTGGCGTTTGGTGACAAAACCGTTATCGACGAGCATGTCGGCTAGACTGTCCTTGTTGGGTGCACTGTCATCCGACTGCAGGTTTCGCTTTTGAAGGCACTGGTCGACCTCATTCTGGGTGGCCAATCCACCATCGACGATCAAACGCCCCAGTACTGAGTCGAAATTACTTGTACTGGCTTGGGGCATCGTATGAGAACTACGAGCCAAGTGGGCGGTACAGCCTCATTTGGCCAGCTGTTATCCCCCCCCCGTTAGGTACCAAGACTCCGAATCCTAGGACGGTAAAGTCCCCTTGTCATGCTGTCAACCATGGGCAGCCCTTCGGTCCGGTCACCCCGGCAGGCACGCACTGGCGTGATCTAGTCGATCATGATTACAATACAATGGCTATACGAGTCGCAGTTACGGGCACCGCATGTCGATACAAACACAACTGGCAAGCCTGCAAGATCAGACTATCGAACCGTGGCTGACTACTGCGTTGGAGGGCGTGGAGGCTCGTTTTGCCGCGGAGTTGACAAGTGACCTGCCCTGCGTCAACAGGCTGCTCGAGCATATCGAACGGTACCAGGGCAAGATGTTGCGCCCACGTTTGGTACTGGTCTCGGCCATGGCGTGTTCGCAGGCCAGTGGTAAACCATCCAACGCCCAGCAGGTGCTGGCCACAGTGGTGGAACTGGTACACATGGCGACGCTGGTGCACGACGACATTCTTGATGAAGCTCATATTCGTCGTGGCGGTGATACCATCAATTACCTGGCGGGCAATGAGACAGCGGTCATGCTGGGGGATTATTTGATCAGCCACGCATACCACCTGTGCAGCAGCTTGGACAACATGGCGATCAGTCGCAGCATCGCGGATACGACCAACCGTGTTTGTGAAGGGGAACTACTTCAACTGGCTAACCGGTTTAACTGGTCGCTGGATGAGCAGAGTTATTTTGAGATTGTCCGGCGTAAGACGGCGAGCCTTTGCGGCGTTTGCTGTCAACTGGCGGCCGAGCTTGGTGGCAGGGGAGCGGGCGTGGCTGAAGGCCTTTACGAATACGGTGAGAAGGTAGGTGTCGCGTTTCAGATCGTGGATGATCTTCTCGACCTTGTCGGCGTTGAGCGGACAGTGGGCAAGACCCTAGGGCGGGACGTGGACAAAGGCAAACTGACGTTGCCGCTGATCCATCACCTCAGTACGGCTGACAAGGCTTCGTACGATGCCGCTCTGTTGATTCTCGGCAAAAGCAAGGATGATAGCTCTGGCCAGTTAAGTCGTGACCAGCTTGATGAGATTCACAAGTTGGTTACCGACAGCGGCGCGGTGGATTACGCCGTCGACTGGGCAAGCCGGATGGTGGTCCAGGCTAAGGCGGCGCTTGAGGTTTTGCCGCAAAGCCCAGCTCGCAATGTGCTTTCTTCAATGGCAGACCTCGTGTTGACCCGAAAATTCTAATTGTTCCGGTGGCGTAGTTCACATCATCTGGGAATATTGCTTGGGCAGGGCCAAAGAGCGAATTGGCCGGTATAGAGGGTGATCACGTAATGGATGAGCCACGCCCGCGTGTACTGGTACTGGTGGGTAATGTCGCTGGTCACCACCCGGTGGTCGCCAGTTTGAGGGAATATTTCCAGGTAGACGTGTTCGACTCGATTGACGCGGCCATGGAGGCCTTGCGCGACAGTACATATCACGCTGTATTTGCGGACACTGGCGATTTCCTCCCGCTGGAGCGTGCCCTGGTCGGTCACCAGGCAAGCGTGGTGCTGGACACGATCGGTGAGGGTGTGTGTGTGATCGATGCCAACGGCATCTGTCGCTGGTCAAATAGCCGGTTACGCAGTTTCAGCCCGCAGGTGTTTGAGAAGGTTAAGAGCATCTGTAGTCAGGCGCAATCGATTTTTACGGCTCAAATACAGAAATCGGTTGAGAATTTGGGCAAGGCGTCCATACCGGGCAGCAGAAAATTCATATTTTGTTGCGACGACAATCGGCATTTTGAGTTGATCGCTTCGCCGGTGGTGGACGACCGGTCAACGGTACGGCAGGTGGTAGTGGTGGTCTGGGACGCCACGAGCGGGCGTCGACTTCAGCAGAAGATCGATGCGATAGATTCGGCAGGCAGTGAACTGGTGCGGATCGAGGGCGAGGCTGTAGCGGACCTTTCACCCGACCAGCGACTGAGGCTGCTACGGGACAAGATCATTCGCTACAGCAAAGACTTAATGCACTTCGATCATTTTGCAGTGCGTTTGCTGGATAAACGGACGAATAAGCTGGATTTGGTGATTGCCGAGGGGTTGCCAACCGAGGCGTTGGAAATCGATCTTTACGCTCAGCCGGAAGGCAATGGTATCAGCGGGTATGTGGCGTCGACCGGCCGCAGTTACATTTGCCATGACATTGAAAAAGATCCGCGGTACGTGCTCGGTATCGAGCATGCTCACAGTTCACTAACAGTGCCGCTGCGTCTGCACGACCAGGTGGTGGGCGTTTACAACGTCGAGTCGAACCAGGTGGGATCGTTTAACGAAGACGATTGTCAGTTTGCAGAGATTTTCGGACGGTACGTGGGGTTGGCACTGAACATTCTTGATCTGCTGCTGGTCGAGCGGCGAACCACGACAGGGCGTATGGCCAACAGTGTGGTGCAGGAAATGGCCCAGCCGCTTAACGATATCGTGACCGAAGCACAGATGCTAATCGAGGAGTATATCGGCGACGATACGATGCGCAACCGCTTGAACAAGATCGTGGATCACGTGGGTATGCTTCGCCACACGCTCAAGGACGTGGCGGCCGGCCCCAACACGGTGCTGGGTATGGGTCATGTCGACGCCGACGTCCAGGAAACCCCGCTCAAGGGTAAACAGGTTTTGATTGCCGACGACGAGGAGAACATTCGCGTCACGATCAGCAACATTCTCGAAAAGTATGGTTGTGACCCGACGGTATGCCGTGACGGATATGAGGCGATCCACCTTATTGAGCAGAAGCGGTATGACCTTGTGATCTCGGACATCAAAATGCCGCATCGCAACGGGTACGAGATTTTTGCCGCGTGCCAACGTGTGCGTGATGAATATCCAGTGATATTGATGACTGGTTTTGGCTACGACCCCAATCACTCGGTCGTGCGCGCCGGCCAAGAGGGACTGTCGGCCGTTCTATTCAAGCCGTTCAAGGTCGATCAATTGCTCGATGAGATCCACAAGGCTCTTGATCTGCCGAGCAAGGCGACGGACGCATCAAAGCACACGAGCGATTGAAGCTCTTTTGGCCGATGTTTCCCAATGCTACTTTTGAGGTTTCTTGGCGATCACTCCCAGGGCGCTAGGGCGTTTGCTTACTTTTGTAAATCCGATAGCAGAAAGCCGTTGGCTGACACGTGTGGGCAAGTCAACGTTCCTGTGTCGACTGCCCGGTTGGCCTGTATAATGGAACATAACTCCCCCTGCTCTAAGCACTCTGAACAGTTCAGTATAGAATTTATCCCCATAGAGATCGCCGGCAACAGCGAGCGTTGGCGGGTCATGAATAATCCGGTCAAAGCACCCATTTTCAAAGCGTTGAATGATCTCAGTGACGTCACCTTCGATCAAGCGGATTCTGGGATTTTCAAAACATTGACGCGAATATGGATTGCGCGAGGCCAGCGCCACGACGTTTGGGTCACATTCGATTGTAGTAACTTCGCTGGCCCTGCCCGCAGCAAAGGTGGCGGTGTATCCCAGGCCAAAGCAGGTATCCAGCACCCTCCCACTGACTGGAGAAATCATCGCTACTTTATGTTCAGCATCCGATTTTGGATCAGTTGCTTTGATCCGATGCATGA
>CAUZAW010000231.1:0-5268 GCA_963577735.1 Phycisphaerae bacterium | reverse complement strand
ATGATGCGCTAGATAGCCATGCGGTCCAAGTGCGACAGCCAGTTCGGCATCGTGAGGCAATACTGGGCCAACAGCGGCCGGTATCAGTCGGCACCGTTGTGAAGGCGGTAGGCGACGTGCCATCGCGGCAGTCATGGCATGCACAGCGCCTTTGCTGGCGCCGAGTATGGTGGGCAGGCCATTGGGTTTCACGGCGGCCTCGGTCAGGGCCTGGCGTGCGGCGTGTTCGGCCAGTTCAACAGCCGGGTCGGTCGCGCTGTGTTGGGCGGTACGTACGCAGCCTAGGGCGCGAACCATATCGATGCTGTCGACCGATCGGTCCATAATGGCAGCACGGTCGGTGATGGTCACACCTTGCAATAGGGCGGTGAATGTTTGCCAGGCGCTGTGACCCAATGGGCAGATGAGCCCCAGGCCCCTGATGACCACGCGCCGGTTTGAGTGCAGCGATGACATGGCCGGTGAGTGTACAGTATGAGGGCTGGTTAGTCTGCCGGTTTTTTTTTCTGGGAATTCATGTATTATAGTGTCAACAAATTACTTAGATTAGATAACCCGTGAGTGTTTGATGCTCGGACATGTCACACGATATAATTACGGCGTTGGTCGATCTGCAACCTTATCCGGCCTGAGGGCCAGCCAAGGATGGTCAGTTGACGACATGCGTGGGCCAAACCCGGATGCAGTGCTCGTACCTGTTGTACGGCGGAATAACGACTCACCGAATTTCCACGGATATACGGCATGACCGTTGACCCACGTTTCCTGACGGAGGCGGGGCGTGAGATTTTTACCGGCAATGAATTGCTGGTAAAAGGCGCGCTGGAAACCGAAGGCGGGGTACACCTGCTGACGGGCTACCCCGGTTCGCCGATCGCCCCGTTTTTCGACACGCTCACCGCGCTGGGGCCCTTGCTGAAAGAAAAGGGTATCGCAGGTCGAATCGCCAACAACGAGGCGTTGTCGGTGGCGATGGTCAACGGTGCGCAGATGGCTGGTTGCCGGGCGATGACGGTGTTCAAGTCTGTGGGGATGCACGTGGCAAGCGACGCGCTGGCGCTGGGCGTACTGTCCGGGACGCGGGCGGGCAGCGGGGCGTTGATCGTGTGCGGTGACGATCCCTGGAGTGAATCGACACAGGTTCCGGCGGACTCACGGTTCCTGTCAGAGCACGTGCGCTTGCCCATGGTGGAGCCGAGCAGTCCACAGGAGGTTAAGGACTGGGTGAACCTTGCATTCAAGCTGGGCGCGGCCGGTCGGATTTACATCGGTTACATGATGACAGTGGCGCTGGCAGACGGTGGGGGCTCGGTGCAGTGTCGTACAAACCAGTACCCCCAGTTGAATGAGCGTCAGCGTCGGTCACTCAGTTATGCCAAGGACATTGAGCCGACACTGGAAGATGCCGTGCTGTTACCGCCACGTACGAGTAGACGGGAGGTGGCGCTGCAATCTAGCTTCGAGGCCATCAAAGTGATGGCGCGGGAACTGGGGTTGAACCGGATTCTCTATTCGCCGCAGAAGGGTGAGCGGGTGCCCTTGGGATTTGTCGCTTCGGGCATGTCCTATTCCTATCTGAATCACGCGCTATCGGAAATGGGGATTGTCGGGCGGTTGCCGGTATTGAAGGTGGGCCTGTCTTACCCCTTGGATGAAGCGATAGTTGTCGAGTTTGCTGAGCGTTGCGAGATGATTGTCGTGGTCGAGGAGCGGCGCAGTTTTATTGAGCGTCAAGTGGTGGGGATTCTTCATCCGCTCAAGCAGGCGGGTGAGTTGGCGGTGGAGGTGTATGGCAAGGAATTTCCCGGCACGCTGGCGGGTATCGGGTCGACAGGCGGCTTAAACCCGTCGATTTTGATCGAGAGGCTGACGGCACTGGTCAGGGCCTACGCGGGGTTGCCGATCGAGTTGACCAATGGCCGGTTGACCCGGCTGGTTGACCAGATCGAAGAAACGGCCAATTACCAAGTGGATATTGCCGAACGCACGCCGACCTTCTGCCCCGGCTGCCCGCACCGCGATTCGTCGAGCGTACTGCTGGAACTGCGCAACGACCTGCTCGACCCGCAATATATGCAAACACGCCACAAGCGCAAGCCAGTAGACCTTGTCTGTCACGGGGACACGGGCTGCTACACCATGTATATGTTTGAGCCAACCAAACCGCTGATGCACAACTACAGCGGGATGGGATTGGGTGGGGGCACGGGCAGCGGAGTGGACCCGTTTATCGACAACAAGCAGATTGTGTTCATGGGCGATGGGACCTTTTTCCACTCGGGCCAGGTGGCGATCAGTCACTCGATCGCGGTCGGCCAAGACATTACCTACATCATTCTGGACAACAAGACGACGGCCATGACGGGCCATCAGACTAATCCGGCCCTCAATTTCGACGTGTTGGGCAATCCTGCCATGGCCCAGGATATCGAGCGGGTGATCGCGGGGATGATCCCCAAGCAACTGGCCAAGGATGCCCGGCTGGTGCGCATCAATCCGGCCGACCGCACGCGTTACCGGCAACTGCTGGAGCAGACCATTCTTGCTGACGGTGTCAAGGTGATAATCGCTGACAAGGAATGCGGCATCACCTATTACCGGCGCCAGCGGGCCGAGGAAAATTCCGTTTACCAGCAACTGGGGTATCTACCGCGCAAAACGTATATGAACGTGGCAACGGACGTTTGCGAAAACTGCTTGGAGTGTACGACGCAAACAGGTTGCCCAGGCTTGACAACGGTTCAGACTGACTACGGCCCGAAGATTCAGACGGATATGTCTTGGTGCGTGAACGATGGGGCTTGCCATCGGATTTACGCCTGTCCGTCATTCGAGGAAGTGACGGTTATTCGCAAACGCCCGGCCCGGCAGGGTGACGAGAAGATCGATCTGACGAATCTGCCCGAGGCGGCGCAACCGATCCACGGGGATCAGGAGACGTGGCGGTGCTACATGGCGGGCGTAGGTGGGATGGGCATCGGGTTAGCCACGGCGCTGCTGGTGACAGCCGGTCACGAGATGGGCTATCACGTGCAGTTCCTGGATAAGAAGGGGCTGGCGATTCGCAACGGTGGTGTGTCGAGCCAATTGGTATACACACGGATGGACCCGAATCGCCAGGATGTCGGTAATGTCGGTGGCAGCGGTAGTTACGGGGGGACGACGCCGGTGATTCCCTACGGCCAGGCCAATCTGCTGCTGGGCGTGGACCTGCTGGAAGCGACGCGAGCGATTGATCCGAAGCTGCCGCTTCGCGTCGCATCTGGCAAGACGGCGGTGGTCGTCAACACCGCCAGGACACCCACGATTCTGAGTCTTATGGGTCGCGACCGAATTGAGCCGGCAGACCTGGTGCACACGTTGGAACGGTATACCCATCCTCAGCATTTCTTCGGTTTCAACGTAGGTGACCTGTGCGAACGGCTGCTGGATTCGAAGCTGTATGCCAACATCATGATTCTTGGTATCGCCTATCAGAAGGGATACCTACCGCTCACGCTGGATGCGATCGAAAAGGCGATCCGCAAGACCGTTCGCAGGGAAACCGACCGCAACCTTCGCGCGTTTGCCATTGGGCGGATGATTGCGGTGCGGCCAGACCTGTTCACCGTCGAACTCAAGCACCAATATGAATCGTCGCGTCAGTGTCTGCGCTATAAGCTCAACATGATTTGCGTGGTGCATAAGGGCAAGCGAGGTCAGCGGTTGGCCAAGCAATTCCGCATACTTATGAAGCACACGTTTCGCCAGACACGTGGACGAAAGGTAGAGGACCAGTTGATCCGCGACGTGGTTGTCCGGGCGTACGATTGCTTCGTGTGGGGCGGCATCAAATACGCCAAGCGGTATTGCAACCGTGTCGTGGAGGTTTTTGAACAAGATGATCCTGCCCAGAATTATCGAATTACGCGCAGCGTGGTTTGGAACCTGGCCAAGGTGATGTTGGTCAAGGACGAGATTTATGTTGCGGCGATGTTGACCAGTCCGGAAAAATACAAGCGGGACCGTAAACGGTTCCACATCAATTCGAGCAATGGGGATCGGGTTGTTTACAAGCATCACAACCGGCCAGAGTTCGTGGTCTTTGGTCACAAGTTCCAGTTTGAGTGGAAGAGTCGGGACTGGCAGTTGCGATTGATGGCCAAGTGCAGATTTTTGCGACCTGTATTGTTTTCGCACAAGCCAGAATCGCACTTCCGCGACTGGTACGAAGAGCTGGCCGATCAGCTGGATTACCAAAGTGTCCGTGATTATGAAAGGTGGCTGGCTATTTTAGATACGCCGGCGAGTGTGAAGGGTTATCGCGGCCGTGAATCGGGTAATCGGTACGCCAAGCAGGACGCGGTGCGACAGCGGGTGAGGCAGTTGCTGGAGACCGATCCCCAGTTGTTTGAGCCGGAGCATGTGGAACCTGAGCCGAATTCTTCCGACGTGAGTCTGACAGTTTTGCGTTCGTCAGCAACGACACCGGTCAGTTGATCCCGTCCGGATACGATTGCTGTGGTTCGTAACCAATGATATGACGGGCTGGCTCGAGGTCGAATGCGGCGGGTCCGTTGGGGCGGCTGGTGGCAAACAGGACCGCAAACGGCACGTCTTCAGCCTCGACACAGAGAGCATAGAAACGACCGGCGTCATCGGGGGCCAAATAAATACGCTGTTCGACCTCATTGCGGGCAAGCTGATCGATCTGCTCTTGATTGCGGGGTACCCCGCCGGGGCGGACGACGATCACGCTCATGCCATGCTGGTCGGCATAATAGCGGGCCCAGGCTTCAGCTAGGACTTTGGTGACCGCGTAATGGGTCAGGGGTGAAGGCGGCTCAATGGTGCTGACAGTACGCGTGCGCCAATCGAGGCCCTGGACGGTCTGTCCACTGCTGGTGATGACGACCCGTTGGACGCCGTGCTGTCGGGCCGATTCCAGGACGTTGTATGTGCCGATGACATTGGCCGGTACCAGTACGGTCATGAAGTCGGCTTCATCAGGAAATGCAGCTAAGTGGATGATGCTGTCCACTCCGGCTACCGCCTTGTCGACAGCCGGTCGGTCAGCCAGATCACCGATTTGCATGTCCAGATCCGGCAGTGTTTCGTGCGGAGGCCGGATATCAAAGCCGCGCACATGGTGTCCACGCTGGATCAACTCGCGGCTGACATATCGGCCGATTACCCCTGAGATTCCGGTGAGCAGAATATGTTTTGCGGGCATTTGATATTGATTGTTTAGTTTTTTGCTACGGCAATTGGTCTTGCGGTTCGTAGCCT
>CAUZAW010000230.1:0-5302 GCA_963577735.1 Phycisphaerae bacterium | reverse complement strand
GATGGTAGAACACATCACCCTGATTCCCTTTGTAATAGGACGTCGTCACACAGGCCAGTGGCCTATCGATTGGATTACCGTTACCATAACTTGGCTCTAAGCCACGGGGAAATACCTGCCATGCCCACCACTGCGACCCCAGCCGAAGGTTACTTTTGCAATATCTACACGGCACTCAAAAGCATCTTCATCGGCATGCGTATCACCCTCAAGTACCTGTTCAGCAAGTCGGTCACCATCCACTACCCTTATGAGAAACTGGCCTTTGCCCCGCGTTATCGGGGGATTCATGAGTTCGAGGCTGATAAATGCATTGCCTGCGACATGTGCGCCAAGGCCTGCCCAGTGGACTGCATCTATATCGACAAGACTAGCCCACGCAAGATCGACAAAGTCACTGGCAAGGTCGACCCCAAGGGCGGAGAACTGACCCGCTACGCCATCGACTACCAGAAATGCATGTTCTGTGCCCTGTGCACCGAACCCTGTCCGACTGACTGCATTCACATGGGCAAGAACCACGATCTGTCGTCCTACTCCCGCCACGACATGATCGTCGAGTTCACTGACCTCGATAAGCAGAATCTGCGCACGCCGATACCGCTGTGGATGCAGCGTAACGCGGCTAATATTCCATGGGTGGCGGCAGAAAAAGAGCGTCTGGAAAAAGGCAAACTGGCCACAAAGGCAGCTGACATCCCCGAAGTATGACCTGTACGGGCCACTTTTAGGCGCCCGGCAGGCAACTGCGCTTCAGGCAACCTATTCTTCGAGCGTGCGCAGGCTCAACTTCCCCTCGGCTAGTCGTTCCTTGATTTCCAGGAGGCTGGTCATGCCGAAGTTCTTCACACCCATCAGTTCCGCCTCGGTGCGCATGCACAATTCGCCGATCGTCTGGATATTGAGTAACGCCAGTGCTTTGCGGGCGCGAACCGACAGTTGCAACTCGGCCACGGAATGGGAAAAAAATTCTTGGTCCGACCCCGAATCGCTTCTAAGCTGATCATAGACCGCCTGCTGGGCTGCCGATTGCTGCTGCTCAAGTGCCTGGCCCAAGCGTAACCCGCGCTGAGTCAACATCGCGCGAATCTCGTCTAGGCTGTTGTCACCCACGTTCTTGTAACTACGCAGGTCTGCCTCGCTGATGCGCAGCAGGTCGCCCAGTGTACGAATATCCATCTTGCGCAAACCGTTGCGTGTACGCACGGAAAGATCAAAATCGGTCACCGGCGTATCTAGCACGGCACTTTGCATTTCCAAACGGTTCTCCTGGTGTTCGTCGATGATCATGTGCTTGCTGGCCTCAATGTCCTTTATAAACAGCACAGCCCGGTCATGATTCGAATCCGTCGCCAGCACCTGGCGGATACACCTTTCCGCCTTGGCGTACTGGTTGCGGTCCTCATACAGCACAGCCAGGTTGATCAGCGAGTTGAGTGACGGCGTCGGCCCCTGGGTACACTGTTCGTAAAGGTGCAGCGCCTCGTCCTCTTCACCGACCAAATCCAGATTGAAAGCCAAGTGAAAGCATATCTTGGGATCGTCGGGGTCGGCGACGAACGCCGCTTCATACGCATCGATCGCCCCCAGTCGGTCACCCTGCTGCTCGGCGGCAAATCCCTGCTGAAAATAACGCGACGCGGTATCCGTATCGCGGATTTCCTGTCCTATCCGTACCTCACTGGGTTGCATCTGACTCATACTTGAAAAACTCCCTGATGTGACATGACCCCGACTCCACCACTGCTAATGCTGACAGCCCAGTCAGTGTCGTCTAAACATCTGTGAAACGCAAATCCCAACCTCCACGAGTTTTATAGTCAGCTAATGTTCACCGGCACATGACATAGGGACGCACCGGCCACAGGCAACATCACATGCTCGACAACCAATCGATTGTGCACTGACGACGGTGTCTGCTCTATGAAGGCGGACCATTACGGCTACTGGGGAGGTATTCCTGATCGTATTCATCTGGCCGTGCTGCAGGAGGGTCGGTTGATTGGCAACTGCAGGCGGCATGCTGGCTCAGAGGCCGCGATACCACACTGCACAACCGTTTACGAGATCGCAACTGTTTTACCGCCTTGCTTGCCCCCTGCCCCGCGAAAAACTCGGCGGTCTGACCCGGCCTGCATTAGTTTGGCAATTTCAAACCCACTGACCCTATCACTTCAATTCGTAGATAACTCCATCCGGCAACTGCCAGGTACGCGTAAACGGCGGTTCGGCATCTTCTCGCTGCGATAACGCTGCAAGCCAACGACCCCAGCGGTGCTCATCTAGCCCTTTAACTGGCGCAACTAGGACAAGGTAGCGAGTCCCGGACCCGGCCATGCGATCACTTAGCCAACGCGGATAATCCTCGGGCCATTCCCAGTCGAAGTTGGGCCGCACCACGGGCAGGCGCATGGTGGGGCGTCCCGTGGCGAAGGCTATTTCCATCTCGCGATTAGACGCAATTCTTTCCCCCGGAAGCAATCGATCTTGCAGCGGTGCCATCACACGCATGGTGCGCGAAATAATCTCGCGCTTGTCCGGGATTCGTGCCCGCTCCGGCCAGCGGGCAAGCGTGTCATAGCCGCCAAAGGCAAGGCAATAGAGGATCGATCCAATCAGCACCACCTTCCCTGCCCCAGACCAGCCCGCGACAGCCAAAGGCCCCCACCCCTTGGCCAATGCGACAAACAGCACAATCACCAGCATCGGCGTCAGCGGCACGAAATAACGTGGCTCAAAATACGGCACGTATCGCATGAAGGCGCTGAGAAGAAAGCCGTAATACGAGACTGCTGCCAGTACGACCATATTCAATCCGCTGCGCCACACCTGCGCTTCGCCGCCACTACGCTTGCGGCCCAGCAAAACCACGATCGTCAAAATCACCAAGATGATCAGCACAAGCGACTTGATGGAAGCAATATTGAGCGAAAGTAATTTGCTCAAGACCGGAAGCGTACCCGTTATCGCGCCCTGCAAGCTGCGATCCTGTGCCGCGACGGGAAACCCACGCAGTTCACCCGAGTACACCCAGTTTCGTGCCAGCAAAAGGGCGAGCATGACCAACGCTGCCACAAGGACGGCCACGCTGGAAAAGATCGCTCGCCATCCACCGCGGCGCAGGGCCACGAGCACCTGCCACGCCAAAACAGGTAATAGGGCAATACCGCTTAACCGCGTTGCCACCGCGCCCGCCGCAGCCAAAGCGGCCACCACCAACCACGCGCCACGCCGATCCGAACTTTGAGCCATCACCACGCCCAACAGGCACCCCATGCTCAGCGCGATATACATCACTTCCGACAGCATCATGCTGGCGACAAACAGCAGCGGGTAACAGATGGCCGCAAACAACCCCGTCGCCGCGCCGATCCAAAATCCTGCCAGTCGCCAAGTGATCAGCCACACGCACCAGACAATGACCACGTGCCCGATGATGTTGATCACCTGACCTGGCCAGATGCGATCCAACCGTACACTACCCAATGCGGCCAGCGCCAACGGATAACCAGGCGGCTGAATCGTAAACGGCGTCAAGCCGCTCGGATCGTGCTGCTGCCAGTGCGGCAGTACGGACAGTCTTATCCCGTTACCTGCAACCACCTGATCGGCCACCAGCGCATAGCGAAGAGTGTCATACCGCAGTTTGATGTCTCGCGCCGCATGGCCGGACATCCCCGCCGCAGTGACGGTCAACACCATGGCTACCATCAGCCATCGGTGCCCGCCGAGGCCGCAGGCCTTCAGTAACGGTATCCCTGATAGTCCTACCATAAGGACCTTATCCACACGACTAAAAATGCTTCGTGGCCTGGCAACCGCCATTTAGGCCCTAACTCGCTTGCACCGGTCAGCGGACAATCGTACCCAAGTCAATCACGATACGCCCGTGCTGGTAGTAATCAACGTTAAGGTGGTCGCGATCGATAAACGTGAACACCAAATAGTTGGCTTGAATCCGCTCAGCGAGGCGTATATCTCCCTCGCCGGGTCCGGCATACCGCGCATTCTTATATCGTTGGGCATGAAAGTGATAATGCGCAGCATTCGTGTACATATCCGTAATCATCTTGTCCGACGCAATGAACTTCAGATCGTGGTCCCGAAATCTCGGTTCGTATCTCTCAGCTGTGAACCGACCGTCGGTAATTTTGAGTACGCCTCCGTATTCCGTACTGACGTCCTGCAGGTCACGATCGGCATGGGCAAACAGAGCGGCAGCCACAACTCGGTCCTGCACAGCCCGGCGGATCACATTGATGCTGGCCAGGTCTGCCCAACAAAGCTGCCCACTCCACTTGTCAAACTCCTGCGGCCAGTCGCGCATCGGCCCGTCATACGTCGGCCCGGTCAGGTACCGCCGAGTTGCGTGGGTCCACACGTCAACCTGACGGACCAGGTCACTGCGCGACTTTTCGATGTCCGAAGGTTCAAGTATCAGCAGAATAGGCAGATGCCGCAATTGCAAACCAGTTTTCTGCTCCACGTTGAGGCGGCCAACCATCTCCACTGCCGACTTCCAGAACGCCTCGTAAGGCGACTGGCGAAGCGCCTGCAGCCACAGCACTCCTTCACGATTGCGCGGCAACACGTGGAGTTGCTCTGCACCCGCCTTCAAGTCGATCACCAACGGCGTCGTGTTCGCCGCTGCGTCCAGCAAATCGATTAATACGTCGCTACGCTGCAACCGACAAATCAACTCCCAAGCTGCCACCTGTTGTTTGTACGTCTTACGGTCATCGGCATTGGCAAACACTTCAAAGATCACCTGCTCAACTGTCTTACCTGGATTGAGCTTTTCAATAACTCGTCGCTCCGGCCTTTCGAGGTCGCCGATCCCATGTGCTCTCCGCGCGTAATTATCTACTGCCACGACTGTAAAGTCCGTCCAGTTACACTCAACAGCGTGGTCAAAAATATGGTTGATCGTGTCCCAGTTGCGCAGCAGACCAAAACGCCGTGGCAGCGAGTCACGAAAGGCCCGTTCATCGTAGATGATCAGCTCATCGATCGCGTGCTGCCGCTGAAACACGGGATATTTAGGCTTCCAAAGCAGATCTTGCAACGCCTTGATCCGTCGCGGATCGCGTGGCATCTGACTACGCGCCTGCTCCATGGCAAATCGACGCCGCGACAGGCCGGCCTGCCGATCGAGCATAACGCCAATGGGATCCCTGTAGGCTTGTTGTGGTGCGCAGCCGCCGATCGCGTATACCAATAGCACCATCGACGCAGCCGCAAACTGCCGCAAATTCATGCCGGCCACACGCTAAGGATTGAACCGTTTGGGGAAGCAGTTGTA
>CAUZAW010000229.1:0-5307 GCA_963577735.1 Phycisphaerae bacterium | reverse complement strand
TGTGACTTACAACTATAGCGGCTATCCAATGGTGCGCCAGGCGCGGGCCATGATCGAGGCCGGTGCGTTGGGCCAGGTTCGCATGATCAACGCCCAGTATGTCCAGGGGCACCTCTGCGTGCCGTTGGAGCACACCGATGATAAGAAAGACGCCTGGCGATGGGATCCGGATATCGCTGGCCCATCCTATATCGTCGGTGACCTGGGCACTCATGCCTATCACTTGGCCGAGTACGTCACCGGGCTCAAGATGACCCGTTTGTGCGCTGATCTGGACGCCACCATTGTCGGGCGCAAGTTTCATGATTACTGCGCCTTGCTTACCCGTTACGAGAATGGGGCGCGGGGCGTCATGTGGATAACCCAGGCCGCTGCCGGAGCATGCCACGGACTGACTTTGCGCGTTCACGGTGAAACAGCGGGGATCGAGTGGCATCAAGAGCAGCCCAATCATTTACGCTTCACGCCACATGAAGGGCCGGTGCAGATTCTCCAGCCGGGTGGAGCCAATATTTTGCCCGCCGCTGCGCGGGTCACCCGCATGGCCATGGGCCATCCTGAAGGATATTACGAAGCGTTTGCCAACCTTTATTCAGATGTCGCCGAAGCGATCGCGGCGCGGCGGACCCGGACACAGCCCGACCCGATGCTCGACTTCCCCACCTTAGAAGACGGAGCCCGCGGCGTGCGCTTTATCGAGGCTGCAGTGCAATCCTCCAACGCCAATGGAGCTTGGGTGGACTCGATGCTGACCATTTAACTGCAAGCACAGGTCGGCAGTGACGCCGGGTTACTTTTTACACAGGCGCCTGTCAGGGAGAGTTATAGATGGAAAAGATCAGCTATGCACAGATGCTGCCGCACGAAATCGTTTCCCGCCGCCAGCAGTTTCCCGCCGCTTTTGTTGGACTGGGCGCTCTGGAGTGGCATGGGGAACATCAGGCCGTCGGCCTAGATGTCCTCAAAGCTGACAAGCTGTGCCAACTGGCGGCTGAGCGATCGGGCGGCTTTGTCTTTCCTCCACTTTCGTATGGTGAACCGCGAGTGTTTCGACTCATGGATTTCAGTTTCGACGAGGGCGGCGGCATCAAGTCGAAGATGGGATTCAACCCGGTAAAGTTTGCCGATAGCTACTACGGCAAGACGGGCCAGGAGCAGGTCGAGTTCTACCAGGCACTGCTCTATCACATGCTGATTCAGATCAACACGTTGGAGATGAAGGCGGTGTGCTTGTGTTGCGGGCACGGGCCGCTGCTTGATTTCGCCCAGCCGGTGGTGGACCGTTTCAATGCGACATTTTCTGACATGCGGGCGTTTGCAGGAACTGAATCGGTGTATGCGCCCGAAGAACGATCACAGGAACCTCAAGCCGCCAAGGAGGAAAAATATTACCCTGCGCCGACAAAGGCCCAAGGCGGCGCCGAGGATTCAGATACCCGGGAGATTTGGTACCGCAAGGATGTTGGTGAGGACCACGCAGGCAAATGGGAAACGTCGTACCTGATGCACCTGTACCCAGAGTGTGTCAACATGGGCGCGTACCGTGAAGGTGAGCCGTTGACCGGGATCATGGGGATCGACCCGGCAACGCAGGCCAGTGCGGAAATCGGGGGCAGGGGATGCAACCTGATTGTCGAAGGCATGGTTCGCAAGGCCAAGCAGCTTCTCGACGAGGTCAACCCATCCATATCGGTGCCGGGCGGACCGAGCAGGTGAGCGGCCAGGTCACTTGTGCCGGCAGCGCCACATTGGTCGCTAGGTGATGCCTTCCAGATCAAGCATTTCCGGAAAATGCTCACGGCACCATTGTTGAAAAGCAGCCACATCGTTCGCGGTGGGTTGGTGGTAGGGGCCGCGGTTGTTGACACCGCCTTTTAGAAATCCTGTCGCGGCGCCGCCCAACCGATCGTACGCCGAGTCCGTGTAGCCCATGGGGCCGTAGTAGCTTTCCACGAAATTGACTAATTGCTCAAGTTTTGCACATCGTGCTGCCGCTTGATCCCAACGCTTGGCTTTGACGCAATCCCACAGGTCCAGGATGACTTTTGGATTCCAATACACAATGGAACTAGCCGACCCGACAGCGCCTTTGGGAAAGAATTGCGCCCAAGCCGGTTCATGTACAAACACATTGACGATTTGTGAAAGGGCGGCGCAGCCATCGGGCGTGAACCCGATGGTGCCGGCGTTGGACTTAACCATCATGTAACCGGGGACCAGATCCTTGACGGCGAGGTGTTGGTCGATGCTCAGCACCTTCTTGGCACGCTTTGTTTCATAGAGTGAAACGGCCATGTTTCCGACCGCTGCCGCCACTTCTTCGAAGAAGCGCAGATACCAGTCATCGTCTACCGTGTACCAGTAGGGCAGCGCCAGTTGGATGCCGTCTGCACCGTATTCGGCGGCGATTTCGATACGGCGGGTCGCGCCAAGAGTATAAGTCGATGTGCAACCGATCAGCACCGGAGTGCCCTGAAGTTTGGCTTCCTCGCATGTGGCCCGGGTCACATGGCGAAATTCGTCAATTTCCATAGCGAAAAATTCGCCCGTCGAGCCGGCGGTATAGATACCGGGTACGCCGGCCTTGCAGCAGCGGGCCACGTCTTGGCGGTAGAGTTGCTCGTCAAACTGGTCGTCGCTGGTCCAGGCAACCGGCAGGCCAGCCCATGGGCCCACAAGGTTTTCACGTGTTAGCATTTACGTCAAATCCTTTCCTTGGCACAGTGTTATACACTACAATATACCCAATAGCCTAGGTTTTGGTCCTGTGGAACACATACCTTGGCTGGCTCTTCTATTGGAGTTATGAGACGTGGAAGAATTCAAACTCAGTGCCGAACAAATTTGTTTTTTTGATACGTTCGGATTCATCAAATTCCCCGGACTGTTTAACGACCGCATCGATCGAATTATTGAGGAGTACGAAAACGTCTGGTCAGAAAGAGGCCAACGCGGCTACACGGGCGCGATGCATATGCAGGACCGCACCAAACGTAGCACGATCTGTCCCTTTGCCGATCAGAATGAGTATCTTTGTACCCTTCTCGATGACCCTCGCGTGGTAGGTATCGCCTCGGCCCTGTGCGGCGAGGACTTCAACTATATTGGCGGCGACGGCAACTTGATGTCCACTGACGGCAATTGGCATTCGGACGGTTACGAATCCGACCGCATCAAAATGATCAAATTAGGGTTTTACCTCGATCCTCTGACGCACAACACAGGGGCCCTACGCGTCATCCCTGGCAGCCATCGCTGCGGAGACAAATTCGCAGAGGATGTGCACGAAGCCACCGCGTTGGATATATCCCGGCCCAAGGTCTATCCCAAATGGAACATTACGCCACAGGATATTCCCTGCCAGGTTATCGACAACACGCCTGGCGATCTGATTGTTTTTAATGTGAACGTCAAGCATGTGTCTCTTGGTGGCTCCACGCGGCGGCGTATGTTCGTATTGGGTATTACCGCACGCTTCCCCGAGGATCGGGTTGAAGAACTGCAGGATATGCTGGCTTTCGACGGGCGATTTCTAAACGACCACACTATTGGCGAGAAAATGATTCGTGGCGCCAGCCCGCAGCGTATGAGGCACTTGCAACAGATCGTGGACAACGATTTTAAGCGTAAGGTCGTGGCCGAGGAATGTCGAAGGAAGCTGGCTGAGGCTCAGGCCGGCGCCAAATAAAATCTGTACTTACGGATTGGCTTGCAGATAGTCTGCGACCGCCCCGGCGACGGTGGCGTGGCCCAGGGGCGTCCAATGGTCGTCGTATGTGAAATACACCTGCTCGCCCGCTGCGGTGGCCTGTTGCAGCAGGGTTGTCGTGTCTAGAAACTCGATGCCTTGCGCTTGGCAGAACTTTTGCAATATGTTCCGCTTGGTATCCATCCGACCGTAGAGTTCGGCTTCAAATTCCTTGGCAGCCGGCAAATTTCGGCCCTTGAGCGCGGCGAAGTCACGCAGGGCCTCGGGATCAAGTTCGTCGCGCACCAGCGGCATCACCACGTGCGCCTTGATCGGTGCGTAAACAAATATAGGGCGAACGCCCTTTTTTTGGCAACTATGCTTGATGTGCTCAAGCGTGCGTGTGCTTTGCTTCCACCGTATGGACTTTTTAAAACGAGTGGGCGTGACGTACAAGCCCATGATCCTTTGTCGTTCAAAGATGTAATGCTGTGGCGACCCACCAGCGTGGATGGTCACGGGCAGCCAGGCAAGAGCGGCGGCATTGGCCGGCAGCGGTCCGGTTGCGTTGATTGGGCCCAGGCAATGGATGAACAGTCGTTTTAGCGCCAGCAGGATGGGCGAGGTCTTGATGGTGCGGGCGGTGGTGCCGGCAAGGGAGGTGTCTATGTGCTTGGCCCCTTGAAGATCGTTGCCTTCATAGATAAGAAAAATGGCGATCTTGGGTTTAAGTTTAAGGCCGTAGGCATTGAAGTTGGCAAGATACACGTTCGGCGAGGCGCCCGATACGCCCATGTTGTATACCGGTCGGCCCAGTTGCTCGGCCAGTAACGCTGGCCAGGGTTCGTCGTCGTCTACCAGAAATCCCTCAGTAAACGAATCACCCACCGCCACGATGCCGTACTGTTCAAGTTCGGTCATATTACGAAATCCGCGGGCATCGACGGTAAGCTTCATCTGAACCTGATCGCGTTTATACCCCGGTTGCGTGCGTGGAAAGGTGCGCTTGGTCTTGGGCTCGTCAGCGAACATGATCTCGTACACTTGGTCGGGGGGGCGGCGGCGGCCCACGTCGCGTACTTCCGGACGCGGCATACCGAGATACGAGCCGCCCGGTTCCTCATAGCGGGCCTTTCGCGTCATGCGCCCGGCCACATCCACGACGATCAGGCCCAGCACTGCCGAGATAACCATCGCGATGACGCGAAATGTATGCTGGCGGTTGGGGCGTGTTCTCAACAAGAGTTCGGCGGAAAACCATAGCAGTGGTGGTGTCAGGAGAAAGAGCATGAAAAACCGGGAAACCGAGTACCGTCCCAGCAGCACATGTTTCTGATCAGATATAAGTGAAACAACTTCGCTCGGCGTCCACCATAAATTGGCGCATACCAAGAGTGCCGCCACGGCTGTCAGTCGGCGAACAATTATGACCCCCGGTTTGAAGGGTGTGCGCGTCTTACTCATGGCGCTGCTTTTTTAATGCTTTTCCATGTCTTGGCCAGCCGCGACTTGGCCGCTTCAATTTCTGCCTTATGTAAGGCAACAGTATCCCTGCCGTCTTCAATCGCATCGTAACCGTTTGATTCCAGGTGGCTGCGGCAGTCGGCCTTGTTGCGATC
>CAUZAW010000228.1:0-5315 GCA_963577735.1 Phycisphaerae bacterium | reverse complement strand
CGGCCGATCATGAAAAGGGCCAATAAATCCGTGGCCAATTTTAAGATTCGCCAGGGATATGAAGTTGGCGCCATGGTCACTCTGCGCGGGGTACGCATGTGGGAGTTTCTCGACCGCCTCATTGCCATGGCCATCCCACGGATCAAGGATTTTCGCGGGCTGAATCCCAACAGTTTTGACGGCCGGGGCAATTACTGCTTCGGTGTTGTCGAGCAGGGGATTTTTCCGGAAGTGAATATGTCCGAAGTTAAGTTTACCCACGGCATGCACGTGAACCTTGTGTTTTCCAACAGCAGTGACGATATTTCACGGTTTGTGCTGCGGCAGATTGGTATGCCATTTTCCGACATGGATCAAAAGACGGAATCTGACAATTAAGCAGGAATAGAAAACGTAAATGTCTGGCAGTTAAATGACGGAGAGACCCATGGCGTCGAAATCAACTCAGGAACGGATGAGGCGTGTTCAGCAACAGGTAACCAAGTATGCGCAGTTGCGTAAGCAGCTAAAGGACCAAGGGGACTATGCGGCGTTGGCGAGACTGCCGCGTAATTCGAGTCCGACACGTTTGCGCAATTTATGTGCCTTGACTGGGCGAAGCCGTGGTGTGTACCGCAAGTTTAAAATCTCGCGCATCATGCTCCGCGAGTTGGCTTTGGCCGGCAAGGTTCCGGGTATGCGTAAAGCTTCGTGGTAATGAGTTTTGGAGACTATTTTAATGGCGTTAAGTGACACCATTGCCGACATGTTGACCCGTATCCGCAACGCGGTCCGTAACGAGGCCCGAAGCGTGGACTGCCGCAATAGCAAGATATGCTCCGGCATCGCCAAGACGCTTGAGACGGAAGGTTACATAGAAGGCTACGAGGTTATCGAGGACGGCAAGCAGGGCATCTTGCGGATTGATCTTCGGTACGGACCAGGCGGCGTAGCGGCCATCCGTACGCTTAATCGAGAAAGCAAACCAAGTATGCGTGTTTATCGCAAGGCCGACGACCTGCCGCGTCCACTCGGGGGATTGGGCATTGCCATCATCAGTACCCCGCGAGGTGTGCTTAGCGATCGGCAGGCACGTCAGGAGCGGGTCGGTGGCGAATTGTTATGCACCGTCGAATGACATGATTGAGGAGTCGGTTGCCCGTAGGCCAGTTAGGATATTGAGGTTATGTCACGCATTGGAAACAAATTGATTGCGATTCCCGACGGCGTGAAGGTGTCTGTTCGCGGACGCGAGGTGGTTGTGCAGGGCGGCAAGGATAGTTTGAATATGACGCATCGGCCTGAAGTGACCGTGCGCATCGATGAGCAGGCCAAGGCGGTCGTGGTTGAGCGGGAAGCGGAAGATCGAACGTCAAGGGCCATGCACGGGCTTACACGTTCGCTGATCAATAACATGGTCGAAGGTGTGAGCAAAGGATTCAGCAAAGAGCTTGAAATTGTCGGTGTAGGGTGGACGGCGAAGGTTCAGGGAGTGAAGTTGAATCTGAATATCGGCTACGCCGATACCCGCGTGGTGGATATTTTACCTGGCCTCAATGTCGAAGTTCAAGGTCAACGAGTGAAAGTCAGTGGTCCGGACAAGCAGGCGGTCGGCCAGTTGGCCGCTGATATCCGTTGTTTACGCAAGCCCGAGCCCTATAATGGCAAAGGCATTAAATATATAGACGAGCGTGTGGTGCGCAAGCAGGGTAAGGCATTTGTCGGCAGTGGGGCATAAGATAAACTTGCGCAACAGAAATACTTGACTGATGAGCACCAGCACAACCAAACAAAACAGACGAATGCGGCGCAAGAACGGTATCCGCAAGCGGGTCAACGGTACGCCGCAACGGCCGCGACTTCTGGTGTACCGCAGCCTCAAGCACATATATGCCCAGATCATTGATGATCTGGTGGGGCATACCCTCGTTGCGGCCAGTTCCCAGAAGATGGATGGCGGCGCAAACAAGACGGCCGCCGTGGCCATCGGCCAAGAATTGGCAAAAAAAGCTCAGGCCGCGGGTATCAAACAAGTGACGTTCGATCGTAACGGATTTCGATTTCACGGGCGTATAAAGGCGCTTGCCGATGCGGCCCGGGAAGATGGGCTTCAATTTTAATTGCCACTAGACTGCCAATGGATGATCAATAATGGCTGAAACAGTTGTAGCAGAAGGACAGACTCTCGAATCAACCACGGTACAGATTTACCGCACGTCCACCGTAGTAAAAGGTGGTCGCCGGTTCAGCTTTGGTGCGCTGGTGGTAGTTGGTGATCGCCAGGGCAAGGTGGGTCTCGGCTATGGAAAAGCGCCTGGTGTACCCTCCGCCATTGAAAAAGCGCAGAAAGAGGCCCGCAAGAATATTGTTCACATTACCTTGCTGGAAGGTACGATCCCCCATGTACTCAAGGCAAAATTTGGTGCATCAACGGTGACGATGGTGCCGGCGGCGCCTGGAACAGGCGTGATTGCGGGGGCTACGGTGCGGGCCGTGCTCGAAATAGCCGGTATACGCGACTGTCTGACCAAGTCGTACGGTTCGAACAACAAGAAGAATTTGCTCAAGGCCACATTGAATGGTTTGCAGACCCTGCGTAGCCGGGATGAAGTTGCGGCAGTGCGAGGTGTGGAAATAGCCGAAACGGATGTCGAGCAGCGACTGGAGGCTGGTCGACGATTTGCGCCGCCCCCGTCGGTGTCGACTGAACGCATGAAGGGGCCGCAGGGACTCAAGCCGAGCAAGGGAGGCGGACGTGGTCGAGGTGGCAAAGGCGGAGGGCAACGTGGTCGTCGCGATGCGAGCCGTGGACCAACATCAGCGCCGGCCCCTGTGGCGCAGGATAAGCCAGTGGAAGTAGACTCCACGGCGACGACGGCCGGGCAACCGCCCGCTGCGGATGTAAATGCCCCCGGCGGCGACCCATCCAAGGATCAACCGAACAGCACCGGTCAGTAAGCGGGCAGGAGTAGTTGTCGCCATGATGATTCACGAGGTCACCAGCAAGGTTGGGCGTTACCGGCGGCGCAAGCGCGTTGGGCGAGGTCCTGGCTCCGGAACGGGCAAGACCTGCGGTCGTGGGCATAAGGGCGCCCGGTCGCGGGCAGGTGCTACCGGATCGATCCGCGCTGGGTCGGAAGGTGGGCAGATGCCCCTGTTTCGGCGGATACCCAAGCGGGGGTTCAGCAATGCCCGATTTCGCAAACACTTTGTCATCGTCAATCTCAAGGCGCTCGATGCGCGTTTTGAGGATGGCGCCGAGGTCAATCCACAGACGCTCGTCAACGCTGGTCTGATTGCCAGTAGCAGTAAGCCGGTCAAGGTTCTGGGCGAAGGTTCCATTACGAAGAAGCTGGCGGTCGTTGCTGCGGCGTTCAGCAAGACAGCGGTGGAAAAGATCACGCAGGCCGGCGGGACGGCTAAAGTGGCCCCAACAACCAAGGCCATGTGAAGCGTTAGTGACTGATTTGTCTTGGCCGCAACCGGCCTACTCGTAGTCGATCATTGCATGCTACAGGCTTTTTTGAATATCTGGAAGATCGCGGAACTTCGCACCAAGCTGCTTTTTACGTTTGGTATGATGGCGATTTACCGGCTGGGATTTTTCATCCCACTGCCGGGCGTCAGTCAAGAAGCGCTCCAGGAGTTCGCCAAGAAGTCGCAGGGGGCTGCCGCAGACTTGATGGCGTTTGTCAGCGTGTTTACGGGCGGGTCGTTTAGCCAATCAACGATTTTCGGTCTGGGCATCATGCCTTACATCTCGGCGTCGATCATTTTTCAATTGCTGACAAGCGTTCTGCCCAGCCTCCAACAATTGCAGAAGGAAGGTCCTACCGGTCGCCAGAAAATCCAAGAATACACCCGTTATTTGACGGTCGGCTTGGCCTTGGTCCAGTCGGTGGCCATGCTCATGACATTGCGCGGCTTTCAAGTGCTAATGCCGGACTTTGCCGAGGGCGATTTGCGATGGGTTTTCTGGCTATGCGGTATCGTCGGTCTGACCGGTGGCGCGGTATTTCTGATGTGGTTGGGTGAGCAAATCGACAAGTATGGCATCGGCAATGGGGCGTCTTTGATCATTACCGCCGGCATCGTGACCGGTATGCCCATCGCGATAAAAACCGTTTCAGACAACTTTTCACTACAGGCGGGTGCGGGGCAGTACGGGCCCATAACGGTTGTTTTTCTGCTGCTGGCGTTTGTTGGCGTGGTGGCTGGAGCGATCATTATTACACAGGGACAGCGTCGAATTCCCATTCAGCAGGCAAAGCACACGCGAGGCCGGCGTGTGTACGGGGGGCAGCGTAGTTATCTGCCACTTCGGGTCAACCATGGCGGAGTCATGCCGATTATTTTCGCTAGCGCCTTGATGATGTTCCCCTCGCTGGCCGTGAGCATGCTTTCCCAAAGCTATCCTAATGCGGGTTGGTTGGGGTTTTTTGCCCAGAGTTTCGAGCCAATGCGTGGCTATCTCTACATCCTCTGTTACATCGCGATGATCTACTTTTTTGCGTATTTCTGGACCAGTGTTCAATTTCAGCCAAAGGAAATGGCGTCGAACCTTCGGGATCACGGCAGTTTTGTGCCCGGCCTTCGCCCTGGGCCGCGGACGGCCGATTACCTCGAGACCGTCATGGAACGCATCACTTATGTCGGGGCGGGTTTTCTGGCGGTGATTGCGGTGATACCCATGGTTGTAGCCACGCTATTTAATATCAATCCCATCGTGACAATGTTTCTAGGTGGTACCGGACTGCTGATTGTGGTCAGTGTAATGCTCGATTTCGTAACGCGGATTGATGCCACCTTGCTGATGCGAAACTATCCGGGGTTCATGGGTGGAGCTTCAGGACGTAGCAAACGCATGCGTGGAGCGACGGGGGCAAGTTAAGTCACTGATGTTAAATAAGATATGGCGATTTGGATAGCAATCTTGTTATGGTGGCCTCTGTTGTTCCGTACGCCGGACTCGGGCCGCGTCAACGGAAGAGGATTTGCTGCATTTATCGGATTGGGCTAGACTAATGTATTCGAACTGTGGTCAATTGTCAGGTGTCATCGGGTGACCACAGATGGGTATTCAGCTTAAAGCGAGAAGTGATATCGATAAAATGCGGGTAGCAGGCCGCCTTGTTCATAAGGTGTTGCAGTGCTGCCGGCAGATGTGCCAACCGGGCACGACAACGCGCAATATTGATGAAGAGGCCTACCGCATTATCACGGTTGCGGGTGGTAGGGGGTTGTTTAAAAACTATCCGACTTACCGGCCGGGCAAGGGATTTCCGTCAAACCTGTGCATCAGCGTTAACGATAGTGTTGTGCACGGGATTGCCAAC
>CAUZAW010000227.1:0-5324 GCA_963577735.1 Phycisphaerae bacterium | reverse complement strand
ATATTGTCTTGTCGTCGCGGTTGTTTCCTGAAGATCGACCCGGAAAATTTTGAAACTGGCGCGAATGCGGGAAGCTCTTTCAAACGGTACGGCAAGGTGCTTGAGGGCCTTGACCAAACCGTCGGGGCCGCGGTATTGAACGGCCTGGCCGGCCACGCCACCTCGTTCAACGGTAATGCCCCCGTCATGAAAAGCGACAACAGTTTCGCGGGATTGCAAAGGGCCGCATTGGAATTGTCTGCCGGCAAGCTGGGATACGCTTGACAGATTGATCGTGGCCGGATTCTGTAACAGGAGTTGCAGCTTCTCAAGTTGAGATTTCGCGGCCGCACTGAACGCCTCTGTCTGCCAACCGTCTACCTCGGAGAGGTCCAGAACGGATTGTGTTGGCGATATAGGCAATGACGGTAAGGACGATGGCGCTCCTGTAGCCGAGATGGCAGGCCATAGCATGACCACCGTCTGTATCATTCGGCAGACAGTGCCAAAAGCAACTAGGGGTGAAGGTTTCAATTCGGCGATCCCAGCTTTACCCGTTTTAACTTTAATTGTGTGTATCGCGATTGACCTTCGATGATTTGAATCATCTGGTCAATGGCGACGTCACGAAAACACTGTGTCTTGCCAGTCATCGGCCAATATACGTCCAATCGGTCGATACGGCTTGCTTGACCGATGCCGACCGACAGTCGCAGCGGGTTTGCCCCGAAGCTGCCGCCACTGGTGACGTGGCGGTAAATCGACCGCGTTTGACCATTGTCCTTCACTTGGACATGTACCCGCGCGCCAATAGCTGAACGGTTGGACGTTATGCCCACAAGCTTAACTTTGATCCAGTGATTACCAAAACCGGGGTTCTCATACAGTGCGTCGGTATACCGATCGCCGGGAAAAAATCCGCCCATTTGCTCGTAAATGTCCTGATCTCCGTCGTTGTCGAGGTCCGCCAGCGCGACACCGTGACCCTTTTGCAGATGGCCGAACCCGCCGGCAAACGTCACATCCGCAAAACGCCTGCCCTGCTGATTGACGTACATCACGTTGGGCACAAGATTTTTATACGCCACATCGCCGGTGCCCAGGTAAAAGTCCAGGTACCCGTCGTTGTTCAGGTCACCGAAATTGCAACCCATAGGTAGCATCGGGTAGGTTAACCCCGCTTGCTCGGCAATATTTTGGAAACCACCGTGGCCGTCTGCCTTGTACAGCGCCGCCCATTCATGGTTTGTGGCCAGGCCCAGATGATAGGCCGCCACGTTTCTGACCGTACCGGTGTAGCTGGCAACGAAAATATCAAGGGCGCCGTCATTATTGAAATCCCAGAACCAGACTGGAAAACTTTGACTGGGACCAGTCACGCCCAACTGCGGCGCCACATCGACGAATGTACCGTCACCGTTGTTGCGGTATAGCCGATTTTCACCATAGTTAGACACGTACAGGTCGGGATAGTTATCGCCGCTGTAATCAGCCCAGACCACGCCCTTGGCAAAACGGTTGTTTTCCACGCCCGCCTGTGTCGCAATATCCGTAAATGTGCCGTCACCATTATTTCGAAACAATTGGCAGGGCGCCTCCAGTGCTTCCGACGCTTCATTGCCGACATAAAGGTCCAGATCACCGTCGTTATCAAAGTCGGCCCACGCCGCGGTCTGCGTCGGATAATGGTGGTCACCGAGCCCGACATCGAAGGTTACGTCAGTAAATGTGCCGTCACCATTATTACGTACCAGAGAATTGGGTTGCCGGCCCTGCTTCTTCATCCAGGCGCCGCGCAGGACATACAGATCAAGAAAACCATCGTTGTTGTAGTCAGCGGAAACGATATTAAGGCCACCGCAGATACCGGCTAGGCCCGTAACATGCGATTGATCAGTAAATGAACCGTCTCCGTTATTTTGAAAAAACTGAAGCTGCTCGTCCGGATCCCAGGTCGAAGTGAAGATATCCAGGTCATGATCGTTGTCGAAGTCATCAATGATCACGCCCCCGGCCATGTTGAAGGTCGGAAGATTTAACTTGAGTGCAACATTGGTGAAGCGAGGAAACGAAATCTCGGATTCAAATCGAGAAGGTGCAATAAGATACGGCCTCGGCACTTGGCCAGGATAAGCATCCACCGTCATGTAGGCAATGTTCAAAAGCCAAATGGCCTCAAGATAGCGGTCGCTGGTTGGCGAAGCATGTTCCAGCAGTGCCAGTAGATACTCGATGGCTTTTCTCGATCCTTCCTGTTTCGTGTGCAGGCCCCCGCCCCGGATTGGAAACAGACAACTCTCGGCATGGTGACGAAGGCAGCAGTTCTCAGTCTCACCCAACCGCAAATAAGCCACCGCCAGGCGAAATCGTGATTCATTGACCTCTGCAGGTTTAGCTGTACCCGAACTTTGCAGCAGTTGGTGGTTCTCACGCAGATGATCAATACCCAGTCTAAGATTGCCAGCATTAAGCTGGCGTTCACCTATTTGGCGGTGCAGTTTCAATTTGCTGATACCGGTGGCATCCTGGTCAAGCTGGGCCAGTTGCTCAACCCAAGTCTGGACCAGTTCATGCCCGTAAAAGTAACTGTGCTTTTTATCGTGATCGGCAATCGCCTCCAGATGTTTGATCATCCGGCGGTGCCCGGCGGGCTGAATTTGTCGTAAACCGGTAGACGAGGAAATGGGGGCCTGCGGGGCGTTCTGCCCCTGAACTTCTGGCCGCTGGTCACAACAATTCAAGAAGACGGCGGCAAAAGCCAATGCTGTCCGGAGTAATATCCGTTTTATCAGTGGCATTGGATAATCGCGAATGGTTATCATCACCGACTACTTGTTCTAAGTACGGCCCATGCCAAACTCACGCCCGGGGGTGGTATTTACTGATGACCTCTTTGAGGCGGGTGGCATCCACGTGAGTATAGACCTGCGTGGTGCGGATGTTAGCATGGCCGAGCAATTCCTGTACGACTCGCAAGTCGGCACCGCCCGCCAACAGGTGCGTGGCAAAGGAATGACGCAACGTGTGCGGATGCACGTCGTGCAGCCCGGCGCGTCGGGCGTGCTTGGTAACGATCTGCCACACGACGATGCGGGTGATCTGCCGGCCCGTACGCGACAATAACAGCCGCTCGGTGGGCCTGGCCGGCCTCAGCAGTTTCGGGCGTAACTCACGGCCATATTGGTCCACGGCCGCCAGCGCCGGCTTTCCGATCGGTACGATCCTTTCCTTCCTGCCCTTGCCCAGTACGCGGGCAACGCCCAAGTCGGTGTGCAGCCGATCACCTTCCAGTTGCGCCACCTCCGTGGCCCGCAATCCGCCGGCGTACAGCAGTTCCAGCATCGCCACGTCGCGTTGATACATAAGGTCGTACGGCTGCGGCGCAGCAAGCAGTTGCCGCATCTGCTCAGGCTGGAGCACGTCGGGCAGTGTCTGCCAGGTGCTGGGCTGGGTAACTAGGTCTGCCGGGTCTTTTTCTGTATGGCCACGGCTGTGCAGGAAGCGGCCGAAAACGCGCATGGTGGCCACGTGCCGAGCAATGCTGCTGACGGCAAGGCCGCGCTCGTCGAGCCAACGCAGGTGGTCGGTAATGGCCGCCAGGTCCAGCTGGTTCCAGTCTTCGAAGTGGTGCCGGATGAACCATTCGGTCAAATCGCGCAGATCGAGTCCATAGGCTTCCAATGTAGCTGGGGCAAACCCGCACTCAATGCGACAATAGCTTAGAAATTCAAGTACCGGCCGCTCCAAGCGTGGCGGCGGCGGCGGTCGCACGGCCGGCGACCGTGAGGGAGGTGGCTGGTCCCCGGCTGTCAACAAGCCGGTGGTAGATCGAGCAACCATGATAATTTCCCAGACACAGACTAAACGCCTGATGCAGACCGCCGAGCTTGAAGTGCCGGGCACACTGCAAATCGTTTAGATCGATAAAAGGGCAGCAGTTGGCTTCAGATTCAATGCCACGGCGTGTCATAAGTTACTCTGACCTGGTCCAGACCCCTTCAGTAATCGGCGTTGAGTCGCACTAGGCGTGAATCTCGATCACGAGTTGCTCGCCCTTGGCCTTGCCGATGGGCAGGGATGCATCAAACGCCGCGACCCTGTTATCGCAGACCAAACCGATTGGCCAGTCGGACCTACGCCGGCAGCACACTTGATGTGCGGTATGTATTGCCTAAAATCGCTTTTGTGCGGTCAAACTCACTGACGCGGCGACGTAGCTCAGTTGGTAGAGCAAGGGATTCATAAGCCCTGGGTCACTGGTTCGAGTCCAGTCGTCGCCATTTGGAAAAGTCTCGACGAACCGATTGAAGTTGGCTAGAGGCGACCGGATCCTGGAAATGTTCCGTAACCCTCGCGTGCACGCGTTTACCTTGATCGAACTGCTAGTAGTCATTTCGATCATCACGATTCTGATTGCGATTCTGCTCCCGGCCTTGGGAAAAGCCAAGCAGACGGGCCAGCCATTTCCTGCGATCTAATGCACCCACATGCCGCCGTTGACGTGAATGATGTCGCCGGTAATGAAACTGCCGGCATCGGACGCAAGCAGCAAGGCAATACCAACAAGGTCGTCGACTTTACCGTCGCGTCCAAGCGGAATCATTTCGATCAACTTGGCGTACTGGTCCGGTGCGGTGCCCTGCCGATGGATGCGTGTATCAATAATACCGGGTGCGATGCCGTTGACGGTAATGCCGCGCGACCCCAACTCGATCGCCATGTCACGTGTCATGGCGTTAACACCGGCCTTGGCCGGTCCGTACGCCGGTCCGCCTCGTCCAGAAAACGCGGAGATCGAGGTAATGTTGATAATACGCCCGATTTTGTCCGGCAGTTGCGGGATCGCCGCTTTCGAGCAGAGAAACACGCTCTTGAGGTTGACCGCAATGGTCTTGTCCCAGGTATCTTCGGGCATCTCAGCGGTCGGTTGCCCGCCGAATACGGCACCGGCGTTGTTGACAAGGATGTCTACGCGACCGAACGTTTTACGCGCCATGACGAACATCGCATCAACCTGGCCGGCCTGCGACACGTCACACTGGACGGCAATCGCACTGCCACCCCGACCGGTGATATGCGCGACGGTGTCGCAGGCCTCCTTGTCGCTGCGGCTGTAGTTGACAATCACGTTGGCGCCCTGTCCGGCATAGCCACTGGCGATCGCGGCACCGATACCGGTGCCCCCCCCGGTGATCAACGCCGTGCGCCCGGTCAGGTCGGTGTCCATGAAAGTGTTCCTTGGCGCCAAGTCGCAAGCGATGCCACCTGCGGCTTAGCTATCTGAAAAAATCTATGGCCAATATAACAACTCTGCGAGCCAATCTCCCAACTGTCGGACCACACAT
>CAUZAW010000226.1:0-5335 GCA_963577735.1 Phycisphaerae bacterium | reverse complement strand
CCGTCATACGTGCTCAGTACACTGTGATGTTCTAATTGTCTTGACAACCAATTTAGTCGCTAACAGGCGACTAGATTTTTGCAAACCGGCGGGCCTTCTGGTCCGCCGGTTTTTTTTTACCTGCCACGGATAATTCAAGAACGTGGCCGGGGACCAAAACACCTACCTGTCACGAGTACACAATTTCTAGAGTCAAGTACGTTATGGAAACCAACTGTTTCCAAGGACCTTGCTAACACATCCAACAGATAAAACTATATTATTCACACCATTGCGCCGCTGTTTTAATGCCCTCAACCAAAAGTACGGCTCCATGAGAGACAAACAACTGCAAATCCTTGTCGGCTGCTTGATGGCCATCCTTATCGGTTCGGTTCGCGCCGAATCGCCCGGTCACAACCTGTCAAATGAAATAGACACGTTCAAGTCGCGACTGGCAGAATTGGAATCCGCAGAGAACCGCAACTGGCTCAATGAACGGCGCAGCGAAGAGATCAAGTCGTTGATCCACGACGTGCTCTCCGATGCCGACACGCGAGCGAACCTGCTGGCTGAAGGCGCCACCGCCGGACATAATGGCAAGGCTTTCTATCTTTCGTCGGATGATGGCAGTTTTCTTCTGAAAGTCAACGGCCAAATCCAGTTGCGTTACATGTACCGCAGTCATAATGACAGTGTCGACGCCACCGGATCGATTATCCCTCCCGGAACCGGTACTGATGGCCAGGGCCTTCGCGTCACCCCCGCCATTGGAGATGAAAACGATGCAGGATTCGTGATTCGTCGGGCCAAGGTTAAATTCAGCGGCCACATCGCTAACCCGCGGTTGAATTACATGGTCCAGCTTACAACCAACCACGCGTCCAACAACGTATCTTCGGACAAGATTGTGATCTCTTACGAACTGGCTGACGGGCTAACCGTCTGGGCCGGCCAAAACAAGGCGCCGTTCCTGCGTGAGGAAATGACCAGTTCATCGAAGCAACTGGCAGTGGAACGGTCATACGTCAACGAGGTGTTCACACTGGACACCACCCAGGGCATAGGGCTGATCTGGGAAGCCAACGAAGGCCTGAAAGTACATGTCATGCTCAATGATGGAACCAATTCGGGTAACGGTGGCAGCGGAACCAACCGGTTTACCCAGGCCTTTGGCGCCCAGGGCGTCGCTGGCGCAGGGGGTGCTCTTGCCGCCGGCGCTTGCGTTGCCGGCGACTGCACCCAAGCCACCACGCTTGACTTCGATGCGGACCGAACTGACTTTGCCATCACCGCCCGAGCGGACGTGAAGCTTGCCGGCCAATGGTCGCAGATGACGGATTTTACGGCCTGCGAAGGCGAGGAAGACGCTCTGTTCCTAGGCGCCGCGATCCACTACGAAGTGGGGGAGACCGGTGACGCAGGGCTCAATCATGACTTTGTCACTTGGACAGTAGATGGCTCATACGAAGGCAATGGGCTAAATGTATACGCCGCAGTGATCGGAATGCATCCTAATCTCGACGATGAGGATGATGCATTTGCTGAAGATTACGATCTTTACGGATTGATCGTCCAGGCCGGACACGTGATCCCCAACTCCGGATGGGAGCCGTTCGTCCGTTGGGAATACCTCGATCTGGATGACGCTGTCAACGATGGGTCTAACACCTATGACGACTTGAACCTGCTGACCGTTGGCGTCAATCGCTATTTCAATCAGCATGCCGCCAAGTTCACGCTTGATGTCGTGTTTGCGTTGGACGCGGTCCCGATCACCAGCGGAGGGTTGGGCATCCGCGCCGATAACCCGAACATCGATGATCAGACTGTGGTACGTGCCCAGTACCAATTGACGTTCTAAAACAAGGTGGGTTGCCAATACCTACAACTCATGACCAAGGGCAGTTGGATTGCTTATGTGACACCGAAACGCTCCGCTTGAGCGTACTTGGCATCGACCCCGATCAGGTCGTTGAACTGTTCGAAGCTCATCATGCGGTCGTGGCTACCGATCGTGGTCTGGTCGCTCAGTAGCTTGGTGTAGATTTTCTCGAGGTAGTGGGCTGCAGTAAACAAGCCGGTCAAGGGGTAGACAATCAGTTGAAATCCGAGTTTTTCTAGTTCATCGCGGTGCAGCACGGGAGTTTTCCCGCCTTCAATCATGTTGGCGACTATAGGCTTGGGCGCGTGTTTTCCAATCTGGGCCATATGTTCGAGCGAGCCGGGCGCTTCGACAAAACTGGCGTTGGCGCCAGCCTCGCGGGCGGCCTCCACACGGGCCAGAGCCTCGTCAATGTTGGCAGCGGCGATCGCGTCGGTGCGGGCAACGATGAAAAAGTCTCGATCAGCGCGGGCCTCGCTGGCAGCACGAATTTTGTCAATGTACTGCTCCCGCTCGATTACTTTCTTGCCGCGCATGTGCCCGCATTTCTTCGGCCAAACCTGGTCCTCTAGAAAACACCCGGCTGCGCCTGCATCTATCAACTCGTTGACCGTGCGGATGACATTAAGGGGATTACCGTAACCCGTATCCGCATCAACGATGATGGGGATGTTCACGCTGCCGCAAATACGTCGGGCCCGTTCGACAATTTCAGTCTGGGTCAACAGCCCCAAGTCCGGCTCACCGATGGCGGTAGCAGCGACCGAGTAACCGGAAATAAACGTCATGGAAAAACCAACGCGTTCAACAATCATCGCTGAAAGGGTATCGTAGACGCCGGGAAAAACGATCGTGCCGTTGCGTTCCAGCAGGCCCTCAATGCGTGTCTTGCTCATGGTTGTGCCGTAAATAAATGATGAAGTTTCATGTCCAAGCTCAATCGTAACCACCGCCAATAGCCTATACAATTCGCGCGATCACCAATCCATTGGAGTCGCACTTATGGCCAGCATCTTCGAACCACTACCCAAGTTTAAAATCGAAGACCTGCCAGAAAAAAAAGTGCCTAACTGGAAGTTGGCCGGGCCCGGGGCAGTCTTGGTGGGCCTGTCGATCGGGGCCGGAGAGATTATCATCTGGCCCCGCATCGCGGCAGAATACGGCTCGGGAATGATCTGGGCGGCTGTGATCGGGGTTTTTCTTCAACTGTGGATCAACTTCGAGATCGGCCGGTGGACGATCGCAACAGGTGAAACGGTCTATACCGGTTACGCACGAGCTTGGCGGGGTTTTGTCCCGGTTTTCATTGTGCTGACGCTGTTGGCTTGGATCGCGCCGGGCTGGGGAATGGCTTCAGGCCTTGCGCTGAAGGCGCTTTTGCTTGGCCCGGATTACGAGGCGACCTCGGCCGGCTTGAAATTTCTCGAATCGCCCAGTTTCTGGACAACGGTGACATTCGCGGGCGTGGCCCTGGTGCTGTTTGGGCCCAAGTTGGTTTACAAGTCGGTTGAGCGCACCATTGGAGTGCTGGTGGTGCTGATCGTCATCGCCCTGATCGTGGTGGCGGTAAAGGTGGGCAATGCTCAGACGTGGACGAGCCTAGGCAAAGGTATTGTCCGTGTCGGGCATATCGACCAGCAGGGCCAGAAGCGTTTGAGCGTAGATGCACGGTACGCCACTGAGCTGGAGCGGGGAACGGTCGGGGCGGCCTTGCGTAGTGCGTTTAAGGAATCGGGGATCGAGCTTTCGCAACAGGCCCAGTCCACTGTGAAAGAGACTGGGTCGAGGTGGATCATTGACGACGGTAAACAACGCTTCGTGGTCATCAACAATGCCGCGGGGCTGGATGTCCACAACCCAGGCATGGGCATCAAGGCCTTGTTTATCGCACTGGTGTTTGCCGGCGCTGGGGGCACGGCAAATCTGTTTTACACGTTTTATCTTCGCGACAAACACATCGGGATGGGCGGCCGCCTGCCGAACATGCAGAATCCGCTGCGTGGTCGCGGTGAAAAAATTCCGGCAACAGGGTATCGCTACGAGGATACTGACCACAACAAGCGGCAATTTCGAAGCTGGTGGGGGTACGTAAAGCAGGATCAAATATTGTTTTTCTTTGGACTCAATACACTAACGATCTTGCTGTTTATTTTCGGAGCCTTGGCGGTGCTGCATCCCAACGGGATTGTGCCGGCCAAGGGCACACTGATTTCAGACGAAGCGCAAGTGCTGGCTGCGGTGTGGGGCAAGACGGGCAGGACCATCTTTCTGCTTGTCGGCGTGGCAACACTTTTCAGTACGCAATTGGTACTGTTGGACGGAGTGGCAAGATCTTTGGCAGATATGGTTTATACAAACTTCAAGCGGGCACAGCAGCGTGACATGGGTTGGTGGTATGCACTGTTCGCCGTGGTGTGGATTCTTGCCGGGTGCGGGCTGACATTCGGGATGGAAATAGGGGGAAACAAGCCCAGCGATCTGGGTTTTTTGTTCAATGCCGCGTACATGGGCGGATTTGCGATGGCGATTTACGTGCCGCTGACGCTCTATATCAACTTGCGCTACCTGCCCAAGTCAGCCAAACCCGGACCGGTCTGCGTTGCGATGATGATTATTGTTTCGTGCGTTTACGTCGGCTTTGCGGTGGCGTGTATCGTGGATGAAGTGAGCCGATGGGTGGGCGGTTAGTCCGACGCGTATATTTTCCGTCAATGCTCTGAACCGGCAAAGCCGAGAAACTCATCGTACATATCATCTGATTTGAGTACTGCCTGCCGCTGGCGTGCGGCGATGTAAGAAGCGCGGGCTTGCGTACGATTGACAATACGCTGTGCCAAAGTGCCGGTTAACTCGCCCTGCGTGCCCGCGAATCGTTGAGCAACGCGCTTGGCCCAGCGCGACGCGTAGCGTTGGAACAACTCGTCATCAAGGGCGACGAAAGAAACGGCGCTGCCCGGGTCACCCTGTCGCCCGGCGCGGCCGAAGAGTTGGCGATCGATACGACCGGCCTCGTGGCGTTCCGTGGCAACGACGTGCAGGCCGCCTTTTTTCGCGATGCCGCGATCTAGCTTGATGTCGGTCCCACGGCCGGCCATGTTGGTAGCAACCGTGATCCTCCCGGCGTGACCGGCACCGGCGACGATCACCGCCTCCTCGGCATGACGAACAGCATTGAGCACCTGGTGTTCCAGGCCCAACTCGGTGAGTTTGTCGCTAAGGTGCTCGCTGGCACCGACAGAGCGGGTGCCGATCAGCAGCGGCCGGCCGATGGCGTGGACCTTGTCGATATGGGCCACGATCGCGTCCCATTTCCTTTCGCCATCGGCGAAGATATGCGTACCCAGATGCTCACGGATACACGGCCGATGGGTGGGAATGGGCACAACCGGCAGTTTGTAGACGCGCCATGCCTCGTGCTGGGCCTCCAGCGCCGTGCCGGTCATGCCCGACAGGTGGCGGTAGAGTCGGTGA
>CAUZAW010000225.1:0-5345 GCA_963577735.1 Phycisphaerae bacterium | reverse complement strand
CTGGCTGGCCGAGCAACAGGGCGGTCCAAAAGTAATTGCATCCCAAGTTCCATTTAGCCTTCCGCGACGCGACTTCACAAATGACCTAGAGTTCTGCCGCCAGTTTAATGTTGCCGTTACGCCGTACCAATCCCTCCAAGGAGGATTACTGGCCGGGAAGTATCGTCGTGACCAAAAGCCCCCGACCGGTTCGCGCGGCGCAGATAAGCCGCAGTGGATGTGGCCGATGGATGACAAGCTTTACGATAAGCTAGAAGCGCTTGAAACCCTCGCCAACCACACGGGTGTTCCAGTATCACAGTACGTTTTGGCCTGGACCCTTGCCCAGCCAGCAATGACATCATTGGTTGTTGGCGCAACACGATTAGAACAGATCAAGAATGCAATGGGCGCCATTGATGTCACTGTGCCAGATGAACATTTTGCCAAAATCGACTCGATATTTCCGCCACCATGGAAACAGGGTGACCCGGTCCGGGGCTAGCCCCCCGCAGGCCAGGTCGCCAACATTAACTGGAGTACTAGAAAATTGCCCTGAGGCGAACTCGCCATTGGCTTTCACATGATGGTCACCGGACGATGGCGCAAACCATCATTGGTAACAAACCAGACCTTGAATGATATTTGTACGACCAGCGCCTAGAACGGGAACCACAGGAGAACTGGGTCTAAAAATCAAGCTAGGCTGCTTGGCTGACGGTACCGGAATCTATCAGATAGGTTGTCAACCGCTCATGATCGCTTTCACGAACAAAGTGGTCGAACGCCATTCCCATACGCATCGGGCCTTGTTCATCGCGGTCGTCATGTAGGCGCACGACGTGCCCTGTTGCATTAAAGATGATGTGCCTGGAACCCGGCAGCATGGCTCGCACTTCGATCGACGTACCTGGTTTTAGCGGCTGATCTAATTCGAAACGCATACCAGAATCGCTCACATCATAGATGTGACCGGTCCAACAATACCTTTCATGCCCTTGGGGTCGCGCCCGCAAAAGCGTGTACATGGCTGGCAGTTTCAATCGTGGCTTGTGACGTGCATCCATAAAGCCGGTTATGGGCCTTGCTACTGGCCCATCCTCATCTTGAGCATAGTCTGGAACCGTCATTACCATCGTCCCATTTTTCTCAATGGTTTAGATTACACATAACCGTACGATAAATTGCAGAAATTTTTTTGTTTACTAAAGATTCCAAGTTGGTCATTCATCTCCGTTTTACGCACATAAACCCGAATCCTCACTAAACGCGGTCAGGGAAAAACGTGTTTCTCTGCGTTTGAAGATGAATTCATGGAGAAATACCCCTCTACCTTTGAGACTGAAATCACCTTTGAATTGTGTATCTGCCCTATAACCAAAGAATCATTGCCGCTTGCGACATATTCACTGTGCTGTTAACACTGCAAGCATGTCACGACGCCGTCCCTCCAACCAACTGCGGCCAACTCGAATTGAACGCTACACAACTGCTGCTGCCGGTGGTGTACGGATCACCCAAGGTAACACCCAGGTCTTGTGTACTGCCAGCATCGCCAAAGATGTTCCACCCTGGCTGATCGATCGCCATACTGGTGAGGCCTCACGCGGTTGGATCACAGCTGAATATGCCATGCTTCCCGGATCAACTCCTGACCGCAAACGCCGCGGCACCGACAGCCGATCCACTGAAATCCAGCGTCTCATTGGCCGTGCCCTGCGTGCCGGCGTCGATCTAGAGAAGATGCCGGGGCTTATGATCACGTGTGACTGCGATGTCCTGATCGCCGATGGTGGCACACGAACTGCAGCAATCACCGGCGCATATGTTGCACTTGCACAAGCCATTGCACATGCCCGCAATCAGAAAATGATTAAAAAAAATCCGATTAAAGGCCCTATTGCGGCCATCAGCGTCGGCATTATCGACGGGCAACCACAGTTGGATCTCGATTACACACTGGATGTACGTGCCGAAGTTGATATGAATATCGCGATGAACCACAAGGGTGACTACGTTGAAATCCAAGGCACCGCAGAAGCTGCCACTTTCACGCGCAAACAACTCGACCAAATGCTCGCTCTGGCAACCCGTGGCATCAGAAAGCTCATGCCGCTCCAACGGGCTGTGTTGCGACAAGGTTAAATCCCGTCTCACAGCAGCAATGGTAGGTGGTGAACACAAGCAGAACCATCTGGTTTGGGTCATTCCACTTCAGCGAATTACACTGTTGAGGCGGAAACTGATATTGGACACCGCCAGACGTATGGGCTTTCTAGGTCAGTCGACAGATAGCACGTGTTAAGCGGGCGATTCAAGCAGACGGAACTGAAGCATGAATGACAAGTACGCATTACGCCTTGCGTGCGAAGACGACATGGACGCCGTGGCTGAGATCGTTCACCGCGCCTGGGAGCCAGTGTTGGCCCATCACAAGCAGAACATGGGGTTAGATCTTTTCGATGCCACCTATTCGAGATGGTCGAAGGCGGCTGGCAATAGGATGCGATCGCTTTTCAGTCGAAACCCGAATTGTTTTTCTGTAGTCGAGTTATGTGAAAGTGGCGAATTGGTCGCCTTTGTCACATACCAGATGGATCACGATGGCAGCATGGGAACCTTGGGCCTCAACGCCGTTGCCCCGCAGTTCCAAGGGCAGGGGATCGCGTCGATGATGTATCAGTTTGTGCTCGATCAGTTTCGCCAAGCAGGACTCCAGTTCGCACGGGTTAGAACCGGAATGAATGACACCCAAGCATCTGCCCGCCGAGCCTACGAGAAGGCAGGATTTGATATCGCTCAGCGTGAGGTACGGTACTACATGGCACTTTGACCGGGATCATCTGAAATCTTACGGAGCAAAACAGTCTGAAGGGGACTCTCCATGAGTCTAAGTGAAGAGCAGGTCGCATCCTTCTGAGAAAACGGGTACCTAGTAGTCGAAGACCTTCTGGACGAGCAGAAGCTGAATGTTCTACGAGACCACGTGGACCTGGTCCTCCGTGGAAAGACGCCACTTGAGAAGCGTTGGCTGCAGGTAAAGCCAACGATCGAGGTCGGAAAAGCGAAAGCGGACACCTACGTGACTTCCAAGATCAGTCACGCTGCATTCTTCGACGACGTCTTCGAGGCCCACGCCAGACTCACGCAGGTGCTCGATGTTGTGGAAGGCCTGCTGGGCCCTGATCTGAAGCTCTACCAAGACCAGGTCTTCCTAAAGCCTCCGAAAGTGGGTTCCCGCCAACCCTATCACCAGGACGTGCCGCTGGGCTTCCACATCGACCGGCCGGATCTGGTGACCTGCTGGGCAGCCTTGGATGACGCGACGATCGAGAATGGATGCTTGTGGTACATACCGGGCACGCACAAGCGGGAGATTCTCGACAAGAAGACGTGGGCGGCGTACGAGAAGCAGGCGGTCAGTGGAAAGTTGGGGGAGGAGGTGCCTGTTGAGTTGAAGGCTGGAAGCTGTAGTTTCCACCACGGGCTGCTTCTACATGCGAGTCGTCCGAATCTGACGGACCGGAGTCGGCGCGGCTACGCCACTCACTACGTGAGCGCCAAGTGCCGGTACCACCCGCCGATATACGGACGAACGTTAGAGGAGGAAGAAATGGATGCGATGCTGGTGAGAGGCCAGGAATATCCAGGATGCAGATGAAAGAGGCGATGCGGGGGTTGCGGTGAAAACAGCACATCGGGAAAAGATGCACGTGAAGGACGCGCGGTTGTATTCGTTTGCTGCTCTCAACTAACCCGAAACCCGACGGAAGAACCGCACCTGCACCCTGCCGTGCAGTTCCCGAGTAACGACGTGTTCAGGTGGCGTCGGCTTACAAGCGGGCATCAATCCGGTATCGGTGATCACCACGGCCGTGTCGTGATCCAAAACCCGGATAACTGATTCGCCGCCTGGTGGCCACTGCCAGACTGGGTCAGCGGCGTCACGGGCCCAAGGAAGTTCCGCTGGATCCACCTGCAACTGCCAGGTGCGGCCTTCGTCATACGACAGCCATGCGCCGGCCAGCGTGTCCTCGCGGTATGCGCACAGGATCACGCCGTCTCCCAGCGAAACCATGTCCACCTCGACGCCCAGGAAACCGAACGCGGGCGTCCAAGTCCTGCCGTCATCCTCGCTGTGCGTGAAGCAGATGTGCGGCATGCCGGATGGTCCGAAATATTTATCAAAAGGCGCCACCGTGCCTCGCTCCTCGCGGTAGGTACCCAGCCACCGACCCGGGCCGGTACGGATCAAGGCGCATTCGCTGCGCACCCCCGAACCCGCATGCAGCAGCTCCGGATAGTGGCTCTCCTGTGACTTCGCCCAGAAGTGCGGCTTGCTCCACGTCTGCCCATCGTCGGTGCTGACGGTGTAGCAGAGATCGCCCTTTTCCGCGGCCCATTCGTCGCGGCCCACATGCAGCGTCCAGATCAACCTGCCGTCTTCGAGCTGCTCGATCCGGCTACCACATCTCAACCCACGGAGTCCGATCTGACTCGAGATCAGGCCCAGCGAGGCCCAACTCAATCCCTCGTCGTCGGAATAGAACAGTTCCATATCCCGATCGAGCGAGCGCCAATGGCTGCACGGCACCGGCAATAGCAGCCGGCCAGTCTTCGTCTGCATCATTGTCCCCGGCGTGTCGCTGCCCGTGCCCGGATCGCTGGCCGCTTCGTGCTCGCCCCGGTCCACCTGGCCCACCTTGGTCCACGGGCCTTCGATGTCCGGCGCGCGAACCACGACGAAGCCCTTGCCCGTGAAGCCGTAGGAACCTTCGCCCGTGAAGGTCTGTCCATACCCGATGGCCATCCAGTCGCCGCTGTCGAGCGGGAGCATCGTTCCGATTCTGATGCCCCCCGGTACGTCGGGGATATCAGGTACCTGGAGGGCCTCGGCCATCCGCCATCTGTGATCCCGAGCGGGCGCGGCGACGGGAGCAGCAGGCGTTGGGCGAAACTTGTCAAGCCTACGCAGAATTTGGCTGTGGATTTTGCAGCGGCGGACGTCATCGACGTGCATCCAATGGTACGTGGCCAAAATGGTGTCGTCATCGAGTTTCAGCAGATGAAGACCGCCGCGATCACCAGCCTGATACCCGATGCATTCCCACACGTGGTCCTGGTAGTGCAGGTCTTCACCACCGTTGAGCATCATGTTAAAAATGACGCCCCGGTCTTGGCGGGTGCCCACAATGAGCCGGTCGCCGTCCAGTAACGCCAGTGACGGCTTGGGACCCAGCAGGATTGCTGCCGGCGTCGGCCAGGTGCGGCCGTCATCGGTGCTGACCGTACGGCAGATACGCGGCCTGGCGTAGTCTCCCAAACCGCGGTAATTGCCCTGTAGCATGCCCAGCCAGCGACCATAT
>CAUZAW010000224.1:0-5359 GCA_963577735.1 Phycisphaerae bacterium | reverse complement strand
ATCTCACGGGTCACGTCCGTTTCAAAAAGGTCCGTCAGCGAGATCGGCTGGGTCTCGTGTCGATCCGAACAGGCCCGTAGTCGGCTAGAGCACATGTCATAGAGCGTCGCTCCCGACCATGACAGCCGATCGATCAGGTTCTGCTTGTCTAGCCGGGCGCCTTGGAAAAAGTCTGACGATTCGCGGTACAGCATGTAACGCAGTTCGATGGGCAAGAGCATTTTTAAGCCCACTCGGTCCTGCTGAAGGAACTTGTTGTCCAGCATGGGCCATACAAGAGAGCGCATCCGGTCAGCCTTACCGCTGATCAGCGTCGGTTCGTCCACACGGTCAATGACCACGGTCAGACCGGAAAAACCTACGGCGTTAAGGGCTTCGACCAGATGCCCGGTCAACTCATAGCGGCGATTCTGTTGATCTGCACTGGCCAGTGGCCAAGACTGTCGTTCCAGGTCTCCACGGCGAAAACGAAGTAGCATGGACATCATTGCCTTGACCCGCCGCTGCACCGCCGGCATCTCTCGCTGCAACCGCCTGCTCAACAGCCACGCGGCACCCTGTCGGTTCAACCACAGCCCCCACAGCACCAGTGACGCAGCCAGTGTGACGCCCGTTACGGGCATGAACCATGGCCAACTGTCGCCTATGGCCTTGGACAGCCAGTGACCGGCCAGCAGTCCCAGTGTCATCACCGTGGCTGCTGTGGCGGCATAACTCAAGGCCGCAACCGGTCCAAGCCGGCCGACTCGCAGCCGGCTGCACAGTTTTCGCCAACGTGGAACTATGGGGCCACTGCCTGGCTGATCGTAAAGGGCGGCCAGGACCGCAAGGTCGCAGCGTAGACGGCGTGGCATCGACTTGAGCCTCTGATCCATTGCTGGTGGCCGCAACTTCTCCTGGCCATTGGACTCTTGCTTGTGGGTTAGGATCAGGTCCACCAGTTGGGTTACTGCCAGGGACAGGATTGCGTCCTGATGGTCCTCAAGCCGATAACCGGACAGCAACTGGTCAACGGACGCATCCGAACCGGTGCGACTCCGGCGCCACTGCACCACCCGGTCCAAGGACGGGTCCAGGTCGTCATAAACGACCAGGAACATCTGCCGGTCAGGGTTCGACTCGTTGTGTGCCGCGACCCGGCGAGAGATCATCAGGCGGATCGCCGTCTTGCCACTACCTTTTTCACCGAACACTATGGCCGTGCTCGGCGGTTCGTGCTGGCCGAGGATTTTGCCGAAGTCCGGGTGGTTGGTGCTGTTGTCAATCATCCGGGCGTATACCGGATCATGACGTGCTTCTTCAGCCTCAAAGGGGTTTTCTGTCAAGCCGTGATGGGTTAGAAAGCTGTCAACGTTCATGTCCGCTCCCGGGCCGTAGTTTGCCGTGGCGTGACACGGGCCAACGTCATAGACTATCACCGCTGAGCGAAAACGCACAACACAATGATCAGGTGCCATCCCTGCAGGGCACAGTTGCCGATCTGGCCACCCCAGAAAAGCGTAACTATCGCGGTGACGTGACCGTCAAGATCACCGGCGGCAACCGGATATGCGGTTATATTTTCGACCGTAATACAGACGTGGATGACCCATATGTGCGCATTGTCCCCAGTGACGACAGCGCGTGCCACAAGATTTACGAGTGGCAAATACAGGCGATGGACTTTACGGGCCGTGACACGGCCGCGGGCAAGAATTGGCGAGCCTGGACCAAGCACTACCAGGAGAAAAAGGCTACCGGTGAATCTACCGATCTTCACCCGGACCGGATCGATTAGCCGATTAGCACGGCGGTTGCCATTTACAGCCACACTGGGACGTATTGATCTTCAACGAAAACCGCAGACGCCATGCACCAAGCCCAGCCCAATCTGAGTACTTTCAAGCACCTTGCCGCCGGTGCGGGCAATCTTATCCCCATCTACCGTCGGCTGATAAGCGATCAGCTCACACCGGTGCTGGCTTACCGCCGGCTGGTTCGGCCCGATGATCGCATGGCGCCGAGTTTTCTGCTCGAATCGGTGGTCGGTGGTGATCAGATGGGCCGTTATAGTTTCATGGGCGTCCAGCCCGCTGCTCGGCTGATTGCGCGGGGCAACGAACTGCAATACATTGACCGGCTACACCCGGATCGTACACAAACCACGCGCTGTAATGACCCCTTTGTTGAAATAGCCGCGGTTACCGCGGACTACCGCCTGGCCAAGATCGACGATCTGCCCGACTTTACCGGCGGCTGGGTCGGGTTTGCCGCCTACGACACGGTTCGCTATCTCGAGTCGGAAAAACTTAGCGAGTCACCGCCTGACGACCGCCATTTACCAGACCTGGAGATGGGGCTCTATCGCCAGGTCGTCGCTTTTGATCACGTTCAGAAGACAATACTAGCCATCACGCACGTGCTGATCGAAGAGCATGACTCCATCAACACGGCCTACGAAGCAGGCCAATTGGAACTGGACGAGTTGGTTGCCCGTCTGGAATCACCCGTGACTGGTGGTCATCCGGAATTGGCTTCCGCCGATGTGCATCTTAATTCCCCACCCCCGCCGTTGCCGGTCAGCAACATGGGCCTGGGTGGATATCAGAAGGCCGTTCTTGCCGCCAAGGATTACATCGCCGCCGGTGATATCTTCCAGGTGGTCCCTAGTCAGCGTTTCGAACTGGCCACTAGCGCTGACCCGTTTGATATTTACCGGGCACTGCGCATTGTTAATCCCTCGCCCTACATGTTCTACCTGCAAATCGAAGGGGCCATGTTGGTCGGTTCCAGTCCGGAGATTCTCTGCCGCGTTGAGGGCCGGACCGTGACCAATCGTCCACTGGCCGGTACGCGGCGGCGCGGGGCTGATGCCAGGGAAGACCTCGCCCTTGAACGCGAACTGCTTGCCGACCCCAAGGAGCGGGCCGAGCACATCATGCTCGTCGATCTGGGCAGAAATGATGTCGGACGCGTCTGCGAACCGGGATCGATACGTTTGCCGCAGGTAATGGCTATTGAGCGTTACAGCCACGTGATGCACATCAGTTCGACAGTGGAGGGGCAGTTGCGCCAAGGTTACACCTGCTGGGACGCAATGCGCTACGCCCTGCCCGTGGGTACGGTCAGCGGCGCACCCAAGATACGCGCCATGCAGATTATTGATGAACTTGAACCGACGCGTCGCGGCCCCTATGCCGGCGCCGTCGGCTACGTCGACTTTGCCGGCAACATGGATATGGCCATCACTCTGCGGACTATGGTCGTCATGCCTGATGCGTCAAGCACTGGCGCAAAATCCTCACCTGCGTGGAAAGTCCATATCCAGACAGGTGGCGGGACTGTTGCCGATAGCGACCCGGATGCCGAGCACCAGGAAACACTAAATAAGGCTGCCGCGCTGGCCAAGTCGGTTGACCTTGCCGAAAAAGCATTTGCTGCTGCCCGCTGATTAGGGGCGATAAACCATGCACCTGTTTGTCGCGATCTGAGATTCGACAGAGAACCTCGCCCGACGAGCTATCGAGGATCTGCGCCAAGCGGCCGGGATATATCCACAGCTAGACGCGACCACCTTCTGGTCGTTCGGTGATAGGTCGCCGGTTTTTGCCGCGGGGCTGCATCACGACTACGACGCCATCGGCCCTCGCGTCTATCAAAGCCAGAGCGATCGCCAGTTAACGTTCTATGACGGCCTCCCTTTGGATACGACCGGCCGATTTGACGCTCATGACGCTGCCGTGCTCGGCGGTAACTGGCAGAACCTTCACCATGTGCTCGAAGGGTGGTACGTGGCCCTTCGACTGGATACAGGGTCATCCACGCTCGGGGCAATCATTGACCCGCTGGGTAGTTACCAGTTATTCACCCTTGAACATGATGGCGCTTACCTGATGAGCAACAGCGTTCGCATACTTGCACAGATCGGCCAAAAAACTCAACTCGACCCGGTTGCCATCAGCCTTGCACTGTGTCTCAACCGAGTTAGTGATCATCGCACGTTGCTAAGCGACATTCGGGTCATGCCCGGTGGCCGACCCTGGTCGTGGCGGCAGGGAAAAGGCCGGTTTCAGCACGAGACATACTTCGCACCGGCCAAACTATCGGAGTTTAAAAGGCAAAGGCTTACCGGGCGGAGAATTGAGTTGTTGGCCGACCAGTTTTGCGACCTGTATCAGGCTCTTGCCCGTGTTGGCGTTCCGCGTTGTCCTGTCACCGGTGGGCGTGATTGGCGGGTCATGGCCGCGGGCTGCGCCGCGGCCGGTATTGAGGCTCATTACTTCACGACCGGCGAGTGGGACAACATCGATCTTAGTGTCAGTCGCCAGGTGGCCCACTGCCTGGGTGTCGAATTGTATGAACAGATCGTCAACAACGAACAAGTGTATGATCGGTGGGACGAACGGGTGCAAACACTCATTCAGAAAAATGACGGGTTGCTTTCCCTTTGGCAGGTTGCTGATGTTCTGTTCCAGCCACAGCGTATTGATCAACTAGAAGTGGCCCTACACGGTGCTGATGGTGAGATTTCAAGATTTAGTACTCTTGACCGCGTTGCACTGGCACGCGGCCTTGCCGCGGCGGACCTGGCTGGTTGGCTCATTGGCAGAACGCTGACCAATGGGCAGGGTTTGCTCCATCCCAATGCCGTACCCTATGCTGAACAATACCTGTCAGGTTTCGCCTGCCAATGTCTCGACCAGGGATTTGATCCGCTTGACGTGCCGGAAGTCTATTACGTGTTGACTGAATGGACTACCAGGTCCAATTTACGCAAATCTGCTGCGTACTGCGATACCTATTCGCCTTATACCAGTCGCTCGTTTCTCCAGGCGGTGTTTGCCACGTCGCACTCCGCTCTTTTAAGCGAACAACTCCAGTACCAATTGCTCCGCTACTTGGAGCCAGAACTATGTGCGCTGCCTTTCGACCGGGATGGCTGGCAGCACCATCGATGGTGGCGCGACCGGATCAGTTATCGTGGTGTCAACCAACTCAATCATCTGCGTACGTGACATCCCCGTTGGTTGTCGTGGTTGCCGGCCACCCATGCATGGGGTAAGCAACCGGTACAGCCTGTTTGGGTATTTGAAAAGCGACAGGCCTTTCTCGACCGGTAACTACCTACTATTCGACAGTTTTGCCTTGACCAGTCGGCGTCGCCGCTTTGGCAGTTCATCGACCGAAGCGCGTTTGAAAATCTGACTGGGGATGCAGCGGAAACGCCATGTGTCGTTGAGATAAATAAGTTGCTTTTTCAGATTGCCACCCTTTTCAGTATACACAGTCGCTCTAGATCCATTCGCGGGGGACCTCATCGTGACTTATAATTAACTCGCGTTTCGTCAAAAAACCATTTTTGTGAAGCAATGGATTATGG
>CAUZAW010000223.1:0-5398 GCA_963577735.1 Phycisphaerae bacterium | reverse complement strand
CGCCAAGCTGTGGCCCGGATCGTATTCGAAGACCCAACACAGTTACGTCGGCTAGAACAACTAACTCATCCCAAAGTCCACGCGCAAAGATCGGCCTTGCATCACCAATACCAGGCAGACCCTAAGATCACCGCCATTATAGAGGACTGCCCCCTGTTGCTTGAAACCGGCCTTGACAATGAGTGTGACGCCGTTATTTTTATTGCTTCACCCCACGAACTGCGGCTCCAACGGCTGGCTGCCAACAGGGGCTGGACGGAGCAGGACTTGGAAAATAGAGAAAAAAATCAGCTACCCCTTGACAAGAAGGCTCAAAGAGCAGACTATGTAATAGCCAATGACGCCAGTCAGGCAGCATGTGATGCACATGTACGCAGCGTCTTTTTCCAGATTTTAAAAGTCTAGCGCCAAGGCGATTAGATACGTGCGTAAAGGCCAAATCGGATAGGCTGTTACCCTAGGCGCAACAAGGTTTCCTTATCGGACTGGTCGCACAAAGCAATTGTATCCAGTTCCGTCATGTCAACTGATGTTCAAATAATTTTACCCTTCGACCAAGTCCCGTGATCATTCGGAAGAACAAGCTCTTGAGGAGTGCCATTTCATGGCCAAGTCCCAGAACCAACAAGACAAGAAACCCAAAAACGCCAACAAAGGCAACAACTCCAACAGCAATAAAGCAGTAACCGTCGCCGAAAGGCCGGCCACCGACGAAGCTCTCGACGCGGAAACCCAGCAACGCTATGAGAAGGCCAAACAGTCGGGTATGAACGTCCACGTACTCAAAGAGTCGTCCTTGGACAAATTACACGAATTGGCCAAAAAGGAAGGCGTCAAGGAATATACTGACCTCAAAAAATCGGCACTGATTTTTAAAATCCTCAAGGCCCACAATGCCAAGCAGGGGTTGATGTACGGCGAAGGTGTGCTTGAAGTGCTGCCGGACGGCTTCGGATTCCTGCGTAGCCCCGAGTACTCCTACCTTGCTTGCCCCGATGACATTTATGTCAGTCCCAGTCAAATTCGACGATTTGGCCTCAAGCCCGGCCATGTCCTGCAGGGATCAATCCGCCCGCCCAAGGAATCGGAACGCTACTTCGCACTGCTACGCGTTGACGCCGTAAACGGCCTGCAGCCAGACGCCCTCAACGATATTGCCCCCTTCGAAGACCTCACCCCGCTACACCCCCAAGAGCGTTTCGTGCTCGAAGTGGCCGGCGAGACCGACAACATTGAAATGCGTATCGTAGACCTAGTCACCCCCGTCGGCCGCGGACAGCGTGGCCTGATTGTCGCCCCGCCCCGCACCGGCAAGACCGTACTGCTCCAGAAACTGGCCAACTCGATAATCAAGAACTTTCCAGACGTCAAGGTCTATGTCCTGCTGATCGATGAGCGTCCCGAAGAGGTCACCGACTTCCGTCAGAAGACGCCACCAGAAGTGGAAATCATTGCCAGTACCTTTGATGAACAGACCTCCCGGCACGTGCAGGTCTGTGAAATGGTGATCGAAAAATCCCGCCGCGCCGTTGAGTTCGGCGACCACGTGGTCATTCTCATGGACTCGCTGACCCGCATGGCCCGGGCCTACAACCAGGAGATGCCCCACTCGGGCAAGATTCTCACCGGCGGGCTCGACTCCAATGCTCTGCAGCGGCCCCGAAAATTTCTCGGCTCGGCCCGCGCTATTGAAAACGGCGGCAGCCTGACCATTCTCGCCACCGCCTTGGTCGACACAGGCTCCAAGATGGATGACATCATCTTTGAAGAGTTCAAAGGCACCGGCAACATGGAACTGCACCTGGACCGGCGGCTTGTCGAAAAACGCGTCTGGCCGGCCATTGACGTCTCCGCATCCGGCACCCGCCGCGAGGAACTGCTGCTGGACCCCAAGGAACTGGAACTGGTCTATCGACTGCGCAAGGTCCTTGCCGACATGAATGTGGTGGAAGCCATGGAACTACTCAAGGGACGCCTGCTCAAGGTAAAGAGCAACGCCGAGTTCCTCCTGACGATGAACCTCGACTAGACCACCCTCCGCCACGACAACACATATTCGACCTCGTTCGACAGAATACGGGCCAAAGGCGCATAGCGCGATTACTGGGCCGAGCGATCACTGATGGCCAAATTAGCCAACATCAACACCACCGATATCAAAGGCGCCATTGCCCTTGGCTGCCGCACGATGCAAAACGTCTTCAATGCCGACGACGACAACGTGCCCTTCTTTGCCACCTGGATCACTCCGCGTAAAAAGTCCAGTGAAACGCGATTGGCCTTCAACACCGCGGTTAGTGAGTCGCATGTTCCGGGCCGCCATCTCAATGCCCTGCTCAATGCCGAGGAGGCAGCCGGTATCCAAATTGATGAACAAGCGATTGGAAACCATGCAAAAGCACTCTTCCTTGCACACAGCGGGCCACTGAAGCTCTCCTGCAATCGCGGCAGAATCGGCGATGGGCCGCTCAAGTCCTTCTCCGGCCACAATACCCGCGAAGCCTTTCACGGCCTTTACGCCCTGGCTAAATATCGCGACCACGGCAAAGCCCGCAAGACGGCGAAAATCGCTATTGACACGTTCTTTGACTTCTGGGACCCCGATAGCGGATGGGATAACGATCGCATTCGTACATTGGGTATTCAAACCAGCGGCAAAGACTTTATTGGCACTGTCGCGCGAACCATTGGCCCGCTGGTCAAATACTTCCGTGCTACCGGCGATGGCCGTGCCCTCGAATTGGCCATTAAGATCAAGGAAAAGACGATCGGCCAGTATTTTCTCGAAGACGGCGCCTACCGGCCAAGCAGGACGCCAGTCATGAAATGGACGGAACGTACCTATACTCCCGGCGAATTCACTGTCCATACCCACTCGGTGACCTGCACCATGTCCTCGCTGGCCCAATTGGCTGACCTGACCAACGATTCAAACCTGATGAACCGCGTCCGCGCCTTTTACGACAACGGCCTGTGGGACATGCGTGACCAGCTTGGCTGGGTGCTAGAGGTTTTCGGAGACGATTGCAACTGTGACCGCGGAGAGATCAACAACACCGGCGACATCGTCGAGACCGCGCTCATTCTCGGCCGCTGGGGATACCCCCAGTATTTCGAGGACGCTGAGCGTATCTTGCGATGCCACCTGCTGCCCTCGCAATTGCGAGACAATAGTTTCATCATCGACCCACCCAACCCCGACAACGAAGATGCCAGACGCAACGTCGCCGATCGCCACTTGGGTGCCTTCGGTTTCCCCGCGCCCTACGGGCATTGCCCCTTAGGCTTGGACCTGATCAGTTTCAACTTGGATATTGTCGGCGGCGCGGTTGGATCCCTGTGTGAAGTGCTGCGTGAAGCCACACGCTTCGACGCAGCCGGACACTGGGTCAACCTGCTGTTCGACCATGAAACCGATGCCATACAAGTTAAATCGCCGTACACGCACGATCAGCTGCAAGTCACGATCAAGCGACCTGGCCCACTGTTCGTGCGCATCCCTTCATGGGTCGATCGCAACAGGCTTGAACTGGACGCGTCCGATACCCAACCCCGGTACACAAACGACTACCTGTTCTTCGCCACACCGACGGTCTCCAAGCCCATTAGCTTCAAGTTCGACCTGCCGACACAAGAACTCGTGCTCAAGCACCGCGACCGGAACATTCGCGTGCGCATGCGCGGCGACGAGGTAGCGGCCATGGACAACTTCGGCGCTGACCTGACGTTCTTTGACCCATTCCTGTAAGACACGCGATGAATCTTGCCCACCCCAGGTTAGTCAACGCTGAATTGCAATGGCCAACGTCTATCTTGCTGGCCGGCCATCGGTCGGATAACCTAGCCCAGTATTGTTGTGAAGGATTAACTGATGCCCGAGAACATGTCCGAAACGATTATGATCAAGCGAATCAAGGACGTTCATGTCATCGAGTTCATCGTCACCAGCATGACCGACCAGGTGGCTATCCAGGAGGTCGGCAACGAGATCGAACAACTGGTAGACAAGCTGGGCCTGCCCAAGATCGTCATTGATTTCGGAGACCTGGAGCACGTCTCATCGGCCATGCTCGGCGTACTCATCTCCGTGAACAAAAAAGTACAGGCACTCAAAGGCGAACTACGCCTGGCAGCCGTACCCGAGCCGGTCATGGCAGTGTTCAAACTCACCCGCCTGGACAAGCTACTGAAAATCTATGGCAGCACCGACCTTGCGACGACACGGTTCTAACCACCACGCTGTCCAGGTGTCCGCACAGATTTTCCCAGCTGCCTCGCCACGGCCGGGATATCCGCAGGCCGATTGATATTCATAAATGTCGCAGCATCGTTCGTGGTGATAGCCACGGACCCGACCTGGCTTCTGCCGGCCAGTTGAACCGGTCCGCCAAGTCCCACCGCCAGCGCCTGAGCGACCAGCGTGGTCCCAGCCCCGCCTGGGCCGCCTCGCCATACCGACGGCAACGGCTCGACGTCGCCACCCCGCTGGCCATCGCTACCTACCCAACGCCCCATGACCGCCGCACACTTGGAACCTTTTTCCCGCAACCGCATCACAAGCCGCTGCAAATAATCCACACTGACCACCGGCATGTCAGCGGCCACGACAACGACAAGGTCATCGCGCATCGCGGCCCGCAACAACCCCCAAATACCCACCAGCGGCCCACCCCCCGGAACGGGATCCGCCACCCACCGCTGATATCCCCTGCTGCCCTCTGGCGGGTCATGCACCTGCGACCCTGACAGTGATAGCCAGCACCGCCCATCGGCCACGCAGCTCAATTGCTGCAACTGCCAAGCCAGGATCGCCATCCCGTCAACACGGACATCCAGTTTAGACCGGCCGAACCGCCGGCTACTACCGCCGGCCAGCACGCCAAGAATCACCCGCTCGGCCTGCGTAGCCCCAACCGACGTTGAAGTTGTTGACGCTGTTGAAGTTAAAGGTGTTGCCTGATGGACTTGGCCAACGCTTGGCCGTCGTCCAGTTCGCCCGGCGACCATTGGATTCCCAGCCCCGCGTCGTCTGACTTGGCGATGATGTGCAGATGCACGTGATCGACCGCCTGGTGTGCCGCTTGCCCATTGTTCTGGAGAATATTCCATGCCGTTGCACCTGTCGCCCGCATGATAGCCCTGCTCAGCCGCGGCACGACACGCATACACGCGGCCGCCACCTCGTCGGGCACCTGGTCAATCGTCTGCCAATGACCTCTTGGGATCACCAGGGCATGCCCTCTCGACACCGGACCCACGTCAAGAAAGCTCAAGACCTCGTCGTCACCGTACAACTCGTAGCACGGTATCTGCCCGGCAACAATCTTGCAGAAAATACAGTCACTGTTACGCGGGTACCCGCACTGCTGGTCCATGGCCGATCCTCCAGCACACGAGT
>CAUZAW010000222.1:0-5411 GCA_963577735.1 Phycisphaerae bacterium | reverse complement strand
GAGGCCAGTGGTGATCGCCACTGGCCTCAGTGGCGAGGCCCGCTGCCCCCAGTGATGCCAGCAGGCAGCATGCTGCGATGATGCACACGGAGGTGTGTCGCTCAACCAGAATTAAACAATGGCGATGGGACATCGATATGGCGTCTCTGTTGTAGGTTCAGGCTTGAAAATTTCAAAACAGGCCCTCCAAGGGGACCCAGAGGTTGTGCCCGGTAGGATAGACCATTTTACACAAGGGGCTTGCATACGGCGAGGCGTTCGGCCAAGCTGGTCCTTCCCTGGTTCGCAGTCTGCCGGCGTCAGAGCTGGAACGTGTTAACCTCCCGATGCTTGAGAACTTCGCCATGACTTGGCGGCGTGTGGAAGGAAAACGGTGATGATCAGGAAAGCCATGATGAGAAGATTCATCGGTTTCCTGACGCGCAAGGAGCAAAACCCATGAGTGTCGATCAACGCATCGGTGTCACCACGGGACCGGTGGATCTGATCGCTCTGCCCCCGCAGCCCGGGGGGCAGAACCTTCCGGTATAGAGGAGCGTTTCCTTTCTAGGTGGCACCCCCAACGGCGGCGGTGGGAGCTTCTACGGAATGACAGGCTTCCATATGTTGGAGTCAAGCGAGAAACTCTTCAAGCTTCCTCTGGTTGGCGAACAGGGACACGGGGAGAGGAGCATTAAATTTCGATTGTTAACAATAGTCACACTAATTTCTGGGATAACTTTTCGGCACTCTTAAACCAGATACCAACCGCCAATGGTGCTTTAGAGTTCGACAAGGATGCTGACGGCAATGGAGACGTGGACACGACAACTTTTTAATCTGGCAGAGAAACTTTCCGTACCCGGCGGCGATATCTTCTGTTCCCGAACCTGCAACCCTATCCCTTCTTGTAATGAGTGTGTTCATGGTTGGGCGCAGGCGGTGTTAAGGGCCATTAAGTTGCACCAGTTTTCATGTTAGTTAAACGAGTTGGTTGGGGCAGCGCCGAGACTGGAGGAGGGGGACAGGCCGGAGGGTAGACCGCGAGGAACTGGCGATTTATCCCTTTACTTCCTGTCGCTCAGATGGGGTGCTGCGTTTGCATCTGGTGAGCCAGTGGATCGCCGGTGCGTCTCATCCAAGCGGCCAGTGTTCCTCGAAGCCGCGTCAGTGGCTCGGTCAGCGATTGATCATTGACTCGATTGCTGAGCTCGTGTGGATCGGCAAGGAGATCGTAAAGCTCGTCACGATCACTGGTGTTCCATGTGTACTTGTACTGGCCATCACAAACCATGCGCCAGTCCACGATGCCGTGCCAGTCGCCATGTGATTTTAGCTCGCTAAATACGAGCCGACCGTCGGTCTTGTTGTCACCAGAGGCGCTTGGCTGGTCCAGCGTGCGTAGATCCCTTCCCTCTAAGTTCGTCGGGACGTCAGCGCCGACCAGATTTAATAGTGTTGGCGTTATATCGATTAACGAGCACGACGCACTGCTGCGCTGACCTCGGGCAAGCCCTGTGCCTCGTAGGATGAGGGGGACACGCAGGGACGGTTCGTAAGCGTGGTTCTTGTGCCACAGACCGTGCTGGCCAAGCATTTCACCGTGGTCAGAGGCAAAGACGATCACCGTCTGCTCATCTACCCCTTCTTCGCGCAAAGCGCTAAGCAGCTGACCAATAAAGCCATCGATCATCGTGACAAAGCCCCAGTACACCGCCACGCTTTTTTGCCAAGCCGTCCAGTTGTCACCTTGATCTTGCCACAGGGTACGGTAGTAGCTGGTGGCATTTGATTTCGGTTCCCCCGCGGTAGGTCTGAAGTTTACTGGTTCAGACGCATCGGCCGGGTCGTACATATCGAAATAGGGTTGGGGCACCTGGAAAGGAGGATGAGGGCCGTTAAAAGAGCAAGTCAAAAAAAAGGGTCGGTCAGTTGGTCGAGCCCGCAACAGGTCCAGGGCGTGGCGAGTAATCCAGGCATCATTGGTCTGATCAGCTTTGACTGGACTAACTGAAACGACCGGTGTGGACATATGGGGGGCACGGTGGCTACGCGTCTTTATGTCATTAAAGGCCCAGCCGTCGGACAGGCCGTGTGATTTGCACCAGGCTGAATACTCGCGGGTGCTTTGTGCGACGTGACAATCAGTCCATTGGGCAATCGTCTGTTCACCCATGTGCCAATTACCCGCGTAGGCAATGTGGTAGCCGGCCTCTTTCGTATTTGTTAGTAGCGTGGGAGGATGTCGCAAGGTGTCTGAGTTGTACAGCGTGTCTGTCTGGTGTGGGTAGAGGCCCGTGAACAGCGCCGTTCTTGCCGGCAGGCATAACGGGCTGGGGGTGATGGCCCGGTCAAAGCTGATTCCCTCGCTCGCAATCCGGTCAATGTTTGGTGTGCGACAGGGTGTCTGGCCCCGAAAGCCCAGCGTATCGACTCGTTGCTGGTCGGTGAGAATAAGCAGGATATTGGGCTTTTGCATGGCGAGCTCTTATTTCACGAGACGGCTGTTCACCCGGAAAAATCCATCTGGATCGCAACTTGACAAATAATAGCGAGTTGCACGATCCGGCCATCATCAAGCGAGGATCTGCGAGCCGAAATTAGACACATGGCTTTCAGGCTAACCGGGGAGCTCTTCCCATGTTTTGCGATTGACGTACATTTTACCTGGCATTTTACATTTGATCGTTTCCTTCACGCCCGATCGGACGGTATTCAGGCGGTTGTCGCCGCAGCGAGGCTTGGATTCTTGGAAGGGGCGATATACTGGTGCCCAAAGACCCCGCGGCGTAACCGGGTCGAGTTCAAATCGAAAATGTCAGTTTGAAGTTGCTTGCCTGGTGAAGTGGGGTTCCAATTCATTCGCCGTGCAGCCATAACGGAAAGAAGCGATCATGCAGAAGGAACGTGAGGTACGACAGGCTTTGCACAGCGGACGCCATGTCTACTCGACCGCTGTCATGGCCGCATCACACCGCTGGCCAGAAGCGGTCGCTGCGGCAAAGGCCGATTTTGTTTTTATTGATTCGGAACACACACCACTTGGCCGGGAGTCTCTCGCCTGGCTTTGCCGAGCCTACGTTGCGGCCGGCATACCACCTGTCGTGCGCATTGCCAGCCCCGATGCGTACGAGGCCACCAAGGTCCTCGACGGGGGCGCCTCCGGGTTCATCGCGCCTTATGTGGAGACGGCCGAGCAGGTTCGTAGTCTGACAACCGTAGCTCGCTACAGACCGTTGAAAGGGGATCGAGCGTCTGCTGCCGTCCGCAATCCGAACACACTCGAACCGCAACTGCGTGAATACCTGGAAAACCACAATGCCGATACCATCTTCATTGCCAACATTGAAAGCGTACCGGCCATCGAGAACCTCGATGATATCCTGTCTGTTCGCGGGCTAGATGCGATCCTGATCGGTCCGCACGATCTTGCATGCAGCCTGGGAATTCCCGAGCAATACGACCACCCCAAATTCAACGAAGCAGTTCGAACTATTTTTCACAAGGCCCGTGCACAAAATGTAGGGGCGGGCATCCACGTCTTTTGGGCCAACATTGATCAGCAAATTGATTGGTGTCGAAACGCAGGTGGCAACCTTATTATGCAGGGGGCTGACTTCCGATTTTTTCAAGTAGGTCTGACTGCTGAGCTTGATCAGATTCGCGAGGCGCTGGGGGATGCAACCAGCGAGGCTGTCGAACCGCGAGAAATGGTTTAGATCCCAAATCCTCTGCCAGACCAGTGCGACGTTGGGAGAAATGTTACAAGTTGGGGAACACGCCAGGGTGTTCATGCGGTAAAATCCAGCAGTGTGGATTCCAATACCTCCGGTTACATCATCCTCGGTGCCAACTGGTCTGCGTCGCAAGCAACAGGCAACACATCGGCATTAGTCCCTGAACCCACAACGCTATCACTTCTTGCGGTGAGTGTGTTAATGGTTGGGCGTCGGCGGCGAGCCTGACGCGGGATCAATTACGTCTCATCTTCGGTCAGCGTGAGGATAGCCTTTCGTCGTTTCTTGGACATCGTGGTGAGGGCGATGATGTGCTTGGTCGTCGCATCACGATCAACATCTATCAACTTGGCCAGTTCCCGCTCGATGGTGGTCGATTGCGCGTCGGTTTGGCCTGTCTGCTGCGTCTGACTGCTGGGGTTAGTGCTGGGGTTTTTAGAGGCAAGTTTTCAACTAGATGAACTTAAACTGTTTACGTTTTCTGGCGGCGCTTTCATAAAGCGCAGGTCCAGGGTTCGAATCCCTGAGGTGGCTTTGGCGTTTGGCGGTGCCTTGTGTCGCGTTGCGTCGCGCTTCTCTGCAATTCTCGAATACTTACGCTTCTCGCCCTGATGACCGGATCTGCGACGTGAATCACGCCGTGTCGCTTTGGATTGCACTGTTTCGCGTGCTGCGCGCTGTCGTATACGCTGTAGTTTTTCTGCGGCGGGTTTCGACGTGTTATCGTAGGTGCCCGTAGCTCGCTGAGATTCGGGACCCGACGTGGTTGGCACGATTGGGGGTAGATCGTCCAACGCGTCGGAACGTGACCCGGCTGGTACTGTCACCTTAATTATTGGAAGATCAAGAAAAAATATGCAGTATGATAGGTGTGATTGAACAAATGATTTGCAAATCCAGAAAGCGGGGTCACGACATTGATCGAAGTCCACAATAGCGCTGCCAGATCACAAGTTGACGAAGCCGTTCTGTTTCCCTTTGACCAGCACAGTTTTCCCTTTACCTTTGGCTTGCGTCTCCACATGGAAGGCGATTCGCATACGCCTCACCCCATCGTGGTGTTGCCCGGGCCATCGGGCGCACCTGACGACGCTCGCACTCGTTTTTATGGCACCGTGATTCCCATGGGAGATGAACTGCGCATGTGGTACTTGGGCAGTGGTCATCTTGACGGCGACTTTTTTTGCCGCATCTGTTATGCCACCAGTCGAGACGGCGTGCATTGGGAGAGGCCCAACTTGGGCCTGGTGTCATACAACGGGAATCGCGACAACAACTTGATTGACTTACCTGGGATCGAGGGCAGCATCGCCTCATTTGCTGTCCTCCACGATCCGACAGAGGCAGACCCGCAGCGACGCTTTAAGATGACCATTCAGTGCAAATATTATCGCGGTCGCCTTTCAGTGGCGTACAGTCCTGACGGTCTGCGATGGACACAGTCGCCAAACAATCCATGCGGTGTGAATATCGAGATGAGCGGTCTGATCCGCCACAAGGGATGTTATTACGTCAATGGTCACGGCAGCTTTCAGTACGGAATGAAACGCAATCTCATCACCTACGCCTCTTATGATTTTGAGAACTGGACTTTTGCCTCATGTCTTGGCTTCCGGCGGGATCGCATTCCTCACAGGACCATCGCCCAGATTGATGATGCGGGAAATTCAGGGGAGCAGGTTCACCTCGGCGCCG
>CAUZAW010000221.1:0-5521 GCA_963577735.1 Phycisphaerae bacterium | reverse complement strand
TGTTGCTGAACCCGGCGGTAGCAGGTGCGATCAGGTCACTGCTAGGTGCTCACTTCCACGTCCCAGTAGCGATTTCTAACCACCGTTACCAGTGTCCACATCAAAGGCCACAGGAGTGGCACGTTGATGGGGCATCGAAGTTCACCCCGGAACTGGACAATCTACAAGTGTTCTACTATCCGCAGGATTCGCCTGTTGAGGTGGGACCGACCGAACTGTTGCCAGGTTCGCACCTGATCCGCAACGCGCACCGGGCCATGTGTCATATAGGGCGTATCCGCGGCAGCGTCCATACCGTTGCCCCGGCCGGCTCGATTTTCTTGACCATCTACAACATATGGCACCGGCGGCCAAGTTCCACTGCTACCTGCCTCCGTCAGGCGCTCAAGTACTTTTATTGGCGCACCGCCGCGCCTAAGCGCGACTGGATTCGCGAGAATATCGACTTTACGCGTATTGATTTCAACGGTCCAGCCCAGGGCCTGACCGCCGACTTTCAGGAGTGCTTCCGCGCCAGCCAGATCTACATGTATCTCTGTGGCAAGTTAGATGCTTACAAGTTCATGGGTGGCCAATGCTGGCCATTGCAATCGAATCGTAAAGATGGCCCGTTCTGGGGTTATCCCAAGGAAATTGAGGATGCCTGATTCCCTGGGACAGTTGTAGAACTGCAAGTCACAGGGAGTATCCAAGGGGCGTATTGATGGGCGAACTGGAAAATCGCGTAGCTCTGGTCACCGGCGCAGGCGTAGGCATTGGCCGGGCAATAGCACTATGCCTAGCGGAGGCAGGGGCGTTTGTGGGCGTGCATTTTCATAATAGTCAACAGGAAGCAAAGGCTACGCTTGCGGAGATTCGGGCAGCTGGTGGCGATGGTGTTTTGCTGCGGGCGGATCTCTCGGATGCGGCGCAGGCGACAGCGTTAGTGGACAAGCTGGTGGAGCAGACGCAGCGGATGGATATCCTAGTCAATAACGCCGGTGATCCGCTGGAGCGGGTGCGCATCGAGAATTGTTCGCGGGAAACTTGGGAGAAGTCGCTGGCAGTCAACTTGACGGGGGCGTTTCTCGTAACGCAGAAAGCCATTGCGCCTCTGCGAGAGTCAGGCAATGGATCGATCATCAATAATCTTTCGCTGTCAGTACAGACCGGTGGTGCCAACGGCGCCGGACCGTACGCGATCGCGAAAGGGGGCTTGCAAGTGATGACGCGCACGCTGGCACGCGAGTTGGCGCCCGAGGTGCGCACCAATGCTATCATGCCGGGTGTCATAGAGACCCGGCACCACGAGCGTTTCACGACGCCACAGCGGATGGAGCAGTACAAGAACGAGACGCCAATGTCACGAAACGGACAGGCCGAAGAGGTGGCGGGCACGGTGCTGTTCCTTGCCAGCGACGCGGCTCGCTTTGTCAATGGTGCCTTGCTGGATATCAATGGAGGACGATTCTTGCGCTAACGGATGATGACCTCCGCAGGTTGACGCTGATATGCAAGCAGGAGACAAGGCCTGTTAGGGGCAACTCTATTTTTTATATTGTTAATTCCGGGTACCGTCTCCTCCATTGGAAAATAATAGATGAAGATTACTGACATCAAGACATTTCCGCTGTATGCCGCTCGCAACGTGATGATTGTAAAAGTTGAGACGGATGAAGGCATCTTCGGTTTGGGTGAGACCGGTTGCTCAACGCGGGAATTGGCCGAGGCCGCCGCCATCAAGCATTTCCACAAGTTCCTGGAGGGTATGGACCCGTTCCGCATCGAACATATCTGGCAAACGTGCTATCGCAGTGCTTATTTTGAAGGCGGTCGCATCCTGACTGGTGCGATAAGCGCGATCGACATGGCCCTGTGGGACATCATGGGCAAGAAGTTGAACATGCCCGTCTACCAATTGATCGGCGGTGCCTGCCGTGACCGGGTGTTTGGGTTTCCCACCGTGGTTGAAATAGATAATCCAGGCTGCCTGGAACAGTGCTACCAAATCATTGATGAGGGTTGGCCTTACCTGCGGATGGTGCCGGCCAAGCCGGTCCCTGCCTGGGCCGCAAAATTGCACGAGGCCGATCCTGACCCCGACAACATGTTCGAACCTCGTGCCTCGATCGCCACGACCGCCGAGCACTTTACTGAATTGGCATCCAAGCTCGACAAGGCCATTGCCCTTGGTATTGATTACCACCACCGCCTCAGTGTGGCTGAAGCTGCCTCGTTTTGCCAAATGATCCCGCGTGGTAGCCTGGCGTTTCTTGAAGAGCCTATTCGTAACCAGACGCCGGATGCGTATGCCTCGCTTCGACAGATGACGGACGTACCCTTTGCCATCGGCGAGGAATGGTCCAGCAAGTGGGAGGCGTTACCGTACATCGAGCGGGGCCTGACCAATTTTACCCGCGTCGATGTATGCAACATTGGCGGCCTGACCGAGGCCAAGAAGGTCGCCGCCTGGAGCGAAGCCCACTACATCGACATCATGCCCCACAATCCGCTCAGCCCGGTGTGCACCGCCGCCACGGTGCACCTGTCCTTTGCGGTCAATAACTTTGCCGCCATGGAGTTCAACCCCCGGATCAACGAAAGCGCCCCCGACGTATTTCCCGTTCGGATTGATCGCCAGGGACCCAGTTTCCCGCTGCCGCAGCGTCCGGGCCTTGGTGTGGAGTTTGACGAGCAGGCTGCAGCCCGCCATCCGTATGTCATGCAGGACCCTCCTCACTTTCACAAGCCCGATGCCAGTCACACCAACTGGTAATGTTTGGCTGGCTTCCTGAGGGCCGCTGATTCCAGGCCGGAAGTTGCAGGTGCAAGGCAACATCGACGGCAGGCAATTTTACCGGTTGCCATCGAATCACCATATGATCCAGAAAGTAAACTATCCCATCAGAACTCTGTGGATGATGGCAAGTGGGCGGTGCAGCGAATCGCTCGAAGCAAGTGACGCCCGTAAAGGTCGGCCAATGTTGATTTAAAGGAGTTGACCATGACTAGCCAACGCAAGGCCCACAGGATCATCAGCAACGACGATGGGTGGATCATGAGTCAGCAAGCCTCGCTGGTAACGCCGGAGGTGATCAGAAAGAAGATGATCGATACCTACGAAGGGTCTCCGGTGGATGCGGTGTGCTGGTGTGTAGGCGACCATGAGGTGTATTACTATGAAACGGAAATAGGCGAGCGAATCGGCGAGGGTTACCAACAGTTTGATGACGAAAATGATTATTGGGCGCAAAAGAATCTCAACCACCTTATTGAGACGACCGGCGGGCCATTGACGGAAATAAGCAGGCAGTTCCGCGAGGCGGGAATGGATTTCTTCCCCTCGGTACGGATGAACAGCCACTACGATATTGCTTGCGACTCACCGACTTATGGTCGTTTTCGCCGTGAACACCAGCAATGTCTGATTGGTCGGCCAGATGAGTGTATCCCCATCCCAAGCATTGAGCACGCCATTCGAACGGGTCTGGATTACCGGTTCCCCGTGGTGCGTGAACATATGCTGGCTATCGCCTGTGAATTATTTGAGCGATTTGACGTGGACGGTATCGAACTGGACTACATGCGGCACCCAGGTTTTTTCAGAACGGAAGAAGCATGTGCCAATCGATACCTTATGACTGATTTTATTCGTAGCGTACGTGCTCGCATGGATAAGGTGGCCGAGTGCCGCGGCAGGCCTCTTGACCTGCTCGTTCGCGTTCCGCCCACGTTCGACGATTGTGCCCGACTCGGGCTGGATGTTCGCCGGTGGATTGGTCAGGGCCTTGTCGATATCGTGGCCGCCGGGGGAGGATTCATTCCGTTCGAGATGCCCATCAAGCAGTTCGTCGAGGCCAGTGAAGGCACGAAGTGCCAGATATACGGCAGCTTTGAGGCCTTGCGCTGGGCGGTGGACGAACCAGTTCTAAGGGCGATGGCTACGCGGTTCTGGGATGCGGGGGTGGGGGGGCTATACCTTTTTAACTATTTCAATACGCCTAGCCAGTGGAAGCGGCGGGTGTTGGGTGAGCTGGTCGATCGCCGCAAACTGGCCCACAGTGATAAGCGGTATGAGATCGATCATGCTGATCGGGTAGAGTCTAAGGCGGGTCATATGGGCGCGTTTCGATACGCGATACCCCGTGCACAATTGCCCGTGACTATGGAAGAGACATTATCCGGTGGCGGTGTGGTCTTGGAGATGGATATTGCCGAAGAAATAGGCGAGTCCGTCACCGACGGTCCGATGCCGTTATGCACGCTTGGCCTGGGCTTTGACAATATCAAAGATGGTGATGAACTTGAGGTGTCGTTCAATGGCCAGTCGATTGCATGGCCACCATGTGGCGTATCCGATGGGGGTTGGAGTTATCTTATTTTTGATGGTGATATCTATCACACTACGATGAAACAGGAAATGGTGCCTGGGACCTTGATTGAGTACGCCGTGTCTGTGCCGATGTTGGAAAAAGGGGCCAATGAAATCTGCGTAAGGCTAATCAAGGGACCAGAGCCTCGTTCCACGAGCGTTATTCTCAAGGAAGTGAGGTTATCCATTGGCTACAAGCCAAAGGACGCGGTTGGCTCGTGACATATGATGCCGTGGTTGTGGATGGTACGTTGTATATAGTTGTTCTAATTGCTCATGCGTCAATAAGCATTATGGTATGGGCATGTTGCAAATTTACATGGGGCTTTCAGGCTCTTAAGGTATCCAAGCAATAGGAACATAAATGAAAGTGCTTCTCACCGGTGCCGCTGGACAGCTTGTGCAAGCGATCTTCAATCGCTTGCACAAGAAGTGTGAAATACATCAGCTTGATATTCATCCGATAAAAGTGAAAGATCATCACGAGTACATTTGCGGTGATATTCTCGACCGTGATCTGCTGTGGGAAAGCATGCGTGGTATGGACGCGGTGATCCACACCGGCGAGTTTCCTCAGCAGTTGCCCGCCGATCCGCACCAGCGCGATCAGTTGCTGCTGGAACTGGGTACCCGTGGCGCGCACGAACTGTGCAAGATCGCGGTGGACGCCGGTGTGAAGCGGGTCGTTTTCGGCAGCACGCTGGAGATGTTTTCCAGCTACAGTGACGACAAGCGGATCAACGAGCAAACCAAGCCGCAGCCGACGCCCGAGATGGCCCAACTGAGCCCGTACCTGAGTGAGAGGGCCACGCGCATTGCTGCCCAGAACTATCGCGTCAGCATGGCAGTGCTGCGCCTGGGCAGGCTGGTGGACGAACGGGAGGTGCTGGGGCAAAAGCCGGACCTGATGTGGCTGGACTATCGTGATGCCGCCCGGGCGTTCGACGTAGCGCTGGACCTCGACGCAAGCAATGAGATTCGCTGGGAGGCACGTTGGATGCTCTATCACATTTGTGCGGATATCGATAACCCCAAATACCTGATAAATGCGGCTCAAGGCATCAAGTTCAGACCGAGGCATAACTTTACTGAGCACTGGCGCCGCGTGGGCAAGGGGGGGCGGGCATGAAAAAGAAAGTGCTGCTGCTGGGCGCCGCGGGCAACGTGGGC
>CAUZAW010000220.1:0-5543 GCA_963577735.1 Phycisphaerae bacterium | reverse complement strand
CTGACTGCGGAATCTGCCCGCTAACGGCTATCCGCGTGATATCGGCCATGTTCAGCGTGCCTAACTGCCCGTACAGCAATCCGGCACAGGTGACGAATATCGTAGACCCGATCAGGTTCAGCAGGATGTACTTGTAAGCTTGGCGCATCTGCGGCCTGGTCGTACCCACGCAGAACATGGCGTATGACGCCATCAGCATGATTTCAAAGGAGACGAACAGGTTGAACAGGTCGCCGGTGATAAAAGACCATTGCACGCCTAGGACCAGAAAGTGAAACAGCGGGTGAAAATAGCCACCGGCAAACTGATCATTTAACTGGCTAACACAGAAAATGAACACGCCCAGGCAAACAATCGCCGTCATCACGAGCATAATGGCCGCCAGCACATCCACGACGACTGTAATGCCAAACGGCGCCGGCCAATTGCCCATCTGTGAAACCAGGATGCCGCCGTGCTCGGCCGCGCCGCGATAAACCGTCATCAATGCCGCAATGGACAGGCCCAAGTTGACCAGTAGAAACAGCATCCCTGTTACACGCTGCGCCGGCTTCAAGCGATGCAGGAACATCGTGCCAATGCCTGCCGCCATGGGCACGACAATAAAAAGTGTAATCAGGTGTGGGTTCATATACATCAGTTCCGCAATCACCACCGGGGATCAGCCCCCTTGTTGCGCTAGTTCATCCACTTCCAATGTCTGGCTGCGCCGCCAGGTCAGTACCAGCAACGTCAGCAGGAACGCCTGAACGGCAAAACCGATCACGATGGCCGTCAGAATCAGCGCTTGGGGCAACGGATCCACCAGTTGGCTCAGGTCAGCCCCGCCCAATACCGGCGCCACACGGCCAATGGGCGACGTGCTCGAGGCGAGAATCGCTAGGTTGGCGCCGTGGCCTAGAAGGAACACCCCCATGCACACGCCCTTGAGTTCGCGCCCCAGCATGAGGAATGTCGCGGAGGCGAACACCACGCTAACCATCAACGCTATCAAAATAGTCATGGACTTGGTCCTCTATTCCAGCTCGTCGCTCAATGCGTTGATCATGCCGACGATTACGCCGGCTACAACAAGGCAGACCCCCAAGTCAAACACCATCACAGTGGCCCACTCGTAACCGCCGAGCAACGGATGGTGGCCATGGTTGGAAGTAAAAAACGGCAGGTCAAAAAATAGTGCAGCAACCCCCGTGCCCAGCGCCAGCGACAGTCCTAGCGCCACCAGCGTGCGCTCGCGAAGCGGCAGCATACGATTGAGGTTCTCGCTGCCGAAACTCATGCGCTGGACAACCAGAGCGACCGACACCACCAGCCCTGCCACAAACCCACCGCCTGGCACCTGATGTCCCTTGAAATAAATATACATCGCAAACACAAGGCTCAACGGAACAATGATGCGAGCGGAGGTGCGGAGGATGATGCTGGACATCATGTCACGGGGCTCCTTTTCGCCATGCGGCTCAGGGGCTGGTTCTGTTGATCTGACCCGCCCGTCGGTTCGCCAACATCTACCCGACTGTAGTCGATCTCGCCATTTGCCAATCCCTCTACGTGCGGATACACATCGTCGCCGTTGTCGTCGGCCCCCAGTGCGGTCCTACGACTGCGGCGCAGAAGCGTCCACACACCCAGTGCGGCCAGTGCCAGCACCGTAATCTCACCGATCGTGTCAAAGCCGCGAAAATCCACGAGGATGACGTTGACCAGGTTCCGCCCCCCGCCGCCCTTGTGAACCGTCACCATAGCTTGGCCGTGACGCCCTTTGTGGCCGTGCGATTTGGTGCCGAAACTGGTGCGGTGCGCTTCGCCACGATCGACGACCCCGCCGTACACCTGACTGGCTGGAACCGCGGCCGTATCCGCGGCGTGGTAGCTGTTGCGCTTGAAGAATTCGCCCAGGTTGGCATACGCCTTACCCTCTCCCGTGACATAAGGCATCGTGACCCGCTGACCGACCGCACTGGTCAAGGTCAACCAGAACATCACCAACCCCACCGCTATGGAAAGCACCAATCTCGGGCCGATCCACAACACGCGACCGGGCTTGGGATTGGGCAGCATCGACAGCACCAATAAAAACAGCATCAACGAGACAATCTCGATGCTCACCTGCGTCAGTGCCAGGTCTGGCGCCTTGAACACGTAGTACACCGCGGCGACAGAAAAACCGCATGCGCCCAGCACCAGCACCCGACTGGCGCGATCCTTGACCACCGGCAACAGCACTGCTGTCAGGCAGACCATCACTGCCAGTAACGCTCCGGTCCGCAATTCCGAACGCAGTTGTGGATCCTGGCTTGATTCAAATGCCGCTTGCGCCGGCCAGCGATCCTGCCAAGCGCCCCATTCAAGCAGATTGAAGCCGGCAGACCACGCGAACAGACCAACCATGGCCACGAACACCACCGCCACGTACGTACCGGCGTTTCCCGTCTGGACGATCCGAAATACACGCCCCCCGCCCCTGGTACAGAGGGTGTAAAAACCAGGATAGACATGATCAAACGGGTCGTTGTACTGGCGGCGCAGGATCGGGACCAGACCAAGTACAAATCCCAGGCCAATCGCACACAGACTCATCTTCAACGGCAGGTTCAGTTCGTGCATGTCCCAAAGCATTGGGAAAGCACCAACCGATGTTTGAAAGTGGTAGTTGTCCATGTTCGGCTCGAGCCAGCCAAATAGCATCTCGTAGGCACCGGGAACAATGCCCCCGATGTACTGAAATGCAACGATCACCAGACCGGGGATCCACAGAAATGCCGGCCAGATACCTGTTTCGCGGCCATGGCCGCTAGGACCGTGATGGGCGTGCGCATCATATGCATTTGGTTGCGGGCGGCCGAACAAAGTTGTGCATAAACGCAGGAAGATGGCGACGTTGAACATCCCCGTGCCAACTGCGGCCGTCACCAGCGCCCAGAACAACGGCGACGCCATGTGCTCCCTAGCGTGATAAATCTGGTAGAAGAATATTTCTTTAGCTGAAAAACTGACCGTAAATGGACCGGCCGCCAAGCCGTAACCGGCCAACAGCAGCACGACCGTCATGATTTTCGACGTTCGATCCCGCCAAAAAAACCCTTTAAGCTGCGGCAACTGTTGCGACGCCACGTGGCCAATGGCCCCGGCGAGGATAAACAACGGCGCCTTGTACATGGCATGATTGAGTATCTGGGTCACGTCCCAGAGCAGGTTACGATGGCCGTGGTACTCGAACGCCCCAAGGCCGTACATGGTCATCAGCAGACCGAGCTGACTGACAGTTGTATAGGCGAATATTTTTTTCAGGTCGTGCTGTTGCAGCGCGACAAACGCGCCGTAGACCATCGTCAAGGCGCCGATGGGCACGATCAGATTAGGCCAGGTAGACGGCAGAACAACCGCAAAGATCGGCCACATGCGGCCAGTCAGATAGACGCCAGCCTTAACCATTGTGGCCGAATGCAAATAGGCCGACACCGGCGTCGGTGCCGCCATGGCGCCAGGTAGCCAGAAGTGAAACGGAATCTGTGCGCTTTTTGCCGCAGCCCCGACGAAGATCATTACAAACGACGCCGCCATAGACGCATCGAAAGGCACTCGACCGGCATTCACTGCCATGACCAGACCGCTAAACGTCCACTGGCCACTGGTCACGCCCAGCAGGATCAGCCCGCCCATCATCACCAGGCCGCCCAGCGTGGTGACGATAAATGCTTGCATCGCCAGTTTTACCGATTTGGGGTCGTCGTGTTCCCAACCGATCAGCAGAAAGGAACTGATGGAGGTCATCTCCCAGAAAAGCAAAAGGAACATAAAATTGTCAGCCAACGCCACACCCAACATGGCCGTCATGAACAGGTGCAGATACGGGTAGAACCGAAACAGGCTGTCGCGGTCAGGCCCAAAGTAGGCGCGGGCGTAAACGGTGATCAATATGCCGATAACGCTGACCAGCAGGGCGAAGAACAGGCCCAGCTTATCGGCATTCAGTTGCAGATTCAGTTGAACCAGCGGTATCCAGGTGATACCGGAACCCGCTACCGCCTCACCCATTGTGCCGTAGCGGGCAATGAACGCCCCCAGCATCACCACAGTCACTATTGGACCGGCCAGCGCCAGGGCCACTCGTCCGCCAAGCACATGACGCGGCAAGGTCAGTGTTGCTAGGCCACAGGCTACCGGCGCGAAAATTGCCAGCAGCAACCAGACAGTGGGATCCATCGTTCGGTATTACCCTTCTTCTTCACGTTTACCAAGGGCCTGTTTGCCGCCTCCCATTCCATCGGTTGGGTTGCTATATCTACTCAAACGCGCAAATCTTACAATTGGTAGAATCCTTACGAAACGACCTGTGCCGGTTATCGGTCTCCATTGCCCGATCGTGGCCAACGGATACCCTGTTAAGGATGGTCACCGAAAATATCTGGGCACCGTGGCGCATGGCCTACATCCGGCAGTTAGACCAAGACGATGCGCCAGCACAGAAGGCATCATGTTTTATCTGTGACGCAGCCCTGGCCCAACCGGATACCGGGGATGGAAAAAACCGATTGTTGCTGGTCAATGATGATCGCGGCTTGATATTGCTCAACCGCTACCCCTATACCAACGGGCACCTGCTTGTGGCTCCGGGTGAACATTTGGCTGAATTATCGGACCTGAATGCCTCGGGCCGGGCCCGACTTATGGAACTGACCCACCTTGCCGAGCAACTGGTGCGCGACGCCATGAATGCACAAGGCGTCAACATCGGCATAAACCTAGGGCGTTGTGCCGGAGCGGGGCTGCCCGGCCATCTGCACATACACATCGTGCCCCGCTGGTCGGGGGATACGAACTTCATCACTACAGTCGGACAGGTGCGTGTAGTCCCTGAGGCGCTAGAACAAAGCCATGCCCACTTGTCAGAAACGCTTGCAAAGATGGTTGACGGATGATGGACAAATGGTTGAACGATTGAATACCGCGATGTTCAGGCCGCTTGTCGTTCTTCGAAGCGAATGCCGACCATGTGGCCTTGTTGATCTTCAACGCAGGGCATGCACCGTACCACGCGTCCGTACAGATCAAAACCATGCTCCGGTCCGTGCGGCGGAAAAAAGATTGTGATGGACGAATGGACGGTGATCGGCTCGGAGCTAATTACGCCCATGCCTGAGTCGGACATGTTAATCAGTTCGAGCGAACAAATGCGGCTGCGGTGTCCCCCCGTAGCCGGTGGCAGTTGCACAGCTGTGACCCGGCCAGCGACTGCATGCCGGCTAGTTCGGCGGCGTTCGAATGAACTGACATCCATGCGATTGGAATCGATAAGTTGTAAGCTGGCCGAAGACATAAGCTGCTCCTTGTGACTTCCGTAACGCCTCTCACCCTGCATCGACGTGTTCACCGGCAAGGTTGATTAACTTTGACAGATTCCGATAAAAAAATTCTTGGCCGAGTCTGCTTGGTTGGTGCCGGGCCCGGCGATGAGGGTCTGATAACGGTTTTAGGCCTTGCCCGCCTTCAAAGGGCTGACGTTGTGATTTACGACGTGCTGGTTAACCCACGCCTTGTCG
>CAUZAW010000219.1:0-5593 GCA_963577735.1 Phycisphaerae bacterium | reverse complement strand
TAAGACCCATTCCCAATCGGCCAGTGTATTTTCCCAGATTGGTCTGACTAGATCATCCACCGTAATGACACCTGCATTATTGCACAGCAAGTGTACTGCCCCGAAGGCATCAAGCGTCTTCTGAGCCAACGCTTCAATGTCACTGATTTTTGAAACATCAGTTAATACATCCAGCACCGTTGCTCCTGCTGCTTTCATTTCTTCCTTGGCGTGGGACAGCGATTTCTGATCAATATCGCCTAGAACAACTTTCATGCCCTCCTGCGCGCAACGCTCTGCTAGTGCACGCCCCGTACCACTGGCTGCGCCCGTTATAACAGCGACTTTATCCCTGAAATGTAGCATTATTTGCTGACTCCCTTGTGAGGGTGGGTAGCAGCTAGGGGGTGCTTCGGCGAAAGTTTACATTCAATCGGGGTGACAGGATTCGAACCTGCTGTCTCCTGCTCCCAAAGCAGATAGACTATGCAATCTATGTCCTTTATAGAATGGTACTTGCGGAAATCTAAAAAAATCGTTGGATCCAAAATTGGAGACAAGGTTTTACCCACGATGAAAGTAAATAGGTCATGAGAAAGAGCAGTTCTATTGTTCGTGATTACTCAAAATTGAGGGGTGATATCGCCCGATCGCCTAAGTCATTGATCTCTAAATACAGTACGATATTTTCGGGAGGCACAAGAAAGACCTGAGTAAAATGCTAGAGGTATGGTCTTTTGGAAAAATGCGACATGCTTACCACCGAACAGAAAAAGTATTTTGACGTTTTCGGCTTTCTCGTTTTGAGGCAGGTGTTTCCGCAATCAGAGATGGATGCGATACGTCAGGTATTCGATGAGGTGTTGTCAGAAAAACGGCAAGGTCGGCCGTTTACGGGTGACCAGACACAGACGGTATTGTGGTTTGTCGAGCAACGGGCTGAACTGGCTCGGTTGGCTGAGGACGATCGGATTTATCCCGCAATCGAGGACCTATTGGGGCCAGGGTTCATCTGGGTGCTTTCTGACGGCAACTATTACGTGGGTGACACGCAGTGGCATGGCGGCACGGGCGAGGAACAGGTACTCAAGCATATCAAGGTGGCGATTTACCCCGACCCGGTGGCCGCGGAAAATGGTTGCCTGCGGGTTATTCCCGGTTCGCATCACACGCAATTCCAGCAGCACTTGAAACCGCTTTTGAAACAGTTTAAAGATCCGCAGCTTCGCCCATTTGGCATTGAGGGGTCGCAGGTGCCCAGCGTCGCGCTTGAATCGCAGCCGGGCGACGTCGTGTTTTTCAGCGAGAATATGTGGCATGGGTCGTTTAACGGCGAGGCAGGTCGTCGCATGTTTACGCTGATCTATTACGCCAATCCGGCGACCGATGCACAGAAGGCATACGTGCGTCAACAGCAGAAGAAATGTGTCGCGATGTTCAACCCACATGAGTCGTTTATCCACAGCGATCGGCCTCGGATTCGACAGATGGTGGCGCCACTGGTGGAACTGGCCAAGAGGTGATAAGCCCAGCACGTGGAACAGGTTGCAACCGTCTGAAACAGCATGAAAAAATCGGGGTGACAGGATTCAAACCTGCGGCATCCTGCTCCCAAAGCAGGCGCTCTGCCAAGCGAGGGCACAGCGAGGTTTTCGCTTCGATTCGGCGGAGGGCCTTGTACTGCCCCCAGAGTGGCACGGTCCTGGAAGCGGCCTGTGGTCAAACGGAACGGTCTCAACAGCGGCTTGTCTGCTAAATGTCGGCTTAAGCAGCTCATGGCCCTTGCAATTAGAACCGGTCTTTGGACACTATGTGCCCATGGCGACACTGCATCACCAGATCAACGACTGCATCGAAAAACTCAAATCCGGCCAACTTGTCGAAGATGATCTGCGCGCCCTGCTGACCTCCGTCGACCAGCGGCACCGACGAAAACAAAGTCTGCTTTACATCCAGACCTCCAGTACGCGCCCTGAAGGCGAGGTCGTCGGCATGTCCATCTTCGAAGACGGCAAAGACCCCGACGGTATTGATACGGACGGTAACTTTCTTTACCAGACTCTCGAACAGGCCATGGACGACGGCTGGCGGATCATCAAGTTTCCCGAAATGGTTCTGGCGATGGACGAACAGCACAATTACGGACTCGGTTATGAATTCATCCTCGAGCGCTAACGATTTTGAGGCAACCGCCGCGCCGACCGCCCCCTACGGTCAAACCTTCGATTGCCAACCCTCCCTGACCGACCGCCAGGTCGCCGACTTCTGCCGTGAAGGCTATCTCATTCTCCCCAGCGTCGTACCCGATGACATTAACCAGATGGTTGTCGACTACCTTGATAGCGTCGACGACCCTGTGCGCCAGGGCACAGAGCCCACGCCGATCATGAAGCAGCCCTGGTTCGTGGAAGGTGTGCTCAAGAATCCCCAGGCTGTGGGCGCCGTTCGTTCCCTGCTCGGCCGCAACATCACTTTGCCCGTCATCATCAGCAACCACCGCGGGTCCTTGCCCAATCACAGCAGCGGCGGCTGGCACCGCGACGGCGGCACCATTTACACGCACCGGCTCGATTACCTGCAGGTCTTTTATTACCCCGAACAGTGTACGCCCGAAATGGGGCCTACCGAAGTCCTGCCCGGCTCACACTTCCTTCGCGCAAAAGCCAACATGATGGCCCACTACGGCAAAATCGACCGGACCGTCTCCACCGCCGCGCCTGCCGGCAGCATCTTTCTCACCGTCTACGGCATCTGGCACCGCCGCACGCGCGCCACCGTCGGACCCACTGGGCGAAGCAAATTCCGGAACCTGCTTAAGTACAACTATTGGCGCACCACCGAACCGACACGTGACTGGATCATCGATCCCCAGTTTGACTTCAACAGCTTCCACTTCATCACCTCGACAGGCGTTTACTTTGAACAGTTCCAGAACGCCTTCGATGCTGCCCACCTTTTCTGCTGGCTTTGCGGGATCGGAGATCAATTCCAGCGCCTCGGCGGACAATGCTGGCCAATCACCTCCACCGTCCGTGATGGCACCAACCAGATGGGAATCCCCCCGGCCCTGCGCACCGGCTCGACTGAAGATTGACCTTGCCCCCTGAACCGAATCCATGTCGAATGTGAGTGATCTGGACATAGACGCATTGAGTAAAGGGTAATGATCATGACCAAGTCGATCGCAAGTCGCTGAGGAAGATGTTCTGCAGCCATCTTCAGGCGATGGGTGTGCCACTGGCGACCGCCGTCAAGTTCATGCGGCATACGGCCCCCCCGCCTGACCAGCCGCATTTACACCGATCCCCAGATTTTGGATTTGAGGGGTGCGACCAACCGCCTGAGCCAGTGGAGACAAATCTGGCCCCCACAAACGAAACATCATGAAACCAGATGAAACATCGGACCCCGGTCAAGAGGCTGGCTAAAGAGGTGATAAGCCCAGCACGTGGAACAGGTTGCAACCGTCTAAAACAGTATGAAACAAGTCGGGGTGACAGGATTCGAACCTGCGGCCTCCTGCTCCCAAAGCAGGCGCTCTGCCAAGCTGAGCTACACCCCGTGGCCTTGGGGACATTCTATCTTATGTTTGTGCTGGCGCCTTGCACTGCGGGCTTGGCCGTGTATGTAAAGTCATGGCCCAATCGCGTCGCGGGCGGTTTCCACGTTCGGATGAATCTCAAGTAACTGGTCCAAACGCAACGTCTGAAACATCTCGGCTAACCTGCTCTTGAGCTCACATAATATCAACCGGCCACCGTTTTTATTCAGGCGAATGTGAAGACTGACGAGCTTGGAGATGCCCACGGTGTGCAGGAAGTCAACACTGGAACAATCCACGATCACGCAGGTTGCCTGGTCGTTACCCTGCTGTCTGATCGATTCGAGCAACGGTGATGATTGGTCGATATCAAGTTCGCTGTCGGCCTTGATGATGATGACGTTTTGGCCATTTGCCCTGTCCGATTTGGATAGCTCCCTAGCCCATCGCCTAATTAAAGTAACCGTAATTATCACATAACGATAGATAAATTCAAAACCGTTAAGCGGCCGCTGCAGTAGTAGAGTCGTCGATCTTGTTGGATGAAGAAAAGGGGCCTATGGATTGGCCGGATTTGTGCGGGGTGATTAAATTTCGATCACATGAGAAAAGGTTTGAAAAAACAATCAAACGAGCAAATCGCTCGGCAAACTAAGCTCAGCATTCATAGCGGTGTTGGTCGGTTCAAAAGATCACGGGCATGGAATCCATTGCGCGAAGTGAAATATTTTGCCGCCATTTAACCTGCGAATCCGGGTCAAGTTGTAGATTGCCAAGACGATTGAGCAGCGTGGGAATGGCGATCCTGGCCTCAAGCCTTGCCAGTGGCGCTCCGAGACAGAAGTGAATGCCGACGCCAAAGGCCACGTGCGGGTTGGGTTGCCTGGAAATGTTGAGGGTGTTGGGGTCTTCGAACTGCTCGGGATCCCGGTTGGCAGCGCCTTGCATGAGTAAGATCGGCTGGCCAGTTGCTATCTTGCGCTCGCCGATCACGATGTCCTCACGGGGCAGCCGCGTCTGGCGCTGAAGGGAACTGTCGTAACGCAAGAGTTCCTCGATCGCGGGTGTAAGTAACAACGGATCTTCCTTAAACCGGCGTAGTTCGCCGGGATGTTTGAGCAAAGCGAGCGTGCCGTTGCCGATCAGGCCCGTGGTCGTCTCGTGCCCGGCGACAAACAGCATTACACACATGGCGAGCATTTCCAGATCGGAAAGTGTCTGGCCCTGTTCATGGGCTGCAATCATGGTGCTGATCAGGTCGTCTTGCGGTTCGCGGCGACGCTGCTCGATCACCTGTTTACAGAACTCGACAAAATCCAACAGGCTCTTTTGCGCCTGTTGGGCGAAACCCTCGGCAGCCAACCCACCGGCGCCGGCGAATGCGGCGATTTCCTGTGACCATGTTTGAAATTGAGCCTGATTATCTGCGGGCAGGCCAAGCATCTGGTAGATCACCACTGCCGGTAGTGGATAGGCAAAATCCCGAATCAGATCCATCCGGCCCCGACCCTCAACCTTGTCGATCAATTCATTAACATTTTGTTCGATGCGTGGTCGCCTGGTTTCGATCATGCGTGGCGAAAATGCCTTGTTCATTAATTTACGCAGGCGGACGTGGTCCGGCGGGTCGGTCATCACCAGCCACCTGCACATGTACTCATACAAGGGGCCGAGTTGTGATCTCAATGGTTCGGCTATGAGTTGGAAAAATGCATCCACCCGTCCCGATGCCAGGCGATTGGAATCGAGAAAGGCAGCGTGAATATCCTTGTAACGGGTCAGCACCCAGCTTTGCAGCGGCTCGCTCCAGTGCACCGGGTCCTCGGCCCGCATGCGGTCGTAGAACGGGTAGGGATCGGCCAGCAGGCCATGACACCAAAGGTCATATTCGTCGAGATTTTGGATATCAGTTGCAGTCACGGCTTATCGCCTGTGAGACTTTTGGATAAGGAATGGAGATTTCTTTTTGCCGCATATTTCCGCATATTGCCACAGGTTGTATGTCTGCCAGAAGCCTCCTGCAAGTTTATCTCTTGCCATGGTTTGAACCTGGATGCGTAGCCGGTTGGTCCT
>CAUZAW010000218.1:0-5687 GCA_963577735.1 Phycisphaerae bacterium | reverse complement strand
TCCGGTTGCTGGTTTAGATGCTCGATCAGGCTCAAGCCGATCGATTCCCGCTCCATTTCACTGATCTGCCAGCGGGCTTTCTCGAAGGCTGCCAGCCCCATCCGATGCGCCGGCCGAAAGCATGTTAAGAAAACATCCGTCACGTCGGCCGGTTCCAGCCCCGCGCGTTCGGCCAACCGGGCGGCAATGACCTGGACAGGCAAACCCGGGTCGACCAGGATCACCTTATCACCTGAGCGAATCAGCGTCGTCGTCGCATGCGGGGTGTGAATGCCGCCATTCCTGGACCACAACTCGTGTCCGCTCAAGGCGCCGATGCTGATGATGCGGTAGTCCATGACAGGGCGTTGTCCACTTGAACACGGCTTCAATCAAAGCACAATTAACGATTTCTCGTGGGGACGTGAATCAGATCCCGCTTGGGATTGACTACTCCTTGAATCCGTCAGTATGCTCCCAAGGTATCTGGCCGTTGTGCTGTTGCTTTTTCTTTTTAAGTTGAGCAATCACCTGCGTCGGCAGTAATCGGTGCAACCTGTCGATGTCGCCAGCCGAGGCGATCTGCTTAATGAGCGTCGAACTGGTGAACGCGTATGCTTCGCCTGTCATGATAAACACCGTCTCAATGTCGGCGATCTCACGGTGCGTCAACGCTAGTTGAAATTCAAAATGCAAGTCGGATACGTTGCGAAGTCCGCGCAGGATGGCCGTGGCCCCAACTTGACGGGCAAAATCCACCGTCAGCCCTTGGTAGGTTTCCACCACGACGTTGTCACCCAATGCCGTGGCCAGTTCGGTGATCACCCCAAACCGTTCCTCGACGCTAAAAAGCTGTGATTTGGCGGGGTTGCGGCCAATGGCAATGACCAACCGGTCAAACAAACGCTGACCACGCTGGATTACGTCCAAATGCCCATTGGTAATCGGGTCAAATGTGCCTGGAAACAGCCCTATCCGCTGCTGCGTACCCATAACTGCGCGAGTATAGCAACCCTAGGCCCGCCACGCCTTGCCTGCCCCGGCAATCTCCGGTCCACCGACCCCCACCCCGCCCCCCCTGGAAACCCCGGAAATCTCGGGACGACCGATATAAATGGACCTTATCCCAATGCTGACCGGGCAAAAGTTAATCTCCTGTTAGCCCGGCTGTCCCCTGAATTGAATACTTGCTGTAGCTCAATGGCTCGCTACAGCCAGTTGCTCAGCGGGCAGGCAAGTTCGGTTTTGGCTGCACAACCGCCGATGCGGCCAATGCTACCGCCCAGCCGACTGGAACAACCTCACCCTGAATCGGGTCTCGCACCGGTCGCCTCCCCCGGTCGAGGCCCTTTTTTATTCTGCCACTGTTTACTGTCGGGTAAGATCGTACCTATGGCAACGATCGAACCCCAACCGCAACTGCGGCTAGCGACACCCGTGGGCCAGTTAGCCAGTGTCACTCAACGCCGCAGTGAATCCTTGGCCCGCCTGGGTATTGAAACCATCCGCGATCTTATCCGCCACATGCCCATGCGTTACGAGCAGCAATACGCAGAATCTGCCATCGGAGACCTGCCCATGGGCCGTATCGGTTCTGCCCGGGGAACGGTCATAGAAACACGATCGGTTCCCACATTTCAAAAGAGGTCCAAGCCCCGTTTTGAAGCCACCGTTGAGGACCAACAAGACCAACTCTATCTCGTCTGGTTCAACGCCGGTTACCTGCGTGACCAGATTCACCCGGGCATGGTTCTTCGCGCCCAGGGCATGATCAAGGCCTATAAAGGGCGCCCGCAAATGGTTAACCCCGGCTGGGAAATACTCGACCCAGCCCAGGACCAGCCACCCAAGGTCGAGAGGTTGCGCCCTATTTATCCGGCCACGCAAGAACTTTCCACTGTGTTCCTCGAATCGTTGATCACCAGGGCATTGCCCGCCGTGACCGACCAATTGATCGATCCCCTACCCGCCGCATTCGTGAAAGAACGGGCGATGCCCGTATTGTCCAAGGCCCACCGACTGGTACACCACCCCGCGGACGAAGATGAAGCCTTGAGCGGGCGGCGGCGACTGGCATACAACGAACTACTGATTCTGCAACTGGGAATAGCCATCAAACGACATTACAACCGCTACCATCTCAAGGCGTATGCGCTGCGTTTTTCACCAGCAATCGACCGTCACATTCGTGACCGCTTTCCGTTTGACTTGACGCCTGACCAGGATTTGGTGGTCGGTGAAATTGCCTCTGATCTGCAACGTGATACCCCGATGAATCGGCTGTTACAAGGTGATGTCGGCGCCGGCAAAACAGTGGTTTCTCTCTATGCACTGCTCATGGCTGTCGCCGACCGCAAGCAGGCTGCCCTGATGGCGCCCACCGAGCTACTGGCCGAGCAGCATTACATCTCGATCAGCGACATGCTCGCCGACTCGTCGGTGCGGATTGCGTTATTGACCGGCCAGTCGACCACGGCCGCCAGTCCGCAACGGGCTGCGTTGCTCGATGAGATTAATTGCGGCCGGGTCGATATTGTCATTGGTACCCAGGCGTTGTTGTCAGACTCGGTCCGGTTCGCCAACCTTGCACTGGTCGTCGTGGATGAGCAGCACCGTTTCGGTGTTTTGCAGCGGGCGGCATTCCGCGCCGGCAGTCAACGGCTTTGCCCGCATTGCCTGGTCATGACCGCCACGCCCATTCCCCGTACATTAAGCCTGACCGTGTTCGGCGACCTGGATATTTCTACTATCAGGCAACTGCCTCCAGGGCGAATGCCGGTCACCACCCGCCTCGTCGAGCCCGACAAGTCCCATGAGGTTTATGATTTTCTGGCCAAGCGCCTAGCCGACGGTGAACAGGCGTACGTGGTCGTGCCCGCCATTGATGAAACCTACCAAGAGTCACGCGTACAACTCAAAAATGTACAGCAGCATGCACGGATGCTGCAACAGAAACTGCCTCAATTCAAAGTGGCCGCTATACACGGTCAACTCAGTCGTCAGAGCCGTGAAAATATCATGCGCCGCTTCCGCAAAGGACATATCCATGTGCTAGTGGCCACTACGGTCATTGAAGTTGGCATTGACGTGTCCACCGCGACCGTGATGATCGTCGAACATGCCGAACGCTTCGGCCTGGCCCAATTGCACCAGTTACGTGGCCGCATCGGTCGTGGCAGCGACGGCAAGAAAAGTGCCTGCTTGTTGATCTCCGGTCCAACCAACCCACAGGCCCAGCAACGCATGGAAGCGATCGCCTCGACCAGCGACGGGTTTCAAATCGCCGAACGCGATCTGGAAATTCGCGGTATGGGTGATTTTTTCGGCACTCGTCAACATGGCCTGCCCCCGCTGCGTGTCGCAGCTATTCCGCGCGACATGGACCTTTTGCAATTGGCCCGCCGCGATGCCGAATCAATTGTCAAGGGCGACCCCGCGCTTGGAAAGACCGCACACCAACGCCTACGCAAGATACTCAGCCGAGAATATGGCGACGCCATCGCATTGATAGACGTAGGCTAATAGCCTACCTGACCGTGATGCCCAGTTGCTTGGAACTGCGCAGTCGTTTCACCGCCGACGCAACTTCTGAAAAAACCCACTAAGCACCGCGGCGCATTGGTCGGCAAGCACGCCCTCGATCACTTCCAGACGATGGTTGAAACGAATATCGGTCGGTAATTGGTAAAGGGAGTCGACACACCCCATCTTCGGATCGCGCACGGCATAGATCAGTCTCTGGACCCTGGCATTTATCAGGGCCCCAGCGCACATGGGGCAGGGCTCAAGCGTCACGGCCAGCGAACAGCCCTCCAGTCGCCACGTGCCCAACTGCCGAGCCGCCAGACGTAGTGCGAGAATCTCAGCGTGACCAGTCGGATCATGATTGATTTCACGGTGGTTGTGCGCTTCGCCCAGCACTTGTTGGCCACGATAAACCACGGCACCAACGGGTACTTCACCGATCTGTGCCCCCGCGTTGGCCTGGGCCAGGGCACGGCGCATCATGGCGATATCAACAGGCATCTCCATCATCAACAGGCTACACTGATCGGCCATGAAGATCATCTGTGCTCCGGATAGTTTCAAGGAATCACTAACCGCCACCGAGGCCGCAAATGCGATGGCCAGTGGAATCGCACTTGCCGAGCCAAAAGCCGACGTTGATCTTTGCCCGATCGCCGATGGCGGAGAGGGTACGGTCGACGCGATGCTCTCGGCTACGGACGGCACCGCCAAGACAACAACCGTGGCTGGGCCGCTAGGTGAGCCTGTTGCCGCCGCATGGGGGCTGCTGGGCAGCAGAAACAATGAACCATTGACCGCAATCATCGAGATGGCCGCTGCCTCGGGCCTTTCACTGGTGGCGCCAGCACAACGTGACGCGACTAAAACAACCACGTTCGGCACCGGCCAACTTATCCAGGCTGCACTGACAGCCGGCGCCCGGCGGATCATCATGGGTATTGGCGGCAGCGCCACCAACGACGGGGGTTGCGGCATGGCCACCGCCCTGGGTGCCGTGTTTCGCGACCTCAACGGCCAACCTGTACCAAGACCGGCCGGCTGTGACCTGGCCGACATTGGCAGCATTGGCCTGAACGGGATTGATCCAAGAATCAGCCAAACACAGATCATCGTGGCCTGCGACGTGACCAACCCGTTGACCGGACCCAACGGCGCTGCCCATATTTATGGCCCGCAAAAAGGCGCCTCACACCAGCAGGTCGAGCACCTGGACCGCGGATTGGCTCACCTTGCCCGGCTTATTTTTAAACAACTGGGTAAGGACATTGAAACCCTACCCGGCGCCGGGGCGGCAGGGGGGTTGGGCGGAGGATTGCTGTCGTTTCTGGGCGCCCGACTGCAGCCGGGGATCGAGTTGGTGCTAGACGCACTGGATTTTGACCAGCGAGTCAACGGGTGTGATTTGTGCTTGACAGGCGAAGGCCGACTTGATGGCCAAAGCGTTTCAGGCAAGGCGTGCCTGGGCGTGGCTCAGGCGGCGCGGCGGGCAGGCGTTGACACCGTGGCCCTGGTCGGCTCCATCGGTCCACTCGCCCAACGCACCATCGACGCCGGCTTGAAAGCCTACCACGTGATAGGGCCGGGCCTGTCCGCCGAGCAGTCAATGCGCCGCGCCGCAGAGTTACTCGAAAGTGCAACAGCCAAACTGCTGCAATTGCCATGAAGCAGTGGTGGCCGCTAATCCTGACCGTTACCTTGCTCGCCGTGATCGTTGCCGTGCCAGTGGTGCTTAGCCCCACTGGTAAAAGAATATCGATCGGCGGTGGGGACCAATCTCAGCAAAAGCTGGTCATCCTGACACCGCACAACGAGCAAATCCGCTACGAGTTTGCCCACGCCTTTAACTTATGGCGCAGCGATCAAGACATGTCGCCGATCGCTTTTGACTGGCGCACGTCCGGAGGTACCAGCGACCTGCGAAAGAGCGTGTTTGACCAGTTCCAAGCCCGCATCAGCCAGGACAGAGCCGACGATGGCATCGGTTGCGATCTTTTTTTCGGAGGCGGCGACTATGAGCACAGTGTTCTGGCTCATGGAATCGACGGTGTTAGCCTAACGCTACCGGTGAAGTTTCCGCCGGGCATGCTTGAACAGGTATATCCCCAGCCGACCATCGGCGGCGAACCTCTCTATCATCCGCAGTTGCGCTGGGTAGGCGTGGCCCTAGCCAGTTTCGGGAT
>CAUZAW010000217.1:0-5708 GCA_963577735.1 Phycisphaerae bacterium | reverse complement strand
TGGCACCTGGCATTTGTGACCACTACGCAGCAGGTTATCGAGCATTATCCGTGGAAGAGCCTGCCCGGTCGTGGCCACCCGCTGGAATGGGCGCGATAGCTTCTGGAGAAAACTCGCCACTTAAGTTCCCTTGTTTTTCTGAAATTTTTTTTGTATGGGACAGATAAAATATTCACCCCTGTCGGTTGAAGCGACTGCGCATGTGGTCAAAACAGCTGGGTACGTGGATCCGAAACGATTTATGCAGCCGCACGGCGTTTGGGCAACGCAGACTCACCTGTACATCACGGATTACACCAATACCCGTAACGGTCGTTTGCTCATTTACGACAACCTCCGGCCGCAGCCAACGGATGAGCCGCAGGTGATCGAGCGGGTAGGCGGTGCAGATCCTGATACCCTTTATGCGCCTTCCAATGTTGTCGTCTGCAACGACCGGTGCTACCTGACCGACTTCGGCCACAAGCGCCTGCTCATTTATGACACGCCCGTGCCCGAAGATGGCGATACGCCCAGGGTCATCAACAGCGTCGGCGGTGTTGATCCGGAAAAATTGAACGCCGCCAACGGGCTTTTCGTCACCCAGGATGCGCTTTATCTGACCGATACGTTCCAGCACCGCCTTATCGTCTGGGACACGCCGGTGCCCAAGGACGGCCAGAAAGCTCATGTCTTTCAGCGACTCGGCGGCGGCATTGAGCCGGACACGTTCAACAACCTTCGTAGCGTTAACGTGGCCCACGGCCGATGTTACCTGGATGATTTTGATAACGATCGCCTGTTGATTTTCGATTCGCCACTTCCCAAGGACGGGGACGTGCCGGTCGTCATCAAGCACATCGGCGGCGTCGAGCCTGGCACGTTCAATGGGCCGATTGATACGGCCACGACCGACGAACATCTGCTGGTCATCGATTTCAACAACGATCGGGTTTTGATTTATGACACGCTCGACCTAGTCGACGGTCTGGCGCCCGTCGGGGTAATTGATTGTGCCAGCCGTGGAAACCAGATCCGACCTGACTGTCTTCGCCGCCCCCGTGACTTGTTTATTTCCGACAAGTACATCTACATTACAGGTTTTTATACCGATCGGTTGTTGATATTCGACCGCGAGCAAGTGCTGGGTAAGTGACTGTTTTTAGTAACCCGCTTCGCACCGAATTTGGACAGATAGATCGGGGTCCTGGCGTTTACGCTTCCCATGTTGGTTGGGCGGTGAGCATGCCCCCATCCACGGGGTAGGTCACGCCGGTGACGGCCGAGGCGCGGGAGCAGGCCAGGAAGAGAATCACCTGGGCAACCTCCTCGGGCGTCTGTAGCCGGCCGATGGGAATCCGGCTGTTCCATTTGTCGATGGCCGCCTGCTCGTCACCCGTGGCCTGGGCAAAACCGCGCAGCAGTGGTGTATCAATGTAGCCGGGGGCGACCGCGTTGACGCGAATATTCTGGCGTGCAAAGTCGAGGGCCATGGCACGGGTCAGCGACACGATTCCGCCTTTTGCGGCCGCGTACGCCGATGACCCGGGCATGTTGAAGAAGCTTTGCATCGAGGCAACGTTGACGATCACCCCTTTCCCGGCCTTTTGCATATGGGGAATGCAATACTTGGCACAGAGGAAAACGCTGGTGATGTTGACGCTCAGGACGCGGTTCCACTCCTGCTCGGGCATCTCAACAACGTCGGCGACCATGCCTTGAATGCCGGCAATGTTGATCAGGGCGTCGATTTGCCCGAATGCCTTGATCGCCTGGTCAGCCATGGCTTGGACGGCCTTGGCGTCGGCGACATTGGCTTCAACAGCGACTGACTTACCGCCGTTTTGCACGATGGCGTCGGCTGTGGTCTTGGCTGTGGCTGGGTTGGCGTCGACTGAGACGACCGAGGCCCCTTCATCGGCAAATACCTTGGCCGTAGCCTGCCCGATGCCCTGCCCGGCGCCGGTGACAATGACGGCCTTGTCTTCCATTTCCATGGCTGTGGCTCCTGTTATTTTTTGACCAGTGAGAACTTTTGCAGTGAAGGGCACCCAACTGGTTGCTTGTTGCCCGTGGACGAGACGATAACCTCGCCGACGTAGATGCTGCCTTGCGAATCGACCCAGATGTCGTGCGGCGCGAGGAAATCGCCTGGCGTGCCCGGTTCATCACCTCCGCCCCAACGGCTTTGGAGGTTGCCTGTGGTATCGAAGATACTGACGCGTCCGCCGGGACTTGTGGCTGGAAAGTTCATCCAGGGCAATAGGCCGACACGTGTGCCTAGTTCGGCGACGAAGACATTATCGTGAGAGTCAATAAACGCTTCGCAGGGACGCACGACATGGGTCCACAGGTCGAGTAAATTGCCCTCGGTGTCGAAAATCTGGATACGACTGTTCTCACGGTCGCAGATGTAAAGCCGTTGGCGGCTGTCAATGCCAATGCCGTGAGGGATGTTGAACTGGCCGGGCCCGGTGCCCGGTTCGCCCCACGAGAGCAGGTGTTGGCCGTCGGGTGAGAACTTGTGGACTTTGCAATTGCCGTAGCCGTCGGTGATATACATGTTGCCGGCCGGATCGAGGGCCAAGTTGGTGGGTTTGTTGAACGGCGGCCCGCCCTTGATGGTGCGGTAGTCCTTGTCCTTGATGCCGGTGTCGCTGCCCTGGCCGCTGGTGCCCAGTTTCATGACCAGTTGTCCGTCAGGTGTGTATTTACCCAGCGTGTGGTCTTCGTCGTCGGCCAGGTAGAGCATGTCATCGGGACCGATCCAGATGCCATGGGGACGTACGAAACGGCCTTTGCCCCAGGCATGCAGGAAGTTGCCTTCACGATCGAAAACGATGACCGGTTGCTCGCTTCGATTAAAAACGTACACACGGTCCTGCGAATCGGTGGCCATGCCGACCGTTTCGACAAAACTCCAGTCGTTAGGCAGTTTCTCCCAACTAACGACCGTTTCGTAGGTGAATGAGCCGGTGCCGACTATTTTGTGTTGCACTTTTTCGGTCATGGCCATGGAGAATACCACTATAGCGAGAATGTATTGTCAGGTTGGGCACGTTCCATCACGACCGAGGCCAGTTGCAGTGTTGGCAGGTGGCGATGCCGGGCTCTTGGGCAGCAAAATCCTCAAACTTTTCCCAGGGCCCAATGTCATTGGCGGCGCAACGGTGATGGCCGCGGAGGATGCCCCGGTAGGCAGGGCAGTCGGTGCTCGGGTTGTCGGTCGGTTCGAATTGGTTTGGATCTATGGTCTTTTTAGAGGCGGCGGCCAGTTGCTTCCATGCCTCACGGTCGGGATTGGATTGCCAGGACAGTAACATGCGGTCTGTCTTACGGCGAGCGTCGGTTTCGGGGTCATATTGATTGCCGGCGGGGCGTAGGACTAGGCACCAAGGATCGTCCTCGGTGATGATCCATAGGAAACTGGCCAGATCCCGGGCGGTCAGCGCGTGGCAGGAGGCATTGCCGATTTTGACGCTGCGAAGAATTCCAGCATCAACCATGGCCCTGTGGAGCAGATTGGGATAGACATATTGAATGCGGCGTCCACTGGTGGTGTAGGTGGCGTGGCGATGCTCGCGATCTATTGCGGATAAATACGGCAGGTTGCGCAGGTCTTCGACAACGTGCATATTGGTCAGGGCGTTGACGTCGACACCGAGCAGAAGAACTATCCCGTCATGTTGCAACAAGCGGATGAAGGGTGAATCGCTGCCACAAGGCGTCAGGCTGTGGCAGTGACCTTGGAGTAAAAAAGCGGCTGCGTTGCCGACGCCGGCCCATGAATGCGTGGGGTGACAACTTCGCAGCGCGTCTGGCTGCTGGCGCAGGGTTTCACCGACCTTGCCGGTGTATCCGGGCTCACTGCTGGGGCAGAGCTTTTGCGGGCACTGTGATCCGCAGGTGTGCAGAGCATAGTAGTCTGATCGGATAGCGTCGCGAAACGAGGGGATGAGCACGGCACCCTCCGGTCCGGCCGCGTTGCGCAGGGCGCTGATAACGGTCCGGGGCCCGCCCTCGACGTGGCCGAACTGCGACAGTGCGGCGTGGGCCATGACACACGCCGTCGGCCTGACGCCCAGGCAAGCCAGCCCCTGCACGATGTCCGCTTCCTTGACGGTTTGCCCGGTGTCTACCATCTTGGATCGACCTGCAGCCTACTTGAGTCGCTGCGAGAGTTTCTCAAACATCTGCTCACGCGACATTTCTCTTTCTTCCAGATCTTCGTCGGTGACCATCAGCTTTCGCGAAACCTGCCTGCCGGCACGAACAAATGCTTCGCCGTAACCGGTATGCGCAGCCCAGCCCAGGCTGGACATGACCTCTATGCGCTTGCGGACAAACTCTTCGGTGTGGCCTTGCGTGGTAAAGAGCATCTCGGCCTGGTAGCGATTTTCGATCTGGTCGGTAATGTCGACGATCAGGTTAAGATCAGTAATGCCGTACTCGGCGCCCATGTAGTAAATGGTGGCAACACTGTGCGGGGCCTGGCGGTTGTCCTGGTCGGGCGATCCGGCCATGCGCAAGGCCATGCGCATGGCCTTGCCTGCTTCGACGTGGTCGTCGTCAACCTGGGTGATCGTCATGGGCACGATATGATCGGGTGCGTGAGTTATGACGATATGGGGGCGTATGTCGCGGACGATCTGCGCCAAGGTCTGATGCATCTCGTTGGAGCCGATCAGAGGTACATCGGGAAACGGCAGAACGCGGCAATCCGTGACTCCGAACAGGGCGCAGACTTGGCGAAACTGTCCGATCTTTTCATTGACGTACTGCTCGGTCGTCTGGGTGATCACCGACATGTCCTGTTGGTCCGCCGGCTTGCGCAGTTCATCGTAGAGTTTCTCGTTGTGAACTTTACTGCCGCCGGTGATAGATACGGCCGTCACATGGTCTCCGTCCTCAATGTGGTGGGCGCAGGTGCCAGCCATGTGGGTAAAGTCGTGCGGGTGGGCGACGACTAGCAGTTTCAGTTGTTGCGGTCGTTGGTAAGGTGCCAAGGGGTGCTCCTTTTTGGACAATATACGTTTTCGATATTGTTATAGATGATATCAAATCTCCGTACAGGCTCGAAATGTGGCAGTGAAAATATTGCTTATCCTAGCGCGGCAATCATGTGCTGTTGGTGTGTTGTTGTCGCAGTAGATAGACAAGTGTGGAGATGACTTGCTGTGCAGAACCCTTGGCGGGGGGTAGGCAATGGCCGCGGGGGACCAATAAATTCCAACTGAAGTTGGTCTCAGCCCCACAGCGATCAATTTCTTCGTCGTTACCGATGTATCCCCACAGGCCGTTGGTATCACCGCAAACCAGCGTATGGACAAATGGCGACTGAGACCGCACGTGCTGGCCGGTGATCGTGAAGTTTTCACCAGGTGATAGCGCGGCGGCGACATCACCGATGCGAAGGGCGCCAAGGGTCAGCGGCAGGACCTGGCGCGGTTGTTCGCAGGCATCGATCATGCGGATTGTTTCGCGGAAATAATCAATGGATAGTTGTGTGGCATCGATGCGATCCTGTGGTGAAAACATATCTGGTTCTGGGTGGTTGTATCCGCATACCCAGGTGGCGTTGGGGTCTTCATCCTTCACCATGTCAATAAATGCTTGCCGCTCATCGATGGTCTGTAGGCAGAATTCACGGCTGGGCATGGGCTGGCATTGAATGTCGATGGTTTTAAACTCGCACATCAAAGGCTCTGTGCGTACGGGGATAAGCGTGG
>CAUZAW010000216.1:0-5729 GCA_963577735.1 Phycisphaerae bacterium | reverse complement strand
CGTGATGCCTTGGGAAAAGCCCAGCACTCCAGACATGCCATGATTGCGCAGGCCCTAGCGATGTGAGCCCCTGATATAGCGCATGCAACTATAGCGCATGCAACCATTTTCTTCGTCCGTAGCCTCCAATGCCAGCCGCATGGTGACCGCCTCAGGTGGTTCTAGTTTGATGTAATAGCCGTCCTGATGGGTCGGTGTGGGCAGGCCATCGTGAGGCGGCTTGTTGAAAAAAAGCGCGTGGTACGGATTTACAGGGCCGTCAAGTTCCAAATCAGACTTCAACGAGGAATCGTCAACATTCACAAGCATCACCTGACATGGCCGGGATACGTCTTGCCCTGGACGTGAAAATATTGAGGCCCTCCGTTACTAAGCTTAGAGTCATGACTCTCACCGAAACCGTGCTGAGGCTCAACACCTGTAAAAAGAGACCTTGCCGACATATAGGAAAGGGCAATTGCTCGACGCCATTTATCCGACCGGTTGGGTGCGGTGTGGTGCGGGAGAAGCGAGTGGAAGAACAAGCCCCCCCCCGCTTTCAGCGGAGCCATCTTCATCTTATCCATATTGTAAGCCGACGGCTCAATCACGAAATCGTCCGTTACACTTTCATGGGGCAGCGGGCCACGCTTGTGGCCACCTGGCAGCACACCCATACACCCGTTCTCCAGCGTTGCATCGTCGATGGCAAACCAACAAGAGCACAGAGCCATGGGTTCAATCGGCCAGTATGGTGAATCCTGATGCATACCCTTTTGCGAACCTACGCTTGGGGGCTTAAGTAACAGTGAGTTGCGAAACATCTTCAGATCCGGCCCGAGAATCTGTTCGATCACGCCCACAATGTTCTGGTGCAAGCCAAGGGCACGGTACAGGTCATCGTGCTCGACGAGCTCGTCAATCTTGCGAATACCGTCACCCGGATAATCCACGTGCAACTCTCCCCTTTCCACGCGAGGCTCCATAGTGATAACGATCTGCCGGCAAGACCGGTCACCGTGCGTATATTCTTCCAGTCGGTTACGAAGGGCGACAACCTCGTGGCCGTCAAGCAGGCCTTCTACGGCTAGATATCCGTCCCGCACATAATCGACAAGTTGCTGTGGTGTTAATTGCATAAAATCCTTTCCCCTGGGACTTATCATCCCAAAGCACCTACTGGGCCTTTATGTTATTCTAAAAAAGCAAACAATGGTCAGGGGACAACCATGAACCAGACGAGGAACGATCCATGAAAATGTACGTAGCCGGCCAATGGGTTGGCGCCTCCAAGACCATCAGCGTCAACTCTCCCTACAGCGGCGAACAGGTAGATGAGGTGCCGGTCGCCGAGGCCGGGCAGATTGAAGCAGCCCTTGCAGCGGCGGTAGACGGCGCCAAGACCATGGCTGCGATGTCAGCCCATGAGCGATATGCCATTCTCATACGCTTTGCCGAGCTGTTTGAGAAAAAGACAGAGGAATTTGCCCAGACACTGAGCATGGAAGTGGGCAAGCCCATTGGCGAATCGCGTGTTGAAGCCTCGCGCGTCACGTCATTGATGCGCCTGTCTGCCTTCGAGGGGACACAACTGCGTGGCGAAACACTACCCATAGACGCCCAACCCGGCGCCGAAAACAAGTTCGCCATGACCCTGCGCGTACCATGCGGTGTGGTCGTGGCCATTACCCCTTTTAACTTTCCCATCCTGTTGGCGGCGCACAAGCTCGGGCCGGCCTTCGCCACGGGCAACGCGGTCATCCTCAAGCCTGCCAGCGTCACCCCGCTAGCAACCATCAAACTCGTTGAGCTTCTGCTTGAAGCTGGCGCACCGGAAAACTCCGTCCAATGCCTCACCGGTAGCGGCTCCATACTTGGACCCGCTCTTTGCGCTGACGAAAGAGTGCGAAAGGTCAGTTTCACCGGTAGCGGTGAAGTCGGCCGTGAGATCACCCGCGTGGCAGGCGTAAAAAAACTATCACTTGAACTGGGCTCCAACTCACCGTTGGTCGTTCTGCCCGACGCGGACTTGGAAATGGTTGCCCAGGCCACTGCCGTCGGCGGATACGCCAACGCCGGACAGGTCTGTATCTCCACCCAGCGGGTCATCGTGGACAAAGGCGTCTACAGTGATTTCCTCGACGCCACTCGTACCCACGTGGATGCGATCAAGATCGGTGATCCGCTCAACGACGATACCAAAATCTCGGCCATGATTACCGAAAGCGAAGCGCAGCGAGTCGAGAGTTGGGTTGACGAGGCGGTGGACAGTGGCGCTAAGCTGGTAACTGGCGGCAAACGAGAGGGAGCCATCTACCATCCCACTATTGTCGCCGACGTCGATCCGGCCATGAAGCTGTCCTGCGACGAATTGTTCGGACCGGCCATTGCCGTCACGCCCGTATCCGGTGTCGACCAGGCCATCGATCTTGCCAACAATACTCGCTACGGGCTGGGGGCCGGCGTCTTCACCCGTGATATCAACCACGCCCTGCGCTTTGCCCGCGAAGTACAAAGCGGCAACATCATGATCAACTGGACTCCCCAGTGGCGAGCCGACTTGCAGCCCTACGGCGGGCTCAAACAGAGCGGTATCGGCAAGGAGGGACCGAGGTATGCCGTCGAGGAAATGACTGAAATAAAGACTGTTGTCTTTCACGGGCTGGAAAAGTAATACAACCCGACCAGCAACGGAAGTTCCCGGAGAACAATCATGGCTGTTTTCAAGAACGGACGCAGGCGACAACGCAAAAACTTTCGCCTGACCATGGCCCAGGCTGTTGTCTGCTACCTGTCCAACCAGTACAGCGAACGCGATGGCAAAACCCAACGGCTGATCCCCGCGATGTTCGGTATCTTTGGCCACGGCAACGTAGCCGGTTTAGGCCAGGCGCTGGAGGAATACGGCGAACAGTTGCCCTACATGCAACCGTTCAACGAACAGTCGATGGTCCACACCGCCTCCGGCTTCGCAAAGGCCACCCTCCGCAAGCAACTATTGGCTTGTACCGCATCTATCGGGCCCGGCTCGACCAACATGCTCACCGGCGCGGCTACAGCCACCATAAATCGCCTGCCCGTACTACTTCTACCCTCGGACTATTATGCGACCCGCCACCAGGGTCCCGTACTGCAACAACTCGAACACCCTGTATCTGCCGATATCAGCGTCAACGACGCGTTTCGGCCGCTGAGCCGGTTCTTCGACCGCATTACCCGGCCCGAACAGTTACTGACGGCCCTACCTGAAGCCATGCGCGTGTTGACTGATCCGGCTGACACAGGCGCAGTCACCATCGCCCTGCCCCAGGACGTACAGGCCCACGCTTATGATTACCCGGCCTACTTCTTTGAAAAACGCATATGGCGAATTGAACGTCGCCTGCCAGACGCCAAACGTATTGAAGAAGCCACCGCATTGATCAGGCGAGCCAAGCATCCTGCCATTATTGCCGGAGGCGGAGTGCACTATGCCGAGGCCTATGGTCAGCTGCAGAAATTTGCCGACACCTTCGCCATCCCCGTCGGCGAAACCTTCGGCGGCAAAGGCGCCATGAGCAAGGATTCGCCGATGGTGCTTGGCGGCCACGGCGTGACGGGCGGTTCGGCCGCAGCAGAGGTCATGAGCAAGGCCGACCTTGTCATTGCCGTCGGCACCAGGCTAACTGACTTCACCACCGGCTCGCAGTCCTGCTTCAAAAACCCTGATGTACAGTTTATTTCCATCAACGTGACTGGGCACGATGCCTTCAAACAAGGCGCACTGCCCATCGTCGCCGACGCTCGTGAAGCGATCAGTGCCCTGCACAAGAAAGTCAGGGCCGCCAGACTTCGCCGCAATCCCTCGCACGAAAAACTGGTCGCCCAGGCCAAGGAACGTTGGCAAATCACCACGGACACGGAGGCGTTCACCACGGCCGATGGTGAGGCCATGAGCCAAGGCCACCTGGTCAGCATCCTCAACGATGAAGCCCGCAAGGGCGATACCATCGTCGCCGCCGCGGGCAGCCCGCCTGGCGACCTGCACAAACTATGGGACGCCACCGCCGGAGCGTTCTGCCACATCGAGTTTGGCTTCTCGTGCATGGCCTACGAAATACCCGCGGGACTGGGCGTGCGCATGGCCCAGCGAGACGGCGAAGTATTCGTCTACATCGGGGATGGCACGTACATGATGAACCCGACCGAACTGGCCACCGCGGTCCAGGAAGGTCTCAAGATCACTGTGGTAATCAGTGAAAACCATGGATACCAATGTATTCGTCAGTTGCAGATGGGACGGACTGGCCGCGATTTTGGCAACGAGTTTCGCAGCCGGTCCAAAAAGTCCAACCAACTGGACGGCAAGTTCATTGAAATCGACCTGGCCAAGAACGCCGAAAGCTTCGGCGCCCGCGCCTGGAATTGCCAGACAGAAGATGAAGTCCGCGCCGCGTTGCGCGAATCGCGCAATGAGCCGGGGCCGTGCGTTATTGTTGTTGAAACCGAGAAGTACCGCTACACGCCGTGGTCAGAAGTCTGGTGGGACGTGGCTCCCGCCGAGTCGACTGGCGACCCGGCCACGCGCAGGATCCGCAAGGAATACGAGCGAGATCGCAGCAAGCTACAGCGACTGCATTATTAACACCGTTCCTTTAATTCAAAAGCCAGGGCCTGGAAATGAATATCAAGATAGGCAGCGCACCTGATTCGTGGGGCGTCTGGTTCGCCGATGATCCCAAGCAAATACCGTGGTCTCGATTCCTCGATGAAATTGCCGAAGCCGGCTATGCGTGGACGGAACTGGGTCCGTACGGCTACCTGCCCACCGAGTTCGGAGTCTTGAAGGCTGAACTGGAAAAACGCAACCTGCAGGCCGCCGCCGGTTTTGTCATGCACCCACTGGACCAACCCGATGCCTGGCCGAAAATCGAGGCCGACACGATCGGGCTGGGCAAACTGCTGCCCGACCTGGGTGCAACATACCTTGTCCTTATCGAGGATCTATACACCGACCCGTTTAGTGGCAGGCAGATCGCATCGGCCACCCTTGATGACGATGGCTGGAAACGACTGATCGACACTGTGAACCGAGTTGCAGAGTTGACCAAATCGCGATTCGATCTGCAAATGGTTTTTCACCCTCACACCGATACCCACATTCAATACGAGCCGCAGATCGAACGTTTTCTTGCCGACACCGACCCGACCGCCGTCAGTCTCTGTTTTGATGTAGGGCATCACGCCTACCGTGGCGGCGACCCGGTAACCTTCTTGCAAAAGCACCACGCCCGCATCCCCTACCTGCACCTCAAGAGCGTTGACCCCCAAAAGCAGCAGCAGGTCATCGACAATAACATACCCTTCGCTCTGGCCGTGGCCGACGACATGTTCTGCGAACCTTCACGCGGCGTGGTCGACTTCCCCGCCCTGATGAAGTTAATGCTGGAAATCGACTACCACGGCTTTGCCATTGTCGAGCAGGACATGTACCCATGCCCCTTCGACAAACCGCTGCCTATTGCCAAGCGTACCCGCGCCTATCTCCGTGAGATTGGAATGGGCTGAACCGCTCACGGCAATCGCGCTAGGGGCTCGTGTACCAGCGGATTTGTGCGTTTTCATCTTTTCAGTACCCCAACATTCCCTGGGCGTCTTTCTTTTGCGAAAAGAGTTGCCGTAGCTCCACCCACCTGGAACCAGTGCCGGCAACTCGATCGTCTAATTGGGCCGTGCTCTCCTCAAAGGCGTTGCGTCAATCCATCCCCAGT
>CAUZAW010000215.1:0-5734 GCA_963577735.1 Phycisphaerae bacterium | reverse complement strand
AAGAATTTCACCTTGTCCATGTCAACCCGCTTGGCATCGGTGTCGCTGAGGCAACCGACCCATTGGCCCTTGTCGTTGTACTGGTTGTACAGCTCGCCCTGGTGGCTGCCTGCCACCGCGCCCAACGGCCCCTGGTCATCACCCACGTCATGCAAATAAGTTCCGATCGTCAGGGGACTGTAATTGGTGTGCGGCCAATAGGTGATGTCCTGATGCCACTTGACCTCTTCACCGCCAACCGCCCACTTGAAGTTCAGCTTTGAGTGATGAAACTTGACGTCTGGCCCCACCAGATCAGACGCCACGTCCGCGAGGATCGATTGTGATGCATACTCCCAGTACGCCGGGTGATGCTCCACCGGGCTGCTTAACCGACGCAGGCGTGGATTGTTCTGGCTGTGGCCCGGCTCGAGATCGAACACCGAGTCAGACTTGGATATGCCCCGGCTCTTGTCCACCATCCCATCGGTCACCTCGATCAGTTGATCAATCCACTTCTGGGGAATGATCTTTTCTACCAACAGGTAACCATTATCGAAGTAATTTTCCCGCTGCTCCTGCGTAAGCACCTTGGGCTCATAGGATAATATCTGCTCTGGAGTCATAGCCATCCCTTCATCGTGGCGTGCTTAACGTGTCTGGCAATACCGTGATGACGCAGCGTTATTATAGTGTAATAACGGCCAAAACAACCCGACGGATCGGCTGACGGGGGACACCTTTAAGCGGAGATCCAGAAGATCAATCGCCGTTAAGGCTCTGCCAATACACCATGTCTCTACCGAGACTGACAACCCATAGGCAACAGTGGGTGACTAATCGATGGCGTCGACGCGATCTACAATACGCCCCACCACCTGATGCCAATCGAATTGCTGTACATGGGCACCGGCTTGATCACCCATCCGCAGCCGAAGGCTATCATCCGCAGCCAACTTCTCGATCGCGCCCGCGACCGCATCATGATCCTGTCCATCAACGACAAAACCTGTTTGGCCATCTATCACCGCCTCGGCCTGGCCCCCGTCGCAGCCGGCAATCGAAGGCTTTCCGCAGGCGCCAGCTTCCAGAAACACGATCCCGAACCCTTCCATGTCCAAGCCGGCGCGGATTGACGGCATGGCAAATATGTCACAACCTGCGTACATCGCCCGTTTAGTCGCCTCATCTACCCGCCCGGCAAACACCACCCGGTCGGCAATCCCCAGTTCATTTGCCTGCCCTTTCAGCACCTCCAGCTGATGACCAACGCCCGCTGCATAAAAAACAATGTTGGCAAACCGCGGTGCCAGTTTCGCCACCGCGGCAATGATGGCTTTCTGGTTCTTGCGAGGATCAAGGCGAGCGACGCTGAGGATCACCAGCTTTTCCGGACCGATGCCCTGTGCCCGCCGCCACGCAACGCCTTTCTCGACTGCATCTTGGAAAGCCGCCACGTCCACGCCCGGATGTATCACGCTCACTCTCGACGAATCAACGCGGCCATTAAGCAGCTGCATGGTGTTCTTGCTGTTGCATATCATCAGGTCCACCGCATCACACGCTTTACGCAGCAACATCCTCAACTGCCGGCTCGAAGCGCATGACGTAAGCTCCTCGCCATGCGCATAGCTGATAATTTTCAACCGCCGGTTGCCGTACAAACGCCTCAGGGGCAAGAGGCTCACCACCTCCGGCACAGAATCACGGCAATGCACTCGTACGCACTCGTGTAGCCGCAACTGCTGCCACACCGCATGCGTCATGCGCCAATATCGAATCAACCGCCTGGGATGATCGACTCCCCAGTTGTGCAGAAAAATATCGCGGCGGTCGATGGTGAAGTTTGGATCGCGCCCATGATCACCTCCCGGTGGGCGCTGTGGAATGTCCGGCAGTGCGCTCGTGCGGGGCGGTGCGTTGTAGTAATCGTGGGTGACCACGTAGACCGGCCGTGGCCAACGGCGGTAAGTCTCAAAGACCCAACGCACCGCGCCGCCGTATTCGGGCGGGAATCGCTGCGTCAGCAGAATGTCAAATACAGGTTCACCCATCAGTGCATATCCATGGCCCAGCCAAGAAATCGATCATCAACTTTATGTCGTAGACCAAGTCATTAGCGGCACGCCGTTCCCATGGTCCGGCACGGGGCAAGACGAACAACGCAACGCTGCAGTTGCCAGTCTGGCCGATAACCAGATCAACGCGGCCCGGCGTTCCGGCCATGGCTGCCGGGGCATTCTGGACGCATCCGACCAGCACCAGAAAAACCGCATACACAAGTGCTGCCGCATATCTGTTCATCGCTAACTTCCATTGGATTGGCACGGTTATGGTAGCACACGAGGAGCGCTATATTTCATGTAGCAAATGGCACACCGCTGCCGATGTTGACAGGGCTACTGTGCCGCTTTCTGTTCTGACCATGGAGAACCGCTCATGCAAAAGTGGATGTTATCGGTGGTTGTACTGGTGCTGATCACACTACAGGTGTCGGTTGCCGAACAATTGACACTGACCACGGGCGAAACACTCAAGGTCCAAATCATAGATCGCAGCGAACAGAGCGTGACCCTTCAGCACCCCATCTTGGGCCAACTGACCATTGAACGGTCCCATATCGTCACACTGGCCGAAACTGCATCCGACAGGCGGCCGGCCCCTGATACACCGCGGGCGGATTCCGTCAATCAGACGACCCAACAAGACCCCACCGCCGGCATAGCCGCCGGCTCACCCTTGGCCTCTCTGCTCCATTCAAGAGACTGGCGATTTGAGATCGGGTTGTCGGGCTCTGACGGTAATTCCCAGACGACCAACTTGCGCCTCGGCTTGATTAGCAAAAAAGAAGATGACCGCACACGTTCCATGCTTAAATCTTCCTACTATTTTTCCAAAAGCGAAGGTGATACCACACGCAACGAGTTCAACGCCCAACTGACACACGACTGGCTTGTCCCCGACTCACCCTGGTTCTTTTTTACCCAAGGCATCTACGACTACGACCAGTTCCAGTCGTGGGACCAACGCCTCAGTGGCTTTGCCGGCTTCGGCCACGAGTTAATTAAGACGGACCGGTTCGAACTGGTCGGGCGGGCCGGTGGCGGCTTGACCAAGGAGTTCGGCGGCGAAAAAGAGCTACGCCCCGAGGGTCTGGTCAGCGCCGCTATATTGAAATGGAACCTGACCGCCAACCAGACGCTGGCCGGGTCGGCTACGTTTTACCCTAACCTTGCCGAGCTGGACCAGTTTCGCTCCATCACCAAGTTAGAATGGAATATCCTGCTCAGCCACACCAATGGCCTGTCACTGAAACTAGGACTTGAAAACGAGTACGAGTCGCATGTCGAGAGTGACAGCGATCACAACGACCTGAAGTACTACGGCACACTGACCATTGACTTCTGACCCTCTCCACGGCGCCTGCTGTTATATTAGACGATCGTCGTGTACCGTTAACAGGAAACCACCGGCGTAGTGTTAAACCATACCCCACAAGACAGCTTGTCTTCAAGATAAAATGCAACTTGCAGCCGAACTTCAATCACGTGGCCTGTTGAAACAGGTGACCGACAATGACCTGGACGCCAAGCTGTCCGCCCTGGCCGACGCAGGGCCCATCGCCTGCTACGCAGGGTTTGATCCCACCGCCGACTGCCTGCACGTCGGCAATTATGTACCCATTCGCGGGCTGATGTCCGCCCAGCGACACGGGATTCAACCCATCGCCGTCGTCGGTGGCGCTACTGGCCTGGTGGGCGACCCTTCCGGCAAGGATGCCGAACGCCAATTCCTGACCATGGACAAGGTCGCCGCAAACACCAAGGGCATCCGCAGCGTGCTCGAACGGTTTCTCGATTTTGATCACCCCACTGCGCCAGCAACAATCGTCAACAACCTCGACTGGTTTGAGCCAATGTTGGCCATTGACTTTCTACGCGACATCGGAAAACATTTTCGCGTCGGCCCCATGCTCGGCAAGGAATCCGTCCGTGCCCGGATGTCCGCCAGCGACGAGGGCATCAGCTTCACCGAGTTCAGCTATCAACTGCTCCAGGGCTACGACTTCTACCGGCTTTACAAAGATCACCGATGTGTTCTGCAAATCGGCGGGTCAGACCAATGGGGCAACATCACCGCCGGCATCGACCTGATCCGCAAACTTGAAGGCGAAGCCAGTAACATCTTCGGCCTGACAATGCCCTTTATCAGCTCGTCCAGTGGTGTGCCCTTCAGCAAGAGCAAGGGTAACGCCCCCTGGCTCAGCGCCGACCGGACCGACCCCTACAGCTTTTATCAATTCTGGCTGCGCGTCGAAGACGCCGATGCCGGCCGATACCTGCGTCTGTTTACCTTTGTCCCGCTTGAAGAAATTGAACAACTTGAGCAATCGCACGAAACGCGGGCCTGCCAGAAGCGCCTGGCCCAGGAGATGACCCGTCTGACACACGGCCACGACGCCCTGCAAGGCGCCGAAGCCGCCGCCGACATCATGTTCGGCGGCGTCATCCACCAGGGCATAGACAACGACACGCTCACCCAGGTGTTTGACCAAGTGCCCACAGTCAAAGTCCAACGCGGCCAGCTCACTGCTGGCTGGCCGGCCATTGACGCCGCGGTTCACGCCGGCGTGGCCAAAAGCAAGGGCGATGCCCGTCGCCTGATTACCCAAGGGGGATTCTACATCAACAACATTGCCCGCACGGACCTCGACCAGCCCCTTACCCTCGACGACCTGGTCACGCCCACCGCTATCGTCCTGCGTGGTGGTAAAAAGAATTATCGATTAGTACGAGTCGAGTAACGCCCAGTTCAGCGATTCTCAATCGGCATGTAATCATGCTTGGTCGGCCCGATGTAAATCTGCCGCGGCCGGTAAATGCGGCTCTTGGGATCACTTGTCGTCTCCTTCCAGTGCGCGATCCAACCGGGCATGCGCCCCATGGCGAAGATGACCGTGAACATGTCCACGGGAATGCCGATCGCACGAAGGATGATCCCCGAATAGAAATCAACGTTGGGATACAGGTTGCGCTCTTTGAAGTAGCTATCCTCTAACGCTACTTCCTCCAGGCGCCGGGCAATTTCCAACAACGGATCTTGCACGCCCAGCTTGGGCAGAATCTTGTCTGCCGCCACCTTGAGAATCTGCGCCCGCGGATCAAAGTTCTTGTAGACACGGTGCCCGAAACCCCACAGCAAATCCTCTTTCTTACGGACCCGATCGAGAAAGGCCGTCAAATCGACCTTCTCTTTGTGCAGCCTGCTGAGCATGTTGAGCACCGCCACGTTGGCCCCACCATGCTTGGCCCCCCACAACGCGCACACGCCCGCGGCGCAACTGGCAAACAGATTGGCGCCACTGGAGGCCACCATGCGTACCGTGCTCGTAGAACAGTTCTGTTCGTGGTCGGCGTGCAAAATAAAAATCTGGTTGAGCGCCTGCACCACGTCCGGGTCCGGATCGTAATCCTTGTAGGGCAACGAAAACATCATGTGCAGGAAATTATCACAATATCGCAGGTCCGGCCGAGGGTAGATCATCGGCTCGCCGATGGAAGTTTTGTGCGATCCTGCCGCGATTGTGCGCACCTTTGAAAGCAACCGTGCCGCGGCGCTCTCGAAAGTAATGTCGTCCTCCATCTGCATGATGTCCGGGTGATAGCAGCTACAGGCGTTGATCATCGCCGAGAGGATCGCCATCGGGTGGCCATTGGAGGGAAATCCATCAAAGTGGTTGTGCAAACCTTCGTGC
>CAUZAW010000214.1:0-5736 GCA_963577735.1 Phycisphaerae bacterium | reverse complement strand
ATCCTTTCAAGGTCAGATGCGATACTGATACCCATGGTTCGGAATTTCGGGCCGCCGTAAAGTTGAATACGCGGACGCCACCAAATGATCCACGCGTTGAGGTCTTCGTCGAATCCGTGAAGGGTTGATCCATCCATGCACAGCGCCATGCTCATGATGATTTTGGGCCGACGAGTCCAGGTAAAACCGTCCGGCGAATCATAGAGGTAGAAGCCAGCCCCATTGGGGTCGTCCTTCGGATCCGGACCGCCACGCCATGCGATGGTCTTTTCACCTGGTTCTCGGGGATGACGTTCTGCACTGAGGGACATGTAGCGGCTGTTGGGATTGTCGTTGCACGGATTCATGAACACGTTGGCGTTGGCGCCGTCACCGCCTGTGGGAGGGAAGTCGACGAGGTTATTGTTGCGACTGCCGCGCCATTCCACGACGCCAAGGTCGGGCTTCTCCCAGGTCCGTGCGTCAGCGGAAACTGCATAGGCCCGCCGGTAGTTCCACCTCAGGTGCGGGTATTCCTCGCGAAAGCTTGGGTCATGACAGTGGTACCACAACTTGAACACCTGCTCTTGGTCGTCGTAAAGCCATCCGTTGTGCATCCATACACCGTCATCTTCCCATGGCTTTTCTGCCTTGACGACGGGTTCGGGGTGCTTTTGGATCTGGCACGCGACGCGCCGCACACCCTCCATACGGTGAATGTGCGCATCGTCAATCAGAAGATAGGTCACCGGTGGATAGGAGCCGGTTTCCACATGCTGCTGCTGCCAGTCCGGCATTTGTGTCAAGGTGGTACCTGCCGCACTCATCGTTTACTCCTCGAACGGCACAATGGTCGCGGCGAACTCGCCGGGCAAAATTCTCGGGCAGACACGCAGCACGATCACTCGTCCGGACAACTCGGCGCGAATCTCCTCCAGCACGTTGCCGAACGGATCGTGGACACAACCCAGTAATTGGCCGACCTCAACCTGATCCCAAAGCTGAACTGCGGGAAGAAACAGACCGCCCCGTTGGGCACGATGTTGGCTCTGCACATGGCCGGCCCTGCCGCTTGAATCCTCGCGGTAGAAACGCGGCGGTTCAGTCGGATAGTTGCCCGGAAGGTTACCCAAAAAGCGCATCAGGTTCCCCAGGCCTTGCACGTAATGTTCAACGTCCTGCGGGCGGCAAAGCCGATTACCCGTGGCCTCGGCATACATGCCCGGTACCTGGGCATCGTAGATCGCGGCCATGATGCGTCCTGGCAGATAACCGGTAGCCCAGATGACTTCGGCGCCGAAGGCGATCACCGCCTGACGCTGCGTCTCCACGGCCGGGCTGTCGCCGATGTAGGTGCCCAGGAAAGGCCTGAGGTGGACGCCCGTGCCCGCGGCATGAAAGTCGATGGCCAGATCAGCCAGCGGCAGGATGTGCGTGGCGTAAATGGCCGCGATCCGTTCGGTAAATAGACCTTTGGGATCGCCGGGGAACACACGCGAAAGGTTCCGATGGTCCCACACGCCGTCGCGTGTTCCGCCGGTGACCGCCGGCGGGTTCAGCATGGGGATGGCAAGTAGCGTGCCGCTCAACTCGTCGACCTTCAACTGCCGGTAGAACTGATGAATCGCGGCCATGCCCTCGTATTCATCGCCGTGTGTTCCGGCCGTGGCCAGCAGCACCTTTCCCGGACGCCGGCCGCGCACCACCAATACGGGCCAGCGCACCTGTTCCCCGGCGGGTAGTTCGCCCAGATGGATCCAGCCCTGCCACTTGGATGCTGGGGGAATCGACGCAAGCGAGAACTCGGAGATCTGCAGTGTTTGGACCATTGGGTGTTTCCTGGGACGTGTCTTTCGCGAAGAAAAACGCTTACGCCTTACGGATCGTCATCAGCTGGCATTTTCCATTTGAACTCGCATATCAAAATTTCCAGATCCCTAATGCAACCCAATATAAAGAATGGGAAATCGCCATGATCATTATTCCACGCAATTTGTATTCCAATCGTCTGGCACCTTTTCTAGAACGCCACGAATGTGGTTAACGCACATAGAAATGCGTTGGAAATATTATATGTCAAAGGGGATTAGCTAGAAACCAGGACGTCTTGACAAGCATGTCCATGCATGCGCACCTCCGCCCGTCCCGAGTGTCCGGAGGCCGATCGTGTTTGACAGGTAGAATGGTCGCTGTGGAAACGCTAACAGCCCAACAGAAGCAATACTTCGACGATCAAGGATACTTGTTGCTTCGCAACGTCATCCCACATGAGTTGTGTGACCGCGTCAATGCGTACATGTGGGCCGCTCGGGACGGCACGAGGGCCGTCAATTACACCTCTGCCGCCGACGGCGATAATTCGATCAACCAGAGCCACGAGTACGAACCGCTCATGATGGACCTAGCCAGGCACCCGCCGGTTCCACAAGTACTCCGATCGCTTCTTGGTTTCGATGCCGCGATCTGTCAGTCGCTTTACATGTTTCGTGCCCTAAAGAACCCAGCCCACCAGGACGAGTTTTTTCTACCGCCGAAACCCGGTCCGCTCGTCGCGGCATGGATGGCGTTGCAAGACGTGCGCGTTGAGGACGGCGCCATGCTGGTCATCCCCCGCAGCCACCTTGGGCCGGCGATACTTGCCCAGAACATCGAGGGGCACTGGTGGGAGGACGACCAGGTCAAAGAGGCCTACTACGACCGGATCACCCAGATCTGCGGCGACGCCCAACCGACGCCTATCGAGATGACCAAGGGAGATATTCTGTTCTTCCATGGTCGGTTGATTCACACCGCGGTCGGCAAGGCCGAATCGGGTAGAGCACGACTGACTTACGCCTGCCACTATCACCGCGCCGACGCCGTGCTCGATACAAGCAACAACTGCCTCGATCTAACATCGATGCGGCTATAGCCTCAGCGTCGTGTGATGCTCGCGGAAGCTTTGCGCTGGCCAGAGTCAGAACGGAACAGCCTGATCGGTCTGGCTACCCTGCGCCGTGACGGGTTCGTTTAGCTCAATGGAGCTGACGACCCAGGTCTGGTTGTGACAAGACCGCTTACGTTCGATGGTTGCCGTATTTTCGTTAATGCGCAAGTTAGTGACGGCGGTTACATTAAGGCTGAAATTAGAAATACGGTCGGCGAGGCGGTGAAACCGTACGTGATGTCGGAGTGTCAGCCGCTGAATGCAGATGTGCTGAACGGCCAGGTGGTCTGGGCTGGCCAAACCGCCGTCCAGCGCTCGGCGGACCAAGGCATGCGGATAGCGTTTGAAGTCAAAAACGCTCGGCTGTATTCATTCTGGCTGGAGTAGTCGGCCGTGATTGCAGGCGGTGATCATGTGCTCAAATCCCATCGTTTTCGCTTTGTCAATCAAAGGCCATGCCTTTTCATCCCATCGAAACGTCCAGATGAACGACTGTATGCCGATCCTTACGGCCGCACCAGTCTCTATTGATTTGTGAAGCGAAAACTGTAGATCCCTGCGTTTTGTAGGTAGAATCGCAGATATGCCGGCTTGCCGACCAACGAACGGAGGTCGTCGTTCCCTTTCCAAGTGACACGCAGGGCGAGGTTGTTTGATCTGATTGGATCACACTCGTTAATGGCGAAACCTTTGTAGTACCCCCTGTCGTTGTGGTCATTGGGTTCATAGGCGCGCTTGGCTAGCCCAACGCGTATCTCCCGGTTGGCCGGATCGACGGTGTCAATGACAGATTGGCAATTGATATGGAGATGTTTGCCGCCGATGACCAGCTCGCGCGTAAGCAGAAATCCCTCGCGGTCGCCGGCAAACCGCCCCACGAGTCGGCCTCGGGGCAAGACGGCAACCCCAATGCTCCGGACGTTGCAGTTTTGGTGGTCCATTCGTCCAGTTGGCGCCCCCTGGTAATAGAGGAACCATTTGTTACCCACCGTCAGAGGTTTACCGTTAAAGACAACTGCGCCAGCGTCAAAAGTTCCTTGCGGCCCACGTTCAAAGAAAACTGGCCGATGGGGCAGTCGCGTCCAGTGGACTCCGTCGGCACTGGAGGCGATCTGAACTTCGGCTGTGCCGTCTTTGCGCTGGTCGAGAATTGACTGAAGTGCAACGAAGTGACTGCCATGGCGAAAAACCATCCACATGTCCAGACACATGGGTGTAACATCCAGCTCATCGGGGTATAGCAGCGTTCTTGGAAACGTCCATTGCCGCAGATCCGGGCTCGTCATCAGGGCCATGCGCCGCCGCCGCCCCCCTATACGCAGTTGAGCCGCATCGTTGTCATAAACCATCACCTTCGGCCGACAGAAGCAGTACCACCGTTTAGTCATGGGGTTCCAACAGATCGGAATCCCGCCGTCGCTGCCGCCCTTGGTGATCGGGTTCGCTTCATCCTCCGTCCAGTGGATGCAGTCGGGCGAGTAGGCTAGGCATCGACCGTCCTTGTTGGTCGCCTGAGCAATTCGAGGCAGACGATTCTGCTCAACGTCCGTCGGGTTCGGCTGCCCCCAGGCGCATATATCGCGGTACATCATGACGTACTTACGCGACGCGTGGTTCTGGTTAGGATTAAGCAAGACCTCTGACGACTGCGCCATGGTGCGGCCTGACATCACGATGTTCGTTCGACGGTAACCGGGCCAGGAGTGAACATCGAGAAGCGGCTTTTCCCACCGCAAGCCGTCGCGACTCTCCGCGTAACAGACGAAATAGGGAGAGCCGTGTTTAGCCTTGTCCCAATGCTTGGCAAGTCCCGGGACGTAGTGGTATTGGTAGGCTTCTTCGTTGACAACGCCATACAGCATCCGGTAAATACCTTCCCGTTCATCATAGAAGACATGCTGCTCATGCCCGACGCTGTCCTCCCACGGCTGGTCAGGATGAATCACTGGGCCAATCGCGTGGCGCCTTGGCCGGCAGACGCGCCGCTCCAGACCCCATGCGTCCTCAACGATATGGTCGTCTATCAGAAGCTGTTCCACGGTCCCCACTTCGATCGCGTCGCCCGTCAAATAGCTCATGTTCATGTCCTCTTCAAAACTGATGTAGTCCGTTCACCTTGCAATAAATTCGACCTTACGTCGTTTCGTATTTCCATAGTCGTGCCACATGTATAGAAGCGATCGAACGATGAACACATCCAATAGATCATTCGCGCTTAACAGGCACTAGAAGCGTACGCCAACGCTGTCAGGCAGACCATGATAGACAGCAATGACGCACTGGCACAAAACGCGATACGCCGTGTCCCAAGTGTTGATTTGATTGCCACGATAACCTCTCGAATAGAGACCGTGTTTAATTAATGCTTAGCGGAAAAAGTAGTGTCTCAATGATAGTAAATTTAATTCCGGGTGTGGCTGCGTCAGGCCCTCGGGGAGGGGCGGCGTTCGACGCTCGTTTGGCCCTCCGTGTCAGTCGTATTCACCAGCTGGAGTAACCGACCAGCCCGCTTGGCGGGTCCCTTGAAGGCCAGAGGCCATCCCTGGAGCAGTTAGAGGCAATATGGTACCTGATCCAGTTGCGAAGTCCTTAGGTGATGTGATGGTGATGCAGGGCCTTCTGACAAAACCCCCGGAGCTGGAATGCCCATCTGCATTCCTGGGGCACTACAGGGGGTTTTGTCAGTATTGTCAGTGTCAGACAAGAGGAGGTCTGTGGCTGAGAATTTCATCCTCACTCTCTCCTCATCTCTTCAACCATCGCCATGATGCCACGCCGGATAGTGGCTGGGAGAGATGGCCAACTCTATGTTATTGAAGACCGGATCGTTG
>CAUZAW010000213.1:0-5797 GCA_963577735.1 Phycisphaerae bacterium | reverse complement strand
ACAGCGGCATGGCGTGGTCCGTTTCGTTCAGATCGCAACAGTGTTGGCGCTGATGGTGATGGTAGGGACCGGTTGCAGTACACAACAGAAGCGCCGGGGCGTGCGGCAGAGCCTGCCGCCTTACAGCGGGCCGGCGTTCATGACCGGGTCGGTCATGTCCATGGCACGGCTACGTAATCCAGACGACTACCTGCTGATCAGCGGATACGGGATCGTGGCCAATCTACACGGTACCGGTTCGGCGATCGTGCCGGCGCCGTTACGGCAGAAGATGTACAACTTGGCGCGGAAGATGGGTGTCAAGTCACCACGGTCTTTGTTTGGCAACCGAGAAACGGCAATCGTGGTGGTGGAGGGATTGATTCCGCCGGGCGCGGTGGCGGGCAGCCGGTTTGACCTGTTGGTCAGCGCTGTGCCCCAGACAGATGCGACCAGCCTGTTCGGGGGCATATTGTGGAGTACGCAGTTGAGTGTATTGGGCACGGCTGATTCGCTGGATATGACGCCCGTGGCTACGGGACGTGGGCCGATCTACGTCAACCCTTTTGAAGATGAAATAACGCAACTCAAGGGGGCGTTGCAGGCTGTGGTCATCGGAGGCGGGCTGGTCAAAAAAAACCGGGAGATTGAGTTATTGATGATCCAGCCCAACTGGCAGCGTGTCAGCGCCATCGCAGACCGAATCAATGAGCGCTTTGAGCATGAGAACTCCTCGTACGTGTTCAATACGGCGATAGCCGTTTCGGATACAACCATCAAGCTCAACACCCCCAAACGGTACAGGGCTAGCCCCCGTTACCTGTTGGCGCTGATAAGGCATTTGTTTATTGGTCGTGGCGCTGGTTACGAATACGACAAGGCGCGGCAACTGGGTGAATCACTGGTCGAGCAGCCGCAGCATGCGGCTAGCGTCATGCTGGCGTGGGAGGCGTTGGGGCGCAACGCTTTACCGGCCATACGTGATTATTACACACACGCCGACCCTGTGGTGCGCATGGCGGCACTGCAAGCGGGGGCCAAGTTGGCAGATGAGCGGACTACGTCCGTGGCTGTACAACTGGTTGAAGATAAGGATACGAAAGTCAGGCAGACCGTGGCGACCTTACTCGGCTATCTGCCTAGAAGTCTGCTTGGGCCGAAGGTCCTAAACACGCTGCTGAACGACGATAATCGTCAGGTGCGCCTGGTTGCCTACGAGTCACTGGCCCGCATCGGCGACCCGACAATCCATCGCACCGTGTTTCGTGATGAACTGGGAAATGACAAGTTCTTGCTCGATCTGGTGCCCTCGGATAAGCCGTTGATATACATTGGACATTCGCCGATACCCAAGGTAGTGATTTTTGACATGATGCTCGGGTTTGAAGGTGAAGGGGTGATTTCCATGTGGGACAATCGTCTGATGCTGCGCCACCAAGGTAGCGATCCAATGAAGGTGTTCTACCAAAGGTCGCACGAATTCAAAAGCCAGCAGGCAACGATCGCGCCAGCACTGGCGAACCTGGTGCTGCTGATGGGCCACCGCCCGACACCCGAGCACGAGATGGCTGGATTCAACCTTCAGTTCAGTCATGTAGCCAATGTGCTGCACATGTTGGTCAAGCGCCGCCGGGTGGCGGCACAGATCGAGATTCAGGTCAACCGGTCGGCAGCGACGATCGCCCGTTACCGCCAGTTGGGCCCGGGCCAGCGACGACCGGATATCGGTCAGAACATGGAGATGGGTGCTGTTGGCGATAAAGGCTCAGGCGAGACAGGGGGATAGACCTACAGCAGCACAACGGCGGTTGGATGAGCATGGGTCTTGTATGAGCGTATAAAAGTACCTATGATGAGTGCCAGTAAGGGTTTGTCAGTTGCAATGACTCTGGCCGCAAGCAATTGCAAAGGTGATTGGTCCAAGCAGGCAGCACAACAGGCTCCACAGGGAATGCATGTCTTACGTGAGGTCAGATCAAAATTGACCATCACGCTCAGGAAGGGCCGATAATAGCGGGGAGGTTCCTGATCGGATGCGTCTAGCCAAGATCACACTTGCCGGTTTCAAATCTTTTGCTGACAAGAGCGAGATCACTTTTGATGCGCCCATCGTGGGTATTGTTGGGCCCAACGGTTGCGGCAAGAGCAATATCGTCGATAGCATCAAGTGGGTACTGGGCGAGCTGTCGGCCAAGAGCCTGCGCGGCGGTGCCATGATGGACATGATCTTCAACGGTTCGGCCACCCGAAAGCCGTCGGGCATGGCCAGCGTTACCCTGACCTTTGAAAATCCATCAGAAGAAGGGAAGCGAAAGCTACCGCTGGATTTCGACACTGTCTCAGTCACCCGCCAGCTCTACCGCGACGGGTCTAGTGAATACCTGATCAACAAACAACGTGCACGGCTGCGCGACATTCGTGAATTGTTCATGGATACCGGTATTGGCACCGATGCCTATTCGATTATCGAGCAGGGTCGTGTTGATGTGCTGCTTCAGGCCAACCCGCAGGGTAGGCGGGAAATTTTTGAGGAGGCGGCTGGTATTTCCCGGTTCAAGGCCCGCAAGAAGGAAGCGACTCGCAAGCTGGAGCGCACAGATCAGAACCTTGTCGTGTCGCGTCAACGCCTGGACGATACGCAACGCCGGCTGCGCAGCGTCAAGATAGCCGCGTCCAAGGCGCGCAACTATCAGCAATACGCCGTGCAACTGCGGGATCTGCAGTTGAAGTCCCTGTTGGCTGAGTACCATCGACTGGCGACGCAGCTTACGGATGTGGGTCAGTGCTTGGAGCAGTCGGAAGCGGATCGGGCGGTGGCGGCGCGGGCGCTCGATGAACGGGAGCGACAGGTCAACGACGCCGAAATTGAGCGTCAGGCTATTCTCAGCCAGCAGAAGCAGATTGAGCATGAACGCCTGACACTGCAGTCCAGTCGCGAAAAAGCCGAGCAGAGCCGTCAATTTGCCAACTCGAATATAGAACATGTTCAAGGACAGATCGAGCGTGATACCGCTCGGTTTGCGGAACTGACGCAGCGCTCGCAGCAGATCAAGCAGGAAAAAGCCCAGCAGATTGAGCAGGTCAATCACCTTGTCAGGGAACAGAATCAAGCTGAGACCCGTCTAGACGAGGTGTCGCAGCAGCACCTGACTCTGCAGCACGGGTTGAACGAAAAACGCAGTGCCCTGGAAGATGAAAAGGCGGGGATCGTCAGCTTGATGCGTCGCACCGCCAATTTTCATAACGAAATTAACTCGCATGGCCAGTTCCAGGAAAATCTGCAGTCGACGCGACAGATGCTCGACAAACGGTCCAGCCAGATCGCCGAGGAACTGGAGCAGATGTTGACCGCTCATGATGAAGTAACGCTAAAACTTGCCCAAGTCGGATCTCTTATTGAAGCTGAGGAGCAGAAGATCGCCGAACTGGATGTGCAAGAGTCGGACCTTGACGGTTCGTTACGCCATCTGTCGCAGGCCTTGTCGTCGGCCAAAGAGAAGCGTAGCGGTCTGGCGTCGCGCCGGTCGCTGCTGGATGAATTGCAGGAGAAGCAGGAAGGGCTGGCAGAGGCGGTCAAGGCGGTGCTGGCCCGTAAGATCGCGGCGGACGATGGGGGTACCTACGGGTTCGTCCACGGTCTGCTAGCGGAGATGATCGAGACGGATGTCGAACATGCCCGCATTGTTGAATCAGCGCTGGGCGATTACCAGCAGGCGCTGGTGATCGATGGGCTGGATACCTTGTGTGATCACCGCGGCGCAGAGGCAATCGCTTCGCTGGCCGGGCGGGTCACATTCGTAGCGATCAATGACGGCCATGATAAGGCGCGAGAACATTTACCTCGCGACGTCCAGACGGTTTTTGACCTCGTGCGTGTTGCCGACAATGTAGCTCCGCTGGCTCGGCGGTTGCTCGGTTCGACCCGCATCGTGGCCGATCTGGCTGAAGCGCGGCGCTTGCGAGGCGAACTTTCCGGTCACTGGCGTTTCGTGACCCGCGACGGCCAATTGCTGGAGTTCGACGGCCGTGTCGTGGTCGGACCGGCGATCGAGTCCAACAGCACCGGCGGGCTGATCAGTCGGCGCAGCGAACTGGTCCAGTTACACGATCAACTTGGATCACTCGATCACCACATCGTCGACCAGCAGCGTTCATTGGAACAGTTAAGCGATCGGGCGGTGCATATAGAGTCGCTGTCGCAAGAGCTTCGTCAAAGTGTTTTCGAGGCCAAAGCCGTCCGCGTCGAACTGAGTAGTCGCCTTGAATCTCTAGACGCGCAGATCAGCAAACTCAATCGCGAGCAGCCGGTGCTGGCCTCGGAGACCGAGCGGGTGCATCGCCAGTTACGCGATGCTGCTGAGAAGCGTCTCACACAGGAGGCCGAGGCCCGTCAACTTGAGGAAGATTCGCAGGCACGGCATGAAGCGGTCAAGGACCGGCAAAAAGAAGTGGACAGGTTAACGGCGCAGGTCGAGGACGTACAGGAACAGGTAACGGCCTTGCGCGTCGAATCGGGCAAACTCAGTGAGCAGGTGACGGCCTCACGCCATCAAAGCCGCCAGTTCGAAATTGCCGGTGCCGACATCGAACGCCAGCACAATATGCTCGGCGATCAGATTGATCAGCACGGTAAACGCATCGAAGAATTAAAACAGATGGTATTCGATGCCGAGCATGAGGCCGGGCAGTTGCAAGATCGCCTCAACGAACTGGTGACCCGCACGGATTTGATCAAGCATCGGCTGCAAAAAACGGATGATCAGATAGGGCAATTGCGTCAGGCAGTTATCGAGAACCGTCTCGCCGTGGAGGCCACCGATCAAGCCATTCACAAGCTGCAGATTGATCGCCGTGAGGCGGAAGTGAAGTTGGATGCGGCCCAGGATCGCGGCCAAGAGCAGCTCGAGCTTGATGTCGCCGATGCATATAGACGTGCGGGTGAAACCGTGGATGACAAGGAAGTCGATTGGCCGGCCGTAGAAGCAAAGATCAGCGACCTGCGGGCCAAGCTCAACCGTATCGGTTCGGTCAATCTTGAAGCGATCAACGAACAGGAAGAACTAGAGTTGCGCCTGGAGCAGTTGGGCACGCAACTGGACGATATCGAAAAGGCCAAGGCTAGCCTGATACAACTGATCAGGCAGATAAACGATGATTCGCGCAAGCGTTTCGAAGCGACATTCGACCAGATTCGGGAGAACTTCACCAGCCAGGACGGTCTTTTTCGCAAGCTCTTTGGTGGCGGACGCGCCGACCTTGTACTGATGCCCGACGAAGAAGGCAATGTCGATGTGCTGGAAAGCGGGATAGACATCATTGCCAAGCCGCCCGGCAAGGAACTGCGGTCGATCAGTCTCATGTCCGGCGGAGAAAAATCGATGACCGCCGTGGCGTTGCTCATGAGCATTTTCAAGGCCAAGCCCAGTCCGTTTTGTGTGCTCGACGAGGTCGATGCCGCCCTTGACGACGCCAACGTCGAACGTTTCTCGCAGGTCGTGCAAAGCTTTCTTGAACTTTCGCACTTCATCATCATCACCCACCACAAGCAGACGATGCGGATATGTGATCCGCTTTACGGCATCACTATGCAGGAGCGTGGCGTCTCCCGTCGCGTCGCTGTCAAGTTCGATCAGGTGGCCCAGGACGGCAAAATTGCCAAAGAGGCCATGGGTGCTGAGCCGTTGCGTGCGAAGTTGGAGCCGGTCAGTTCGCCTGAGCCCGGCAACGGCAAGGAAAAGGCTCCGATGTCGCTTCGCCATGGCCTGGCCCAAATGACCGAGGGGCCGGTCCAGGTCGAGAGCCACTAGTCCAGGTTTCA
>CAUZAW010000212.1:0-5810 GCA_963577735.1 Phycisphaerae bacterium | reverse complement strand
AACCCACGCGCAACTACGACGGCGCCAGGTAGAGATAGTTCTTGCGTTCCATGACATGGTCGGCAAATTCATTGCCGGCCGCCATGCCTATGCGCCATGGCTGGCCGTTGCCGTCGATCAGGTACACGCCGGCAATTTCCGGCTCCTCACCGCCATCGTCAGCAAACGCGGGAACTTCCAACGGTTGGCCGTGGCCCCGCAGAATCGACCCATCACCCTTGTAAAACCACTCTGGCTGCACACCAATGATCTCAGGTGCCGGCTTACCTCCAGCTACGCCCCACTGAAACATCTGCATCGAATCAGTCACCGGTTCGTCCACCTGCTTGGCGTCTTGCACGTGCATGGCGTCACGGTTCTTGGCGCTGGCCACGTGCGTCAAACCCGTGCCCGATACCCGGCAACGGGACGGCTCGGTCGGATGATCCATGGCCGGCAGGATCGACCATTCACTGTCACCGCTGTACAACGGCTCATAAGCAATCACCTCGTCGGTGCGTTCACGGGCGATTGCCTCGCCCAGTTTCTCGCCGGTCGTGACCGCGGCCCAGGCCAGTTCGTACACACTGCGGTATTGGTCCAGCAAGTACAGCTGCTCGCCGTCAACCAGCGCAACGTGCCGGCCACGCTGCGGGTGTCGTAATTGAATCAGGCTGTTCATCGCACCTTTATTCTGAAAGCAGACCACGAGCCTGTCAAAACCAAGACACAGGGTGGTCCTTTTTTCCAAGGAACAAAAACAATCCACCCCTGGCAGCATTCACTACTGGCGACTCTAGTGCGTCAACGCAAAATTGCAATGATTAAACGAGAAGGAAACTGCCCCGGGCCAAGACACCAAACAAGCCCACACAATGCCGCGGTCCGGCTTGACATCACCTGGCGATTGTGCGACATATCGGCTGGCAGCAACTTTGCTGGATAACGCGAGGATCATTGGAGGATCAACCATGACGGCTGCTATGCAAATGGTTATTGGCCCGCAGAAGACTTCTTCGCACAGCGGCCAACTGCTCGATGTGATCAACCCCGCCACGGAACAAGTGCACGCCCAGGTACCCCACGCCGACACCGACGACGTGGACCGGGCCGTGCGTGAAGCGCGGCGAGCCTTCGAGGATGGCCCGTGGTCGAAAATGCTGCCTGCCGAGCGTGGCGACCTGATTTACAAGCTCAGCGATCTGGTCCAAAAGCACAGCGAAGAGCTGGCACTGATGGACAGCCAAGATATGGGCAAACCGTTAAAGAACGCTCAACAACACGACCTTGTCTCCGCGGTCAAGTTTCTGCGATTTGGCGCCGGCCTATGCGACAAGGTCCGCGGCAGCCACATTCCCTGCGGGGCGGGCAAGCTCATCTACATGATGCGTGAACCCGTCGGCGTGGTGGTAGCCATTACCCCTTGGAACTTTCCCCTGGTGATGGCGACCCAAAAGATTTCTCCGGCATTGGCCTGCGGCAACGTCGTTATTCTCAAGCCTGCTGAGCAGTCACCGCGTTCGACCCTGCGTTTGGGTGAACTGGCCCTGGAAGCGGGGATTCCTCCGGGCGTGATCAACGTCGTCACCGGCCTGGGCGAAACCACCGGCGCCGCCCTGACGGCACACAAAGGTGTGGACAAGATTTCCTTTACCGGTTCGACGGCCGTCGGCAAAATCATCATGCATGCCGCCGCCGAGCAGATCAGTAAAGTCACCGTGGAACTTGGCGGCAAGACCGCCAATATCATCATGCCCGATGCGGACTTCGATGCCGCCCTGGCATCAACCGTATTTACCAGTTGTTACAACAGCGGACAGATCTGCACCACCGGTTCGCGGCTAGTGATTAACCGGAAGATACACGATAAGTTTCTTGACGCTTTGACCGACAAGATGGGCACACTCAAAGTCGGCGACCCCATGGATGAGAACACCAAACTCGGCCCACTGGTCTCCCGGGAGCAATACAACAAGGTCAATGGCTACATCGCCCTGGGCAAAGAACATTATTCACCTATTGAACTGGGCGTGCGCGACCCCGGCCTCGATCGCGGCTATTACGTCAACCCAATTGTCTTCGACCACGTGGACCCTGCCGACCGGATCGCCCAGGAAGAGATCTTTGGTCCGGTGCTGTCGGTGATCGACTTCGAGGACGAGCAGCAGGCGGTACGCATCGCCAACCAGACCAATTACGGCCTGGCGACGGCGATATGGACCAATGACCTGGGCCGAGCCCACCGCATGGCCGCCAAGGTGGATAGCAGCTTCGTGTGGATCAACTGCAACAACTTCTGGGCGCCCTCGATTCCTTACGAGGGGCACCGCCAAAGCGGCGTGGGCGTGGATATGGGCGTCGAATCAGTAGAAAGCTACACCAAGCTCAAGAACGTTATCGTCAACCTAGACCAGTCACCGCACCCTTGGGTCGAAGCCTGACCTTGACTTACTCGATCCCCTGCTCGGCCAGCCAACGCTCGGCGTCAATAGCCGCCTTGCAACCCATGCCTGCGGCAGTGACCGCTTGGCGATAGACCGAGTCAGCCACGTCGCCGGCCGCGAATACACCCTCCACGCTTGTCGTCGAACGATATGGGTCGGCCAGCTTGATGTAACCCTTGTCGTCCAGATCCACCTGGCCATCGAGGAACTCGGTGATGGGCGTATGCCCGATGGCCATGAAAAGCCCGCTAACGGCAAGTTCACTTTCCTGACCCGACTGCGTGTCTTTAAGCTTCATGCCGTTGATCTTCTCTTCGCCGAGCACATCCAACACCACCTTGTTCCACAGAATTTCAATTTTGCCGTTGTTCAACGCACGCTCCTGCATGATCTTACTGGCCCGAAGTTGATCGCGACGGTGAATCATGTACACCTTCGACGCGAATTTGGTCAGGTAAGTGGCCTCTTCCACGGCCGAGTCACCGCCACCGACCACGGCCAATTCCCGATCGCGGAACATGGGCAACGCCCCATCACACACAGCGCAGGCACTGACTCCCCCACCACTCTGAGCCAGGCGTTGCTCGTTTTCCTGGCCCAGCCAATTGGCCTTGGCACCGGTGGCGATGATCAATGAGTGGCTGTCACACTCGAAGCCGTTATCAGCTTTGATATGAAACGGATGCTTGCCAAGATCGATCGACGCCACATCTTGAAACAGCGTGAATAATCCGGTACTGACCTGATCGCCGCTGCACACCCCCTTGTCGGTGACAACTCGGGTATCGAAATTCATCGCCTGCTTGAAAAACAGTTCCATCATCTGCGGGCCCATGATGCCATCTGGAAAACCCGGATAATTCTCCACATCAGTAGTGAGCATGAGCTGGCCGCCGGGCAACAGGTCCTTACCCACTGCCCGCCCGGGGAAGACCAAAGGCTTGAGTTTGGCCCGTGCCGCGTAAATAGCCGCCGTCCAACCCGCAGGGCCTGAGCCGATGATCGTAACGTTTTCAATATCGCTGGACTTATTCATGGTCAGACAATTGTACCAATAACAGCCTGCGGCCTGATCACGGGCAAAGAAAAACGGCCGACCGTGAAGGTCGACCGTCTGACTAAATTCACTATTGACTCAAACGGACAGTTTACCGGCGACGCCTGCACAGTTTCAAACCCACAGCCGCCAACCCCAGGGCACTAAGCGCGAGTGTCACCGGTTCGGGGCTATGCGCCCCTACGCCACCCCCCTCGCTACTGCTATTGTAGACGTTCTGCTCCATGGCGAACGGGTCATTGTTGGGATCACTTTCGTTGCCCGGGTCACCGCCAACTAACGGATTGCCGCCGCTTTCGCTCTCACCGGCCTCGCTCCCTCCGGACTCGCTCCCGCTCGGCGCCGGTTCGGACAACGTGGTGGAATTATTCACATCCTGCCCTGCGCTGGAATTACCACCGCCACCGTCACAGCCGATCATCCCGACCATGGCCAGCGAGAACGTAATTACAGCTAGAAACTGTTTCATTTCTCTGATCTACCTGCTCGAACTGGTAAGGCTAAATCTTCCTCTCTCAGAATACCTCCACTCTAAAGCATAACCAAAATTTGGCTACTTGCAAGCATACCGCAACACTTTACATATAAACCCTTGATAAATATAAACTTAGATGCGGGCATAGCATGAGTACCTGCAACTATTTAATTTGCATGTACTTATAAAAATTTAACTGGACAGCATGCAAAAAAAATAGTAACACAAGTGATTATGGGAATTGCTGAGCTTCAGCCTAAAACACCGACACCCCCTATCACTGAAGGTCAAAATATTGATTGCTCTCTGGTCCGAACCAACCGAAGCCCATCTCCTGCACCGTCGTTTGCGTCATGCCATAGAACATGTATGGCCCGGAAAAAGTCATCTTTTCAATCGATACGTGACCGTCCGTCCAAGCCACATTGGCCGAGTCGTGATGACGGAAATGGATGGTTGGATTGGTCGCAAACGTGCTGGGCGTACCGGGCGTCATTTGCCAAAAGGGTGGCTCACAGAATGAATACTCAATCAAGTATGGGCTGTCATCCTGCTGTTGAGCCAGGGCCACGTCGGTGAACATAACCGTGTGTGAAGGCTGCGCAGGGTCGGAGGTTTGCGCGGTAGTACTGGCGGCTTGGGCAGTAAAGCCATATAGATCATTTCGCCCGCCAATGTACTGGTGGTTGTACCCATAGCCCCCGGTACCGGCTTCAAAGGCGTTGACCGCGCCGTCTTGAACGGCATCGGTAAAGGTCGGACACTGCTTGACTCTGCCCTGGCCGCCAATGTAACCGCGCAACGGACTACGATGGGGGTCGAAGATATTATCCTGCGGATTGGATGATACGCCGGCCGAGTTGCGTTGGCCGTGCCAGCGTTTGCGACCGCCGAGCCCGACAAAAAGATCTTCGGCTGCCGGTACGTAGTGCTCCTTCTGGTCCACCGCATAGGCGCTGTTGGCCAGTGTCAGTTGGCGAATGTTCGAGCCGCACACCGCCGCTCGCCCGTTTTCCTTGGCACCGCCGAGCACGGGCAGGAGCAAGTTGACCAACACCGCTACAATGGCAACCACCACAATCAGTTCGATAAGGGTAAACGCCCGACGGTGCGTATCGATCAATCGATCATTCATGGCACCAAGAACACGTTGCCGTGTCGTTGAATGATTCATCACGTTCTTTCGCTGCGCCACTGGCGGCCGATGACCAACAACGCGGCGTTGAAGACGAAGATCAGGCACGTGGCCGGCTCTGGCAACACACCTACAGCGTCCAGATCGAAACCGCCCGTGTTGACACCCACCCACGAGTCGAAGATCCCGTTGCTGCTGGCGTCAAGCACACTGCCGTTGCCGACAATGTCAACGATACGCACAAAATTAACGCCGTCCAAGTCAACCTGGCTTCCGGTCACCAACGGATCGGATTCCAGAACGGCAAGATCGAACTGCGTTGCCCAGCCAAAGGCGTGCTTGCCCGCAAGGTGTAGGACATTGGTCGGGTCAAGAGCGGCAAACTCCCGCCCGTATTCCGTATCCAGATCAGTCTCCACGTGCGTGGACACGGAAGGGAACCGGACAAAATTCACGCCGTCGGAGGATACTTCCACGTGGCCCAACTCAGCAAAAATATAATCCTGGTGCGTGACTTCGCTGGCGAAAGCATGACCGAATCCGTTTTCAAAGACCGCAAAGTCAAAACCGCTGATATTGACGATCGGAACATCGAACCCAACGGTTATGCTGCCCGGACCATCGATACCGACAAAACCATAGTCATCTGCCAGGTCGTTGGCATCACCGCTCCACGGATCACGTAGGTCAAAGGGCAGCACCGACCCATCATCGGGCGGT
>CAUZAW010000211.1:0-5839 GCA_963577735.1 Phycisphaerae bacterium | reverse complement strand
AGGTAGACGATGGGCACAGCTACCGCTGCCGCCACACCGATAGTCGGCAACAGCAAATACCATGGTGCCCGTCGTTGCACGATGGACGCGGCTATCGCAACCCCACCTTCTTCAACAGAGATAGCGTGCCTTTGAGGTCGTCGAGATCATCCAGATTGACACGGGGCAAGATCTGGGCAAGTTCACCTGCATTGGCCAGGTGTTTATTAAGAATAACTCCCTCGGTGACCGGGTACTCGAAGACCGATGACGTGAAATACTGTTGGGCTTGGAGTGAAAGAAGAAACTCGACGAACCTTTGTGCCGCCAGGGGATTGTCACCACTACGCACGATGCCTATGCCGGCGACGTTAACCAGGTTGCCGATGTCACCAGGCTTGAAAAATATCTGTCCGACGGGAAAGTTCTTGTCCGATTTGAGAAAGCGCAGCAGGTAATAGTGGTTGGCCAGCCCTAGGTCGATTTCGCCATCGGCCAGGGCTTTGATGATCGGTGTATTCTTGGCGTAACGCTTGGCGCCGTTGTCTTTCATAGCGGCCAACCAGGAAAGGGTCTTGCCCTTGCCGTGCATTTTGCGCATGGCGGTCACAAATGAGAGAAAGGACGCATTGGTTGGTGCCCAACCGACGCGATTTTTCCACTTCTCTTCTACAAGATCGAAAACGCTGGTGGGCAACTGCGTATCATCAACGCGTGAGCGTGCGTAAGCCAGAATCCGCGCCCGGCCGCTTGTGGCGACCCAGTAGGGTGAACGATTGCGGTAGGCCGGCGCTAGGCGAGCGGTAATTTTTTCGGGCAAACGACGAAGCAGTTTCGCTTTGGCTGCCGCGCTTAAGGCACCGGCATCCTGTGCCCAGAACAGGTCGGCCCGGCCCCTGCCAGCCTCTTCCTGGAGCACCATCGCCAACTGTGCCGTCTTGGCATAGTTCGCTTTCACCTTGATGCCCGTCTGTTTCTCAAACAGCTTGATCAGCGGGCTTACCAAGCTCTTGCCTCTGCCGCAATAGAGCATCAATTGATCTGATTCAATACTGAACCTGCCCTTGTCATGCCGCTGTTTGGCTGTATCTGCCGACAGGAAGCCAACGCTCAAAAGAAGGATGCCTAGAGCGACAGTCACATTAAGAGCAATAGACAAGCGCATCAGTTTTCAACCATTTAGAGCCATTGTAATTGGCTACGCCTACACGCAAATGATACTCGTTCTCAATTAGAGGTCAATAGTTAGTTGTGTAAATGGCGATTGCGGGCAGGTGCCCGTTCCTAGGCATTTAGGAAGTCAAGCCCGCGACCTTTCGAAGCCGGCCAATTTCCGGGCCTCGAAGCATGCGCCATTGGCCGGATGCCATGCCTTTGAGCGTGACTGGCCCGATGGCCACACGGTGCAGTCGACGAACTGCAAACCCCAGGCGCACCAGCATGCGCCGGATTTCCCGGTTGCGTCCTTCCTGGAGCGTGACCAGCAATCTGGTGCGATCGCCCTGGTTCCGATCACGATGACGGCTGGTGATGACGATGTCTGTCATGGAACTTCGCTGTCCGCTGGATTGCGCGTTTGCTTTAGGCGGGGCCAGATACAGGCCGCGTTTGAGTTTGTCGACGTCCTTGTTGCTCAATATGCCCCGTATGGTGACTTGGTACTGCTTGGCCACGCCATAGCGCGGATGGGTCAGCCGGTTGGCCAGTTCACCGTCATTGGTCAGCAATAATAGACCGGTGGAGTCAGCGTCGAGACGGCCGACGGGAAAGATACGCGTCGCGGTGCGAGGCGGCAGTTCAACCAAGTCGAGCACTGTAACTCGTCCCTGTGGATCACGTGTGGTGCAGATCACATTCTTGGGCTTGTGCAGGAGGAGGTAAACAAAGTCGTTACTGATGTTGGATGCTTTGAGTCGGCGCAGCGGTTTGCCGTCCACTTCGATGCGGTCACGGGCCTGATCGACCCACGCGGGGCCGGCGGTGACGAGTTGTCCGTTGACACGGACACGCCCGTCAGCGATCAGCTTTTCGCAGTCGCGCCGCGAGGCCACGCCGGCTCCGGCCATCACCTTGTGCAAACGATCCCCGCGTGATGCGTCCGTCAGCTCATGGGGGATCGATCCTGTCCTGCGTTTTCGGATTACCTGCGTCATTTTCAGCTTTTTCTAATGTTTTTGCTGTCCTGATTGCTTCAGCTCATCAGCCTGCCGCCAGCGTAGGTAACGGATATCCCGCAGGCGATTGCACCAGTTCACTTGCCGAACTCATCACCTTTAAACGTGGATCCGAGGTAGAGTTTTCTCACCTGTTGGTCGTTGATGATCTGCCTGGGGGTGCCATCGAAAAATACTTTGCCTTCGGAGATGATGTAGCCGCGATCGACAATCTCCAGCGTGCGTTGCACATTGTGATCAGTCACCAGCATGGCCACCGGGTGGTTCCTGCGTAGCCTTCGTATTTCATTTTGTAATTCTTCGACGGCAACGGGATCGACCCCGTTGAATGGCTCATCAAGCAGGATGAGTCTGGGTTCGGTGATCAGGGCGCGGGCGATTTCCAGTTTGCGCCGCTCACCTCCGGAAAGTGTGCGGGCCTGCTGATGGCAGTTGGCGGTCAGGCTGAACTGTTCCATCAGGTCTTTGGCGCGGTTACGCTGCTGGGCGCGGGTCAGGTTGCGCGTTTCGAGGATGGCCAGCAGGTTCTGCTCGACGGTCAAGCGCTGGAACACGCTGGGTTCTTGCGAAAGATAACCCATACCCCGCTGGGCCCGCTGGTAGATGGGCAAGCGGGTCACGTTGTCGCCGTTGAAGATCACTTGACCGTTCTCCGGCGTGATCATGCCGATGGTGATGCGAAAGCTAGTGGTCTTGCCCGCCCCATTGCGGCCCAGCAGGCCGACTATTTCGCCCTCGGCAACGTCGAATGAAACGTGATCCACGACCGTACGGCCTGAATAACGCTTGACCAGATCCCGAACCTTGAGAATGTACATGGTCATCAGTTTACGCTGCTTTGCCACCGTTATCACCCATGGTGGGTTTGCATTGCCCAGTCGAGCATTGGGCCTGTTCGGTGACTGCCGATTTCGCTTGGGGCATACATACCCGCAGCCATATTGAGGCTGTGTTGGCTTTTGTCTGCGGATTTGTCGCCTGGGGCCTGCCCATGACCCACGGGTGTCGCCTATAATTAAATAGTTAAAGAAAGGCGCGATTCATGCTGTGGCAGCCGTCATTGCCGGATAAATACACGCAGATGGGCGACGAGCAACTCGTCGAGGCCATTACGGCACGGCGGGGGCAACTCGGTGACGACCTGGTTATCCTGGGCCACCATTACCAGCAGGATGAGGTGATCAGGTTTGCTGACTTTACCGGTGACAGCTTCAAGCTCAGCCAGCTGGCGGCCGAGCAGGTCCAGCGTGTCGGGGCCAAGTATGTGATCTTTTGCGGGGTACATTTCATGGCCGAGAGCGCCGACCTTCTTACGCCAGACGATGTGGCGGTCATTCTGCCCGATCTGTCGGCCGGTTGCTCCATGGCGGATATGGCCGACTATGATCAAACTGTTGACGCTTGGGAGCAGGTCAAGCCGTTGCTTGAAGGCAGCCGCATCGTTCCGCTCTGCTACATGAACTCGAGCGCCGCGATCAAGGCCTTCTGCGGTGAGTACGGTGGGGCGGTGTGTACCAGCAGCAATTGCCAGCGTGTCTTCGAATGGGCCTTGGCCGGCGGCACTGAACCAAAAGGCGATGATGAATCTATCAAGATTTTATTTTTGCCGGATGAGCATTTAGGCCGCAACACCGCCGCGGCTATGGGTTACGACACGATCGCTGACATGTGCGTGTGGGACCCCCATGACAGTGACGGTCTGGGAGGCTGTGACGAGGACCAGGTTAAACGATCGACATTTATTCTCTGGAAAGGCCATTGCTCGGTACACAAGCTGTTCCGCGCCGAGCACGTGGACCAGATCCGCGCCCTTTGGCCGGATGTGAACGTGATCGTTCACCCGGAATGCGTGCATGAAGTTGTACAAAAGGCGGACATGGCCGGTTCGACTGAAGGGATCAAAAGCGCGATCGAATCAGCCCAGGCCGGTACACGCTGGGCCGTGGGTACGGAGGTGCACATGGTCAATCGCTTGGCGCAGGAAGCTGCGAAGCGAAACGTGACCGTGCGTATCCTCAGCGAATGTCAGTGCCTGTGTACGACCATGTATCGCATCGACATGCCACATCTGCTGTGGACGATGGACAATCTGGTGCTGGGCAAAATAGTCAATCAGGTCGTGGTGCACCCGCAAGTGCAAAATTGGGCTATCGTTGCGCTGGACCGGATGCTAGAACTGATCGGTGCAAGTACGCCTGTCCAATTGCAGTCGACCGACTCGGCTTTGTAGTTTCAGGGGTGTTACCCGTTCTGGTTGTCCAAGTGGTCAAGGAATCCGCTTGCCTTGCGGATCGATCTTTGGTTGATTGGTTGTTTGCGCCAGTTTCTGCTGCATGGGTGAGTCGGTGATGTGCTCAAGTTGTTCGGCCGTGGAATGTGCATGGTCAGGTGCTAGGCGCAGGTGTTTGTGCAGGTAGCTTTCCCAAAGGCGGTGTGAACGCACAAGGTTGGTCCCTTCGGCACGACCACGGTCGGTTAGGCATACAGTATTGTCCAGTCGCATAATTTTGCCTTCATAGGCTAAGCTACGCAGAATAAATTGGGTTAAGACGGGCCCTATGCCCACTACATTGCTGACCAGTGCCAGGTTTGCGTCATGCTGTTGGGAACCGGTCCATTCCTCGATTCGAAACAGCAAGCCGAGTACGTCTTCACGCATAATACGCATCCGCAGCATGGCACGGTGTACGATCCTGCTGATTACCCCATGTTGGGGGGCAAGGAACATGGTGAGTGCGAAAATAGTGCCGGCTACGACGGCCATCATGCCTGCCGTGCTCGTGTCGCTGAATCCGAACCAAGTGGGTACGGTAATGGCGCTGACATGTCCACCAACTGCCGCGAGTATGGCAACGACCATGCTGGTTAGAATCATGGTGTGCAGTCGATCAGTCAGTAGATGCGCAGTCGCTGCTGGGACGATCAACATGGCGATTACCAAAATGCTACCGACGCTTTCAAAGCAGGCCACGGTTGTCGCCGCCACGAGGGTCATCAGCAGGTAGTGCATGAGCGTGGCATTGATGCCTAGTGTCGTGGCCAGGGCCGGATCAAAGGAACTGATTTTCAGTTCCTTGTAGAAAATAAGTACGAACATCGCATTTATCAGAAACATGGGCGCCAGTACGGTGACCGCACGGGGGACGTTTAACCCCCACACGTGTATTTTCTGCATGGGCACCGCCTCGATAGCACCGTACAGCACGCAGCTTGGGTCGAGGTCCACATGATCCAGAGCGCGGACAATTAGGATCAATCCGACAGCAAATAACGAGGTGAACACGACGCCCATCGATGCACCCTGGTCGACCTTGCCAAGGTTGGATATCCACTGCGTGAACAGTGCGGTCATTACGCCGGCAATCACTGCGCCTATAAACATGACCATGCTGCCGCGGCTTTCAAAAATTAAAAAGGCAATCGCTAGGCCGGGTAGGACCGCATGGCTGATGGCGTCACCCATCATGCTCATCCGTCGTAGGACAAGAAAATTGCCCAGCAGAGCACAGGTTGCAGCACTGAGGATGGCGGTGATAACGATCCAACCATCGAGGTTCCAATCCCACTCGATGGCAGCGAGCAATGTCGGCGTCATGACGTTGCCCCCAAGTTGTGTGGGCTAGGTGGAATATCAGGCCTTTGATCGTCAGCTTCAATCAAGACTTCCAGTTTGCCGACCATGTCTT
>CAUZAW010000210.1:0-5848 GCA_963577735.1 Phycisphaerae bacterium | reverse complement strand
CGGTGATGTACCGGCCTAGCAGGAAATGTTTGCGATCCGGGTACCAGAAGATGCGCTTGCCGTTTCGCTGGGTGAAGCAACCGTACATTGCCAGCCAGATTCGCCCGACCTCGCCGCCGTCGTTGCCCGGACCCAGCATGTCACCGCTTTTGGGCATGAAATTAACAATGATCTGCTCGTTGTCACCGGTCGGTAGCGCCGGGCGCGGCGGTAAATAAAGCACCAGGTCCGGCTCGGTGCGGTGCCAGTCGTCGGTGTAACAGGTTTGATTGGTTTTGCAGACCATGGATGGCTATCTCGCCTGGATCGGATATTGGGTTGAGAAAAGTTGCCGTATAACCTTTGTGATGAAAGGCCCTGCCAGGCAATTATTCTTCGGGTATTTTTTCAGGCACGGCTTCGGTTTGACGGCAGCGATAGTCCGCAAGGCGATTGGCCAATGCCTGGTCGGACAGGGCAAGAATGGCAGCGGCAAACAATGCTGCATTGGACGCGCCATGGCCACCCATGGACATGGTGCCCACGGGTACGCCTCGTGGCATGTTGACGGTAGACAGCAGAGCATCAAGCCCGCCGGCAAGTTTGCCCTCCATGGGTACGCCCAGCACGGGCAGCGGTGTCAGGGCAGCCATGACCCCTGCAAGGTGCGCGCTCATGCCTGCGGCGGCGATGATCACTTTCAGGCCGCGTTGTTGCGCGGTCGTCGCAAAATCGTGGGCCCGCTGCGGCGTACGGTGGGCTGAGCAGATTTTCACTTCGTAGCTGATGTCCAGTTCGTCCAGCAGTTCGCATGTTTTGCGCATTGTGGGGGCATCGCTGGCGCTACCCATGACTATGCCTACTATGGGTGGGTTTGTTTTGCTCATGGCGGAGATTATCCTGCGCAGGGCGCAGAAACGCAATGGTACCAAGCGAGGTATGCATCGTTGAGGATGAGCAGCTTGCAGGGGATAACCGTGCTACCGTACACTTCCGCCAACCGGTTCACTTGCTTGGCGCGGCCGCCTTGGTGGTTAATTCCAGCCACGCCTCGGGCAGTACTTCGAGCCAGAATCGCCCGTTTTGACGCTTGACGAAAACCTTGCAGCCGAAGGTTTCGGTCAGCGATTCGGGCGTGATGATCTTTTGTGGCGGGCCGGCGGCTGAGATTCGGCCGTCCTTTAGCAGGATCACGTGGTGCGTACTCGGCGAAAGTTCTTCCACGTGATGTGTGATCATCAGCACCGTCGGTGGATCTGGCGCGGCTAGGATGGACTCGATGGTGGCCAGCACACGTTCACGGCCCGACAGGTCCAGGCCTGCTGTCGGCTCATCGAGGATCAGCAGACTGGGCATATGCACCAAGGCGCGGGCGATAAGGCATCGCCGCTGTTCGCCGGTGGACAGCAATCCAAATCGCAGGTTGGAGCGATCGGCAAGGCCCACTTCATCGAGCAGTTCGTCGGCGCGGTGACGCTGCTCATCGCTGGGAGTATCGTAAAGACCGACCGTGGCGAAGAAGCCGGTCACGATGGCATCACGAGTCGACAAATCGGCATCCACCACGCTGCCACTGGTGTGTACTGCGTTGCCGTCTACCGTTGGATTGACGATGCCAATACGGCGGCGAAGGGCGCGAATGTCGGTCCTGCCGATCTTTTCCCCCAGCACTTGTACATGACCGCGGGTCAACATCATGTGCCCGGTGATTACACGGGTGAGCGTGGTCTTCCCCGAGCCGTTGGGGCCAAGCAATGCGGTGCACTTGCCCCCCGTGAGGGTGCAGTTAACGCCTTGCAGGATAGCCGTAGCACCGCGGCTCACGTGCAGGTCTTTGATTTCCACGGCGTATCGCTGATCAGCCATGCCGAACACTTCCGTGTCTGAGAGTGATCACGTTACCATGTTACTTGAAACCATTCGAGGTAAATCGCATGAAGCATCAGGACTGGTTATTGCAATTAACTGGATTGCCCACAGCTGCGGGTTGTGAGGATCGGGTGATTGGTTGGGTTCGACGCTGGGCAGCGCGTCGGCGTCAGGTGAATTTGCGAGTTGACCGGTTCGGCAACCTGGAACTGCGGCGACGTGGTGCGAGGTCGGCATGGCCGATCTATTTTGTCGCTCACATGGATCACCCCTCGTTTGTCGTTGATAAGATCATCGGGCCACGGCGGTTGTTGGCGGTCTTTCGCGGGGGGGTGGCGGGTTCCTATTTCCGTGGTAGTAAAGTACTGTTGTATCATGGCGATATGTCTGCGCAGCGGGGTACGGTGCGGACAAGGCCTGCCGGAACACAAAAAAAAGTTGAAGTAACGTTTGCGGAAAATATTACGGCCCAGGTCGACGACGTGTTGACCTGGTCGACCGGTGAACCGCGTGTCGTGGGTAGTCGCCTTAAGGCGCCGGCCTGCGATAACCTTGCCGGTGTAGCAACTGCGGTGTCGGCATTTGACTCTTTGTCGCGGTCTACTCAGGACGTGCGTGTCCTTCTGACGCGAGCGGAGGAAATCGGTTTTGTAGGCACTTTAGGTGTTTGTTCGAAACGACTGGTGGCCGAAAGTGCGCGGATAATCGTGTTGGAATGTTCCAAGGCATTTGCCGAGTCGCCCATTGGCGCAGGGCCTGTCGTGCGTGTAGGTGACAGGACCAGCACCTTCGACCCGCAACTAACCTACCGGATCGGGCGCGTGGCTCAGGGTTTGTGCGAAAAGGACCACAACTTCAAGTGGCAGAGAAAACTCATGCCAGGGGGCACCTGTGAAGCAACAGCCTTTCAAGCGTTTGGTTATACAGCGGCATGCGTTTGCTTGCCGCTGGGTAACTACCACAACATGGACGAAAAGTCCGGTCGCATCGGTGCTGAGGTAATCAGCCTCAGTGATTATCACGCGCTGATCCAATTGCTCACGGCAGTCAGCCTGTCATTGGGAAAGCCCACCGATTCGCTCAAGGCGATACTGACCACGACGTTTGAGCGTGGCCGGTACGTCTTAGGCGTTGACGGCACATAATTTTGTAACCGGTGTCCAACAGCGCAGCTTGTGCGCAGGTGGTGGCAAACATTGCGCTGATTGAATTATGCGCAGCAGGGTATCGAGTGTTACGCTTGTGGCGAGACGGGGAAGGCATTTATTTTATAAAGTTATAAAAACAAAAGGCTTGCATCGATATTCCTGTGCGGCGTGTCTGCGTGCGGCCTTGTTCGCAAGGGAGTTGGCATCGAAGTTGCGTGATGCAAGGCCAACCGGCGTTGCGTTCACGCCGCAAGCAAGACAAGGCAGTCAATCGTGCGCGGTAAAAACAGTTGGCTCACACTTCACGAGCAGTCGGGCGATGCCGATCTTGGCCAGACGCTGATTCGATTGGCGCGCTTGGCGGCGGCGGCGCATCGATATGAAGTTGCGGCCGAGATCACGGACAAGCATCGCGATGAGGGTGTTATTTCAATCAATGGACAGTTGCTTGGGTCGGCAGTTCATGGCCCGGCCAGAGAAGCGCAGCGTGGTGAACCGCTGGGTCTTGGTTCGGTTCATACGGAGGCGAACCGATGAACTACGGCTTGTATCTTTCTGCTTCAGGCGTACTGACTAACTTGCATCGCCAGGACGTCTATGCCAACAATCTGGCCAATGCCCAAACGGTTGGGTTCAAGCCAGAATTTGCGATCATCTCCCAGCGTGATCCGGAATCGGTTGAGGAGGGGTTAGGCTTTGATGCAAGCCACGACCTTTTGGATCGTATAGGTGGCGGGGTGCTGGCCGGGCTGCAGTCGATCGACTTTTCGCCGGCCAATCTTGAACACACGGGCAACCCGCTTGACGCCGCGTTGGAGCAAAGAAACCAGTTCTTTGCGGTATTGGCCGACGCTCCCGGCAGTGACCAAGTTGGCATCCACTTGACGCGAGACGGCCGTTTTTCCCGCAATACTGAAGGATTTCTGGTCACGGTGGCTGGCGGCCACCTAGTTCTAGGCCCTGACGATGAACCAATCCAGTTGCAATCCGGGCCGGTGGCGATCGACCCAGGCGGTCAAGTACGACAAGCCGGTGAGGTCGTAGGGCGCATTCAGGTAGCTGAAATGAGCGACACCAACGCGATGCAAAAGCGTGGCCAGAACCTGTTCGCCATTGATGGCCCGGCCAATCTGCGCAGTGTGCTGGAAAACCCCTCGGTCAAGAGTGGCTTCGTCGAGGCCAGCGGTACCGATCCGATCAAGGCGCTAATGAAAATGATCGATGCGACCAAGTCGGTCACGTCAAACGCCAGTCTGATCCGTTATCACGACCGGCTCATGGATCAGGCGGTCAACACGCTGGGCAGGGTAGTTGCATAAGGAAGTAAACCATGGCAATTGTTGCGCTGCACTCGGCTGCTACGGGGTTGTCGGCAATGTCTACGGGCATTGACGTAATTGCCCACAACATTGCAAATACAAATACAGTGGGTTTCAAGGCCCTGCGTTCAAACTTCGAGGACCTGCTGTACCAGCAAAAGGAACAGCCTGGCGTTGAAAACGCCAACGGAGACCAGCGGCCGGCAGGACTCTTTGTGGGATTGGGCACGCGGATCAGCAACACGCAACTCGATCTGGCCTTGGGGTCGGCGATGGAGGATGCCAAGGATTTCAGCATGATGATTGACGGGGAAGGTTTTTTTCAGGTGAACCTCGGCGACCAGAACGGCTATACCCGGGCGGGCAATTTTTTCAAGAACAGTGAAGGAGATCTGGTGTTGGGCACGACAAGCGGACCTCGGCTTGAGCCGTCTGTACAGATACCGGACAACGTCACGGGCATTATTATTCAAGGTGACGGCACGATCCTGGGAATTCCTGAAGGTGGCATCGAGCACGAGGAAATAGGCGCGATCACGCTGGCCACTTTCACCAACCCTACCGGGCTCAAGCCCCACGGCGGCAACGTTTTCATCGAAACCACGGCGTCGGGTCCACCGATCGAAGGTCAGCCTCAGGAGGGCGCGTTTGGTGCGATACGGCACAAGTTTCTGGAAAGTTCGAACGTCGATCCGGTGACGGAACTGGTAAATCTGATCAAGACGCAGCGTAATTTCGAGTTCAACAGCCAGTCGATTCAGGCAGCGGACGAAGCGTTGCAAGTGATCGCCAACCTGAGGTCCTTCTAGCGGGTTGCAACTGAGCGTATGGTATTAAAAAGTCCACAACTTCTGCGCAGCACGCTACTCGTGGGTGTGATTACCCTAGCGGCATGGACGACGCCCGTGGCAGGGACCAGTATACGCCTGCACGATCAGGCGGGTTGCAGTGGTTCGCAGGTGTTACTCGCAGATGTTGCCGAGTTGAACGGAGATCAGGCTGAGGTGCTGGGCAAGATGGTGGTGTCCCAGTTCATCGCCAACGCGGATCATGTCATCGTCACGATGGATTCACTGCGTCGACTGTTGAGGGAGCGGAACCTGAATCTGGCTATTATCTCGTTGTCCGGCTATTCCAAGTGCCGGGTTGTCCAACTACGACCTTTGATGGTCCCATCCAAACAAGGACAGGTTGCACCACTGGTCGCTAATTCCATTGACGAAATAGATTTCAAATCACCGGCCACGCTGCACGACCGGTTTGTGCAGTGGTTTGCCGGTTATGCGTCTATTCCTGGCGACGAGTTGCAGTTTCGATTTACACCTGAGGATGCGAAGGTGCTGCGGACCAGTGTTGAGCAACAGCGATTTGAGTTTTCCGCCGGTGCATCTTCATTACTGGGTAGGCTGACAATCACCATTGGACGTTATCGTGATGGCCAGTTGGCCGATACTTTTCGTATTCGTCCGTTCGTGACCCACCGCCTTCTGGCAGTGGTCGTCACCCAGAAGGTCAAGCGTGGCCAGACGTTAA
>CAUZAW010000209.1:0-5871 GCA_963577735.1 Phycisphaerae bacterium | reverse complement strand
TCGGCAACTACGACGGGCTTATCCTGCGCAGCGGTGTGCATGTGACGGCGGACGTACTCTCGAAAACGGGTCAACTCAAAGCCATTGCCCGCGCTGGTGTAGGTGTAGACAACATTGACTTGGAGGCGGCAACGGCTGCGGGCGTGCTGGTGATGAACTCCGCCCAAGCGTCCACGATCACCACCGCCGAGCACGCGTTCGGCCTACTCATGGCCTTGGCACGCAACATAGGCCAGGCCTACAAACACATGACTGAGGGTGGTTGGGACCGCCACATGTTCCAGGGCCGGCAATTGGCGGGCAAAACGCTGGGCATCATCGGCTTTGGCCGCATCGGACAAGCGGTGGCTATGCGGGCCTTGGTGTTCGACATGCACGTGATGGCGTATGACCCTTTTTTCAACGCCGAGACTGCGTTGGATGGCAAGGTGAAAATGTACGGTGAATTCAATGAGTTGCTGCCCCACGCGGACATGCTCACCTTTCACGTGCCCCATAACGATCAGACCCATGGGCTCATGGGCGAGTCAGCATTTGGCCTCTGTAAAAAAAGCATCCTCGTGGTCAATGCCTCGCGTGGAGGCGTCATCGATGAAAAGGCGTTGCTGGCGGCTCTGGATTCAGACCAGTGCGCTGGTGCGGCTCTGGATGTGTTTGAAAATGAGCCGCTTGACACCAATGATCCTCTACGGCATCACCGCAATGTTTTGGTTACCCCGCACTTGGGCGCCAGCACCGTCGAAGCGCAGGAGGCGGTGAGCACTGACGCTGCCGTGGCCCTGCTGGATTATCTGCGCGGCCACGATGTGCGTGGCGCCGTGAACGTGTCGGGACTACGCCTGGATCTGGACCCACTTCAGAACCGCTACGTGGACGTGGCCCAACGCATGGCCCAGTTGCTGAGCCCGATGATCAGCGAAGGCATTTCGCAGGTGACCCTTGAAGTGGCCGGGGAAAATCTCGCGGCCGCGTCTGATACCATCGAGCGACTGGCCTTGATCGGGCTGCTACAACCGCATCTGGATACCAGCCTAAATGTTGTCAACGTTCGGCACGTGGCCGAGCATCGTGGCATCAGCCTGCGAACAGTGATCGCCGACGAAGACCGGATGGCAGGTCCGCAGATCGCATTGGAAGTCAACAGTACCGACCGCACCCATCGGATCGTCGGGCGAGTATACACTGACATGCGCCCCCGCGTGGTGGAGATAAACAGCTATCACATGGACATGATCCCTGCGGGCAATATGGTTTTAATCCGTAACGAGGATACGCCAGGCATCATCGGCACGGTGGGCATGGAATTTGGCAGGGCGGGCATCAACATTGCGGATATGGCCATCAGCCGGCGAGTCGCGTCAGCCATGATGCTTTTGCGTGTAGATGAGGAGCCCCCGCAGGACCTGATCGATCGCCTTTTGAGTTGCCCAGGCATCCTCAAGGTGTGCAAGGTGAAGCTATCCGAGGAACAGCTTTAGGTTTGCTGCGTGCGTTGGAAAGACTCCACGAGGAGACAAATATTGGCTGATCAGCCGTGGGTAGAAGAAGCCGAACCAGTGGCGTTCGAGGGTCGGCTTTCCGGCGGTAGCCACTATGAAGGTGCGTTGCGTAACGATGTGCCTGACGGCTTTGGCGTGTGTACCGACCCCCATGGGGTGACTTATACCGGCCAGTGGCAGGCTGGTAGACACCACGGCCAAGGTGCGCAGATAAGGCCTGACTCCCAACGTTACGAGGGACATTGGGAGTCAGGTAAAGTAGAGGGCCACGGGACGCTGACCAAACACAACGGCGAAATCTATGTCGGCCAATGGCGAGAAGGCGTACGTCATGGTCACGGTATCTACGCTTGGAAAATCGGTATGCGTTATGTCGGCCAATGGCAAAACGGCAAGGCGCATGGCATGGGCACACAGATCAAACCCGACAACGCCAAATATCAGGGCCAGTGGCAAAATGGCAAACGCCATGGCCAGGGAACCTATGTCTGGCCCGACGGGGCAATTTACACCGGTCGGTTCCATGACGGCAGGCGCCACGGCCAAGGTACCCAGAAGTGGGTCAGCGGCATTGAATACACCGGCCAGTGGCACAGCGACCGGCCTGGCGGGACCGGTGTGCAAACCTGGCCAAGCGGTGAAATTTATGAAGGCCAGTGGCATGACGGCAGGCGCCGTGGCCAGGGTACGCATACTTGGCCTAGCGGCATCCAGTACACCGGCCATTGGCGTGGCGACCAACCCTGTGGGCAAGGCAAGCAGACTTGGCCACAGGGCATGAAGTATGTTGGCCAGTGGCGTGATGGACAATTCAACGGTCGCGGTACACAGACCAAGACCAATGGCGAGCGATACGTCGGCCAATGGTGTGAAGGCCAACGCCATGGCACCGGTACCCAGTTATGGCCCGCCGGCATGAAATACACCGGTCAATGGTGTGACGGCCAGCGCCATGGTCACGGCACCCAGCAGTGGGCCGACGGCATGATCTATTGCGGACAGTGGCAGCAGGACCAACCGTACGGCCAAGGTACGCAACTCTGGCCCGGTGGCATGAAATATGAAGGTGAATGGCACCAGGGGAAACGCCACGGCATCGGCACCATGATCTACCCTGACGGCCACGGCGAAACAGGTATTTGGCGTAACGATGACTTCGTTGGCTCGATGCTCTAAGCTACAAGACAGTTAAAAAAAACATCGACTTGCAGTGTTGTTGCAGGGCGGGTGCATTAACCGACGAACATGTCGAAAAGGGGTTTGCTGCTTAGCCTGTGGAGACAGCCATGTGTTCGGACCACCTAGTTATGGCTGGCGAAGCGGGCAACGATGTTTTGGCCAAGCAGATTGGCGCCCGGTTGGAGCTGTTCGAAAGAGGGCAGGTCTATAAAGAACCACCGCCGAGGTCCGACGCGGTCAGCCGGTGAATTCCAGCAGAGCGAGCACGGTGAGGATCAAGGCGGTCTGGGTGGCTACCAAGATGGCCTGCCAGGCGGTCAATGTGGCGAACATGATACCGCCCATGGCGGTGATGATGGTTAAAAGGAGGATCAGGCTGACGGCTGCGGGTTGGGACATACCGCGGCGCACCAAGCGGTGTGAAAGATGATTGCGGTCAGCAACGAAGGGGCTGCGTCCGTGGGACAGGCGAATCAGGCAGACGCTGACCAGGTCATACAAGGGCACAGCCACGATGACCAGAGGCATGAGCGTGGCGTACCAGGATGCACTGGTGGAGATTGCCGGCAGGGTCATACCATTTGCCTGCGGCGAGACGTAGTAGGTGGTGCGGATGCTGATGACCGCCAACAGCATGCCGATTACCAGCGAACCTTTGTCTCCCATAAACAGCCGGGCAGGTGGTCGGTTAAAAACCAAGAAGCCGACCAAGGCGCCGCCGAGCAAGGCACATAGTGCGGCGATGAACCACTGGCCAGCAATCAACGTGGCTGCCAGATAAAACCCAGTGATAATTAGGCCGACGCCACCAGCCAAGCCGTCCATGTTGTCCATCATGTTCATAGCGTTGGTGATGGCGACGATCCAGAATACGCTGATGAGGATGCTGGCGCCCAGACCCAGCGTGCCGTAGTTTTCAAGAAACTGCATGGCGCGGATTTGCAGCGGCCCGGCGAGCACAAGGGCAACTATAAGCTGCACAAGAAGTTTTGCCGCGGCACTGAGGCCCCGGCGGTCGTCGATCCAGCCCGTCACGTGCAGTACAGCTAAAACGCCAATCAAGGCCAGTGCTGCAGGCGTGCGTGCTTTTAACCCGTCAATGTGATCGGCCAGCGGCGATGTCCAGTTGGACAAGGTGTCGCCGCCGAGCAACCAGGCGCCGGCCAACGCTACCGCCATGGGCGCAACGATAGCCCAGAAGATGGCGATTCCCCCGGTGTTGGCCACGGCGCGGCGATGGGCTTTATGCTGTTCAGTACCTGGTTGATCAAGTTGACCACGACGGAGGCTAAAGCCTATCAACCACCAGCTAAGCGGTAGGCAGCAGGCGAACGAAACCAACGACATGGCTAGGCAGAGGCAAACCATTGCGTTAACGCCATGCGGCTAGTGGTGTCTAGGTTTCATCCAGTTCGAGTACGTCGGCCATGTGATAGCGGCCGGGTGATTTACCGGCCAGCCACTTGGCGGCGGCCAAGGCGCCGCGGGCGAAGACATCGCGCGTGGAGGCGACATGAGTGAGTTGCAGTTCCTCGCCTAGCGTACCGAAACTGACGGTGTGGCGGCCGACGACGTCACCGCTGCGCAGGGCATGGACGGCGATTTCGCCGCGTCGGCGGGGTATGTTCGGGCCGGATCGGCCGTGGATGACAGCGGCATCGAGATCTTTGCCGGTAGTCTGGCAGATGGCGCGGGCGATGCCCATGGCAGTGCCTGACGGGGCATCCACTTTGAAGCGGTGGTGGGCCTCAACGATCTCGATGTCATAGTCGTCGCCCAGTCGCTTGGCGACTTGCCCGGCTAGGGAAAACAGCAGGTTAACGCCTAGACTCATGTTGGGCGACTGAAGGATGGCAATTTTTTTCGCCGCCTCGTCGATGGTGGCCTGGTCTTCATCGCTTAGCCCGGTGGTGCCGATGACCATATTAGAACCGGTGCGGATGGATGCTTCGATGACCGGGCGGGTTGCTTGGGGGGTGGTAAAGTCGATCACCACGTCGACCCGGTGATCCAGGGCATCGCTTATCACGATGCCCGTCGGCTCGATGCCCGCTAAAGTCGCAGCATCCCGACCTTGGCTGGCGTGGTCTGCCCGATCAATAGCCGCGGCCAGTTCCAACTCACCATCGGTGCAGGTCAGCGCTACCAAGCGTAGTCCCATGCGTCCGGCGGCTCCGTGTACGGCAATGCTGATCATGGCTGATTCGCGTGGGTAATTAGAGTCATCAGTATGGTAAGGCTGTGTTATCTTACGGTCTGGTAGCATTCGAGCAACGCGACGACAGTTGGCTACGGCAAGCAATGGTCCGGCAAGCTGTTATGTGTGTTAGCAGGCAAGTGGCTATAATTCGTTACGGTGTAGGGCGCGACCGTCCCCTCGCGTGACGATTGGCAGACGTCGCTGCTGGAGCATGCCTTGGCATTGGACTTTCTCTCTAAATTTAAAAAGGGCATGTCGGGAGCCGGTGGGGGCAACGGCAATAAAACTGATCACGACGACAAGCCATTCCAGGCCGATCCGGCCAAGGCGGAGAAATTCTTCAACCACGCCCGGACCTCCGCCGACTCACGTCAATACGACTACGCCATTGAGTGCTACATCAGTGGCCTTCGTTTCGATCCGGACAATTTCAAGGGCTATCTGGAATTATACGAGGTCGCCAAGCGGCGCAAGGTCAACGGGGGTAAGCCGGTGTCGCGCAGTAAAAAGAAGATCAAGACGGGTGACAAAAACCCAATCAACTTGATGTTGCATGAGGCGATGTGCTGGGCAAAGGATCCGCTGAACTATACCCATGCCCTAAATATCATGGAACAGGCGGTGGCGATTGACGAAATGCATGAGCAGTTAAATTTGGCCGAGATCGCCTACTGGGTGGGTGAGGTTGCGATGGAACTGTGCAAGAGCACGAAAAAACCAGACAAAACTGACTTCTTGAAACTGTATGAACTGTACAAGCGGGTCGGCTCGTATGAAAAGGCGATTGAAAACTGCCGGACCGCTATCCAGATCGATCCGAATGACCACGATCTGGACCAGGTGCTCAAGGACCTTGTGACCGAACGGACCATCAGTGAAGGTGGTTACGGCAGCGGCAAGGAGGGTGGGTTTATCCATGCGGTCAAGGACATGGACGAACAAATGGCACTGGAGAACCAGGACGCGATTACCAAGACGCAGTCGGTGATCGAG
>CAUZAW010000208.1:0-5907 GCA_963577735.1 Phycisphaerae bacterium | reverse complement strand
AGAATTCGCGTATTCCTCGGGGAATATGGGTATAGTTCGAGTCCTATATCGCCCATTCGCGTTTTCGTTTGACGACATGAACGAAGCTGAATCTTCCTGCAAATACCGGAACTTGCATCTACACTCCGGGCCAGCTGCACCACGGGCAACTAAGGGTTGCGGATTGCTTATAGACTGGGGGCAATTACACTAAACTGTTCGCATTTCAGGTCATCGGCAATGACCGTCGATAAGGAGAAGTTATTCATGTTCGATCGTGTCCATTCGTGGTGCCTTGATCACGTCCATAGGTGTCGAATCATTCTGACCATGCGTTGCGCCGCGGTGGTCGTTATTGTGGCACTGGGTTGCCCAACGGCGTCCGGCAACGAACCGGCCGGCGTTGACCTAGCGGCCATGGACGGCTGGGATATCGTCGTGGCCGAGCGTTGCTCGGAAAGCGAGTTCCACGCCGCCCGAGAATTCCAGCGGTTCTTCGCCGAGGCCAGCGGGGTCACGCTCCCGCTGGTCCGCAACGCCCAAGGGCCCGACCGCCACGTCTTCATCGGGGCGGGCCGCAGCATGCAGACGAGCCCAATTGCTTTCTCGGTGGACGATTTCGGTCCCGAAGATCTTCGCATCATCATCCGACACGACAATATCGCCATCGCCGGCGGGCCCGTGCGGGGCACGCTCTACGGGGTCTACACCTTCCTCGAGGACTACCTGGGCGTACGATTTCTCACCGCGGACCACACGCATGTCCCGCGCCTCGACCGCGGGCACGTGGTAGGTCCAGTTGACCGCTTCTACCGGCCCCCCCTCGACTTCCGCTGGGTCAGCTACGAAGCCAACTATGCCCGGCCCGATTTCTGTGCCCAGCTGCGCCTCAATGCGGCACGGGTGCCGACGATGCCCGTTAACGATCTCTCGGGCCGGGGCCTCGGCCCCTTCGGCGGCCGGACGCCGATGTACCGCACTGAGCACTCGTTCAACCGGCAGTTGCCTCCCCGCCAGTACGCGGAAGAACACCCTGACTACTACTGCCTCTTCCGCGGGCATCGCCTGGCAACCGTCAAGCCGGGGGAAGGAGGATTCGACTTCAAGGTGGGCAGCTACCCCTACGGCATGCAACCCTGCCTTTCCCACTCCGACGTGGAACGGATCATTACCGAGCACGCCTTGGAGACACTGGCGTCGAATCCCAGGCGACTCAACGTCCCGGTGTCCCAGAACGACGGCGGCGCCCACTGCCAGTGCGACCGGTGCCTGCTCGTCGACGAGGCGGAAGGGACGAAGGCGGGCATGGTCCTGACCTTCGTGAACCGTATCGCGGACGTGGTCGCCCGCTCCCATCCCGATCGCTTGGTTAGCACGATTGCCTATTCCGACACCGCGCCGCCGCCGAAGACCTTGCGGCCCCGCGACAATGTCCAGATCACGTGGTGCAGCATCTCCACGTGCTTCATCCACGCCTTCGACGACCCGGCATGCCCGGAAAACGTCTGGCACATCAGCCAGTTGCGCCGGTGGGCCGAGATCACCAACCACCTCTTCGTCTGGAACTACTACCTCAGCGACGAGTACAGGGGCTTCCAGCGCCCCCTGCCCAACCTGACGCTGGCCGATCGCAACATCCGTTTCCAGGTGGCGTTGGGGGCCAGGGGCATGTTCATGCAGGCCACCAGCAGTAGCCACGGCAACGAGTGGGAAGACCTGCGCAACTACGTCCTGAGCAACCTGCTCTGGGATCCTTCGCGTAGCGGCGACCAACTGATCAAGGAGTTCCTCCGCCTGCACTACGGACCGGCGGCGCCGCCGATCGAACGGTGGATCTATCGTCTCCACGCCCGCGTGGCGGCCGGCGGCAAACACAGCCGTTGCCTAGGGGGCACGTATGCCGACTACGGTCTGGACGCCACCGACATCGACGCCGGCGTCGCCGCAGTCGAAGAAGCGATGCGCCTCGCCGGCAATGATCCCACGCTACGCCGGCGCGTGGGCAAGATGGCCGTGGCCGCCTACCGCGCCACCTTGGAACCGATTTGGTATCTCAAGGAGGGCGACCCGGTCGATCCGGCCCTGGTCAAGCGCCTGCGTCCGCGCATCGATCGTTTCTTTGCATTGTGCCGGGAACACGGTGTTACTCGCACCAACGAGGTGAGCCCGCACAAGATCGAGCTGTTCGAGCAACGCCTGACAAATCTACCAACAACCGGCGGGTAGTACCCGTTCTTCGGTTGCGAATTGCTTACAGACTGGGGTCTGCAAAGTTTTTCGTAACAAGCGGAAAAATGCGCAGGCCATGGTCTACGGACCGACCGGCCGCTTTCGTTTCACCACGGCCGGCTCTTTTTTTAGTAAGAGCAGATCACATTGGCCTGATGCTGATTGCCGCAGCACCCGGTGACGCGAACTTTGACGGCCTTGTGGACGTGGCGGATCTTGGCATCCTCGGTGCCAACTGGACCGCGTCGCAATCAACAGGTAATGCGTCTGCTTTGGTACCTGAACCCACAACGCTATCCCTCCTTGCAATGAGCGTGCTAGTGGTTGGACGCAGACAGCGTTAAGGGCTGCTAATCCGCAAAAAAACTCTTCAATTAGCCAGCCTCCTCTGCTATACTCTTCCGCATCTTAAACGTGTGTTCTTCGCATTTGTGAAACGTAGTGGAGATAAAGGAATGAGTATTCTGTCCGCATTGAAATCTTCTATCACAACCTTGGTATTGCTGGCGGTGATCGCCGTGCCTGTGCGCACGGCAGTGGGTTCTTTCATCAACAATACCGACATCATCAACACCATCGACAACAACACCAACACCAACACCATCGACATCAACAACAACACCAACACCATCGACATCAACAACAACACCGACATCAACAACAGCAACGTTACCGTTGGCGATTTTGATCCGCCCATTCCCGAACCTGCAACGCTATCACTTCTTGCAATGAGTGTGTTGCTGGTTGGGCGCAGGCGGCGGGCCTGATGCAGGACTAATCACACCTCTTTTTCAGTCAGCGTGAGGATTCGTCCCGTTCCTTCAGAAAACAAATAACTGGAATTTTGTGTGCGGCCTTACCCACTAACCCCCATCCGGGTATGGGACCCAAAAGGGGACAGGGGCATCCTGCTGCACTGCAGAAGTCTCATTTGTTCGATACCACCTTGACCATGACCACGATGCCTGCGCGAACGGCTTCGGGAAGCGATGGCCAGGAATCGATTATCTGTTGCAGGCGAACATCAACACCCTTATTTTGCGTCTGACTGCTGGGGGTAGTGCTGGGGTTTTCAGAGGCAAGTTTGCAACTATATGAACTTAAACTGTTTACGTTTTCTGGCGGCGCTTTCGTAAAGCGCAGGTCCAGGGTTCGAATCCCTGAGGTGGCTTTGGCGCTTGGCGGTGCGTTGTGTCGCGTTGCGTCGCGCTTCTCTGCAATTTTCAAAGACTTACGCTTCTCGCCCTGATGACCGGATCTGTGATGTGCATCGCGCCGTGTCGCTTCGGATTGCACTGTTTCGCGTGCTGACTGCTGGGGGTATTTTGTGGGCGATGAGTCATATGTACCAGTGGCTCGCAGCGATTGCGGTGCCGCCGTCGTCGGTCCCATTGCGGGCAGTCCGTCCAGAGCGCTGACCAGATCATGGACGCTAAGTTTGGTGTACACGTTCATTGTCAACTTGGGGTCGGAATGGCGTGCTAGCTGTTGAGCTTCTTTGACTGATGCTCCACCTTTGACAAGCATCGTGATATAGGTTGAACGTAACGCGTGAAAGTCTACGACGCGCCCATAGCCGTCGATATATGCCAGGAAATCTGATTTATGGCGGTCGCAACGTTCCGTTCGGTCGTTGGTCCCCCTGATCCACGAGGCCTTAGCCCGCCGCATATCGGCTCTCAGCATGGGGGGTAGCTTGGAGGGCATGCTAAACACAGGGTCCTCTGGACTCTTGCCTTTGAGCCAAGGCTCCAACGCGTCGGCCAGGTCCTGACGGATGGGTTGCACATCGTCACGCCGCCGTTTTGAGTAGGCGGCCTGTACGGTAATGGTGGGGGGATCACCCGTTAGATCGAAACTGCGTGGGTTTAGGCTCGCTAGCTCGTTAGCGCGGAATCCCGATCCGACGGCGACTAGGTAGAGCATTGCCCGATCTGGGCCAGTCATGCGCTTGAGGATTGGCCCACCCCGGCTGGCATCGATCAGTTGGACGAACTCGTCAGGCGACAGGGGTCTTCGCTCCCTCGTTTGGCCAATCACTTTCACCGATCCGACGCTTAGTAACGGATTGGCGGCCAGTCGGCGTTCAGCCACTGCCCAGCGGATGAATTGCTTAAATGCCTGTAGGTGAGCATTGATGGTGCGTGGTGCCGCTTCAGAACCCTGCATTTCGCGGACCAATCGATGGACCGGCGCAGGATCGACTTGGGCCAGTGTTGCGAAGGCACATTCACTTGCAATCCGAGATGCCCGTCCGAAGGCCAACTTTACCCGCTTGGGACTACATCCTTTCGCTTGCAGAGATTCTCGCCAATCATGCAGGTGTTCAGCTATGGGCCGTTGTGCCCGTTTGCCGATTGACTCAGCGCGTGCGTCGATGACTCCCTCCCGTCGAAGTGCTGCGTTGCTTTCTAACTTTCCCGCGATACGTTCGGCAGTACGTTTATCCGTCGTCCTGCTCGACTTCTCGTGGCGACGACCATTATGGTCGTAGTATTGGATGATGTAACTACCCTTGCCGTTTCTTTTGAAGACGCTTGTCATGACCTACCTGCCTTTCCGCCGACGCTTCTTGGGATCAATGACCAACCGTACCCCGATCACATCTGCAATCTGCTCCAGCTTGCCGAGCGTTAAATCGCGCTGATCGCGCATAAATCTTGATAACCCACCCTCACTAATATCCGTCTGCTTCGCTATCTGGTATTGCGTCAAGCCGCATTGTCTTATCGCTCTTCGCACTGTGTCGCTCATGGTCGCCATACTGATATCCTATGGTAAAACTTGCGCATTGGCAAGCAGTTCACTGTGTCATGTTTTGGGAATATGTCACAGATTCTAGTTCTGCCATGGCAATTTGATATGCCTCTTGTAATGGTGAATTCCCACTGATTACACATATTGCCACCCGCTCACGCCAAGCGTCGCGCAGGGTAATGGCATAACCACGATCACCTGATCGTCTGGCCGCCCGAATCACCTGGGCTGCTCGCCATCTGTTGGAGCCTTGAAGGATCTGAATTAGCTGGGATTTGTGTTGCTTCAAAGACCAGATCTGTTCCGACGTCAGCGCTGATCGCGGCCAAAACCGCAGCCGGCCATCCGCTACCTTAAGCTGGATACCGCGCTGGACGAGGTCACCAAGCACGTGTTCCACTGAACTGGTTGCTGTACTCAACACACGTCCCCCCATTCGTTGTCTTGACCACCGTCCTCAATAACTTGGCTATCTTGGCAGCCTGGGGTTAAGGGGGTCTGTGGTACACCGCCAAAAGTCTCTTTATGGGCAATGAGGCCCACACCGCCAAGACCGCCAAGTTCTTTGGGTATAGGTCCAGAATCTTCCACACCGCCAAGTTGTTTTTCCACGGAGGGAAGGCGAAGGTGCCAAGGCCCAGGCTTCTTTGGCTGAAATGCTTTGACGTGGAGCGCCTTGCGTGCTCGTTGCAGAGTCCGTTTAGAAATGCCGTGCATCTCTCCAGCTTCTTCTTCCACCTCCTTGGTCGGTCTTGGACCATACGCCAGTGCTGCGCGTAGCCATGAAACCGCGGCCTCGGACTCTTCCGCCTCTGGCCCTGGCTTGTCCTGTAGCGGAGCCATCGCCTCATCAGCCGTTAGCGTTACAGGATCGGATTCCCAGACCACCATAGGCTCGCCATTGACACCTTGCGGCTCAATCGAATACGCAAGTCCCTGTTC
>CAUZAW010000207.1:0-5952 GCA_963577735.1 Phycisphaerae bacterium | reverse complement strand
TCATTTGAACATGCTGCCATTCGGGTGCGATGGTTTCATGTGCAAGTTCATGTCTTTTTCCCCCGCGGTCACCGGGCGGTATTGGGAAGCGGTTAAATCCGGCGACATGAGCAAGGCGGTGGCCTTGAACCGGCAGATTGATATGGCTTTGGAAACTTTCATGGCTGGTTTCCCCGGTGGACGGGACGCGGCCATCCACGGTCTGTTTGAAATCTTTGGAATTGCCCAGCGGTGGCGGCGCAAACCCTACCACAGCCTGACCGATCAGCAGATGCAAAAGCTCAGGGGCTATGTCCGGCAGCAACAGTGGTGCTGATCGACGACGCGGGTCATGCCTGTGTCGTGGCCAGGTGTTCTTTCAAGAGTTGTTTGGCATTGCGGTGCAGTATGTTGTGCCTGTCGTCATCACTGATGCGGGCGAACAGGACGGCGCCAGCATGGTAGTGCTGACTGTACCAAGGCAGGTCGCTGCCGAAGACGATCTTTTGCGAACCGGCTGTTTGGCAGAAATATTCAATCACGCCGTTGACCTGCTCTGCCCCGGCCCCGGCGCCGGTGGTCATAAAGGTGCCCATCGGCATCGCTTTGAAATCGATGGCGACCACAATGCTGGTGATATCCAGGTAGACGTTGGGTAATTCGCTGGCGAGTTTGGCGGACTGTTCCCATTGGCCGTAGCCGCAGTGGGCCATGAGAAAGGTGGCCTTGGGGTAACGGGCGGCCACGGAGCCGAACTGGTCGGGGTTATTGAAAGGACTGTGGCCGAAGGTATGAACCTTGACCAGCAGGTGATGATCATTGCCGTAGCGAAGGGCGTCGGCATAGGGCGGGCTGTCAACCGGTGTCAAGTGATAGTCCGGCCAGAATTTCAGACCAACAAAATGGCGCGTCTGGTCAAACTGTCGGAGGTCGCGGGCGATCAGGTCAGGGTGGTTGGGGTTGATCAGCCAGTAGCCGAGAAATTCGTCAGGATAGTCGTCCAGGATTTTCTGCATTTGCCGGTTGCCGCGGTCCATGTCGTAGTTCAGGGCGATGTGGTGTGAGCACAACATCTTCTTGACGCCGCATCGCTTCATCTGCCGGCGCATGAAGTCAATCTGGGAGGCTGGGAGATAGCCGCCGTAGAACGGCCCGATGTGTCCGTGCATGTCGTAAATCGGGCACGATTCGCTGCGGCCGTGCTCCATGTACTCGTGGACGATCGGTGACTGGTTCATGATAGTTGCGCCTGTTGAAGCAACCGCTGGAGATTTTCCGCGGCGATCGCCTGCTTGTCTGGCTCGGGCAGGTCCGCTTGTCGCAGCATCAGGATTGATCCGCCCACCGCGTGATCGGGGTATCCGGTTCCAAACAGAAGTCGGCCAGTGCCGAAGCGTTTCACGAATGACTCCAGAATACCGTCTACCAAATAAGCGCTGGTGTCGAAATGCAAATTAGGGTAGCGGTCGATCATCGGCCAGGCGTAACGGTCCAGCGGATTGGCGCCCTGCGTGCCGGTAATGACCACCAGGTTGGGAAACGAGCGCAGCAGGTCGCGGATGTCGCCCAGGCGGGCATGGATATAGATGGGGATGCGCCGGGCTTCGTACTCCTGCATCTGGTCGGCCCAGGTTTCCTCGTCCATGAAGTAACAGTGATTCTGCGGATACATGCGCAGCATGCGGATGTTGTGTCGACGCATCATCACGAGAAAATCAGGCGTAGCCTGCTGTTCGCCGCTCTGCGTGGGCAGGATAGACCAGGTGGGTACCAGGCGATCGTTGCCGGAGATTTCACTTAATAGCAGGCGGTTCCCATCGGGCGGGTCGTAGTAACGCTGGCAGGTGTGGTATGCCATGGTCCGGTCAATGCCGCAAAAGTCCATTTCGTCGATCAGTTGCTGCGCGGTCAAGGCGTATCGGTACACCCGGGTGCGGTACGGGCCGAACGCAGCATTGCAGTCGAAGAAGTGCATTGACAACCTCTCTCGCCTTGGCTGATTACCACTCACCGGCGACAGTTTATCCCGGTCGTCGGGTCGTTGACAATATTTTCCGGACCCAGCCCCGACGCGATGCGGTCGACGTTATGACCGCAAAACACAGAACGGCGCCGGCTGACCAAATCCGTAGTGCCCGCCAGGTGCGGGGAGGTAAAAACGTTGTCCAGTTGATACACCGGCAGGTCGGTCCGGGTGGGTTCGGTTTCAAAAACATCTAGTCCCGCACCGCCCAATTTGCCGGCGTTGAGCCTTTCGTGCAGGGCGGCTTCATCGACCAGGCCACCGCGGGATACATTGATCAGGCAGGCAGTACGCTTCATGAGCCCGAGCCGACGTGAATCGATAATGTGGCGGGTTTTACTGTTCAAGTGAAGATGAAGAGAAACAAAGTCCGCATCGGCAAGCAGACGATCGAGGCCATCGGGCTTGGCCAGTTCTACCACGCCCAGGTCATCCATGAGGGTTTGATCGAAAGGCCGCACGTCTACAGCCGCGATACGCAGGCCAAACGGCTTGGCGCGACTTGCCAGTTGCTGGCCGCTGGCTCCTAGGCCGATGATTAGTAGATTGCGCCCTGATAGTTCCATGGCGACTGCCTCGCGGGTGAAGTTTCGATGAAAGTCGGTCCGGCATTTCTGGTACGACCTTGCGAGCATGAGCAGGAACATCATTGCGCATTCGGCTAGGGCCGCTGCGCTGTGCTGGCCGGGGCAATTGGCCACAGCCAGACCGCGAGCGTTGAAAACTTCCAGGTCCAGGTGATCGACACCCGTGCCATGCACCTGCCACAACTTCGCATCGCCGGCGGCTTCGATCATTGCCGCGGTACCCACCGATCCATGCTCAATGACCACTTGGCAACCTTCAAACTGCTGGTGCATTGGAAGGGCCGGGTCGTACACATGAACATCATGGCGGTCCCGAAGGGCATCGATCACGTCACGGTCCCAGCAGGGGGCCATGTCCGGCGGAGCGGGCAGGTAGAGGACCTTGATCCTACGCATGTTTGATCCGTGATTTCATGAGTGTTTATTTTTCCGATACCACGGCGAGGTTGCGGCTCTAGTAGCTGACCTGAAGGGACAGGGGCCCACGCATGTTGACCAGCGGCCGCCAATCAATCTGTCGGTCGACAACCTGAATTGCCGGCAGTCTATCCATCACGGCGGTGATCGCTACATGGGCCTCGATCCGTGTCAGCAGGGAACCGATGCAAAAGTGAGGGCCGATACCGAAGGCCACATGCTTGTTGGGGCTTCTGCGAATATCGAATTCATGACAACGGTCAAACACCGCCGGGTCCCGGTTGGCGACGGCCAGTGCGACGAAGATGGATTGGCCCTGTTTGATGGTCTGTCCGTGCATCGTTACGTCCTGGGCGGCTATCCGAACCTGGCGAAATTGAGGCGATTCATAGCGGAGTACTTCCTCGAGGGCGCCGTCGAGCAACGATCGGTCGCTTTTGATCTGCTCAAACTGATCGTGGTGGCGGTCCAGGCAGATCAGCGCGTTGCTGATAAAGTTCTGCGTCGTTTCGTGGCCGCCGATTAAAAGCGATAACAGGGTCCCCACGATTTCCTTCTCGTTGAGCTTGTCGCCCTCGTCGTGTGCTTGGACCAGGGCACTGATCAGGTCATCTCCGGGGTGACGGCGGCGCTGCTCGATCATCACGGCGAAATAGGCCACGGCCTCGTCCAGCAGGCTACGCTTGGCTTGTAGCGCGGCCTCTGGTGTGGGGGCCGCGGCACCAACAAAGTTGGAAAAGTCACTGGCCCATTTTTTGAAAATCGCTAGATCTTTTTCCGGCATGGCCAGCATGGCCACGATTACCCGAGCCGGCAGCGGGGCCGTGAAATCGGCGACAAAGTCGAATTGTTTTTCACCGCGGTCCTCGATCGTGTCCAGCAGGTCGTCGGCAATCCGCTGTGTCACTGGCCGCATACGCTCGATCATCCTGGGGGTAAAAGCCAGTCGGACCAGGCCGCGCAGCCGTGTGTGGTGGGGTGGGTCGGCCATGCCCAGAAACATTGAAAGCATCTCGATCATGGGGCGGACCCGGTTGTAAACATCGTCGCCAAGCAATTGCCGGTACATGCCCACGCGACCGTTGACGAACCTTGCGGTGTCTTTGGAAACCAAGACAACATCCTCGTAGCGACTGATTACCCATGCATTCAGTTGGTCGCACCAGAACATCGGCCGATCCGAATTGAGCTGGTCGAACATCGCAGACGTATCGGCCATTACCTGCCGATCCAGATCCACGTATCGGTTGAACAATGAAATGTTTGGGCTAGCGGTCATCATGAACCCCTGCCCGGCTCATACCGGACAGTCGTTCGAAACTGCTGCGCGAGACTTGACGCAGACGCTCGGGTGGCGCACCGTACTGGTCTTCGTCGATTACCAGAAATCCCTCGTAGTTCAATTCATTTAAAGCGTTCAGCAGGGTTTGGAAATCTACCTGCCCCTCGCCGAGGGGACAAAACCACTGGGAAAACGGGATGTGCTGCTTAGCCAGTTTGGCGTGGATGTCGGGGACAATGTCTTTGCAGTGAATGTGGTGGATACGGTTGGCATGTGCCCTGAGCCACGGCAGTGGATCACCATTGCGGTAGAAAAACTGTCCCGTGTCCAGGCACAGCCAAACGTAATTGGGATTGGTTTCTGCCAGCATCCGCTCGGTTTGGTCAGCCCTAGGATCGCAAAAGCCGTGGATCGTCGGGTGAAAAACTGTACGAAGTCCGTAGTCATCAAGGCTGATACGCCCAATCCGTTCGATGGCGTCAACCATGATACGCCACTGTTTTTCAGTAAGTTGTGCTGGCGCGATACGTTTAAAGGTCACATGGTTGACCGACGAACCGCCAATCAGCAGCAGATTTTCGCCGCCCATGGCTGCGACAAGGGCGCCCACCTCTCGAGTTTGTTTTTCCAGGGTGGGCCAGTCACCGGCTTCATGAAGATTGCCGTGGACTTGTCCTGTGACAAGTGAAATGTTTCGGTTATTGAGTTGCTCCTTCAACTGAGTAGGGTCGGTGGGCAGGTAGCCGTAGGGACCCGCTTCAATATGTTCAAAGCCAATGGCCGCAACACCATCGAGAAAGGCATCCCATGGGAGATTGCCGGGATCATCGGCGTACCAGACGCCCCACGAATTTGGAGAAGTGGCCAATCGCATCGGTAATTTATTGTAATCGATGTTTGCCGGATTGGCTTGAAGTTGTGGCGGTCTGTCCAAACGTCAAGATCCATACGCCGAATGGTACTTCTCAATGGTCAATCCTCTAGCCTCCCAAGCCACGGTCAATATCGCTGGTCATGTCAAGTAAATACTTCTGCGGTAGAATGCTCAGGAACTGTCCGTGGCGGTTTGCGTCGAATCGTTATTGATTGCGTTGCACATTTCGATCAAGGCCAAAATGAACGTTAATCCCGTGATCGCCAAACTCGGACGACGGTTGCGGCTGGGCCTAGTAGGTGGCGGCCCCGGCTCTTTTGTCGGGCAAGTCCATCGAATAGCAGCTCGGCTGGACGATCGCTACGAGATCGTTGCCTCGGCGCTCAGTTCAAACCCACAGCGTTCACAAGCGGCCGGTACTGCCTTGGGGATCGTTCAGGATCGAGCCTACGGCGACTTCGACCAGATGTTGCAGGCCGAGTCTGTTCGTGATGACGGGATCGATGTGCTGGCTGTCATGACGCCCAATTCGAGCCATTACGTGCAGTGCAAGCAAGCACTGGAGCATGGCATGGATGTCATTTGTGACAAGCCGCTAACGACCACGTTGCCCAATGCGGTGGAACTTGTGCGCCGGGTCCGCGACAAGGGGCTGGTCGGCTGCGTGACTTACAACTATAGCGGCTATCCAATGGTGCGCCAGGCGCGGGCCATGATCGAGGCCGGTGCGTTGGGCCAGGTTCGCATGATCAACGCCCAGTATGTCCAGGGGCACCTCTGCGTGCCGTTG
>CAUZAW010000206.1:0-5966 GCA_963577735.1 Phycisphaerae bacterium | reverse complement strand
TGCTGGCGTGTGGCCAGATTTTCTTAGAAGAGGGAGTGGTTTGTTATGATTTGCTCTGCTGAATTCAATTTGCGCTACGATCGCATTCGCGAGTTTTTAAATAAAAATGACTTAGGCGCCCTGCTGGCTTTTTCGCCAGCCATGGAACACAAGTGGTTGCAGACGGGCCACGTGTCCTATCTTTCTGGCTGGGCCAATCATGATCGGCTGGGTAATAGCGTGGTGGTCGTGCCGGCCAATGGCAAGGTTGTGTTGCTGTTTGAGGGGTTGTCTTACATGATTGAGCAGGCAGCGGAGGTGTCGCCAATTGAGGACATCCGCACCGTTTCGTCGGTTGATCCCAACGCCGTATCGGTTCACGTTGAAGGTGGCGGAATTGGCGGATTTGCCGGAGAAACGCTGGAAATACTTGGTGAGAACGGCCTGGCAGGCAAGCCCGTCGGTGTGGTAGGCATCGAGGCCATGCCCATCCGCTGCTACGAAGCGATTCGTAACGGTCTGGGCAATCAGTTCCGGGAGATAGACGATATTGTCGCCGAGCTTCGCTCGATCAAAACCGCTGATGAAATAGAGGCGCTGCGCCAGGCTGCACACTTGAGCGACCTGGGTTTTGAAACCATGCTTGAAATGGCTAGGCCCGGGATGCGTGGAATCGAGCTGGTGGCGGAGATGGAGCGAGTGGCGCGCAGATTGGGGGCCGACCATGCCAAGTACTGGATGGCTTCAGGGCCACCGCCGGACTGGAACGACGTGCGGTTGGACATCAAGCCCCACGATCGTGTGCTTCAGGATGGCGACCTGATGGGGGCTTGCTCATACATCGTCTACAAGGGCTATTGGTGCCACGGCCACCGCGCCGGAGCGCTTGGCCGCATGCCTACTGAAACCAAGCCACTGTTTGACTTGACCCGACGTGCCCAGGATAGGGGGTTGGCCAAGGTGAAACCGGGTACGACCATCGGCGAGGTGGTTGAGGCGATCGGGCAAACTGCGTCCGAAGGGGGGTTGCCCATGATGGACCGTGCCGGTCACGGCATTGGCATGGACTACAGTGAGCAGCCAGTGCCGGTCAACAAGAGCAACAAGATAAGGTTGGTGGCGGGGATGACCATGGTGATTCACTCAATCTTTGAATTGCCGGGCACGGGTAACATGTTCGTTCCATATGGCGACGTGATCCACGTAACGGACAATGGCCCGGAACTGCTGATGCAATTTCCCAACACCGCTTTTATTGCTGGCCAGTAGCTATATTACTGCATCTAACCCAAACCCGACGGCCCGCCCCTAAGTCAGATTGGTTTCTGCATGTCGCCAATTGCGCTTACGCTGATTTTGATTTCGACGCTGACGCACGCCTCGTGGAACCTGATGGCCTACGCGCGGCGCAGTGGTGGACGGTTTCTACTATGGACGCTGCTGGTCATCAGTGGATTAGGGGTTGCGCCGGCCCTGGTCCTGGAACTGATCTGGCCGATATTGTCACCAGGGTTGTGGCGGTTGGCGGCAGTTTCGTGCTTATGCCAGGTACTGTATTGGCTAGGCCTGATGAAAGGATACGAACGCGGCGACTTTACGGTGGTGTACCCGCTGGCACGGGCATTACCGATCCTGGCAGTGGCGTTGGTTGATATCGGGCGAAGTCGCGACCCGAGTGCATGGGGCTGGCTGGGCATTACCTTAACGGTTGTAGGTTGCATGGTCATGCCGCTGCAGTCGCTGCGGTCGCTGCGGCCCCGCAACTATTGCAACGTAACCATGTTCTGGGTCCTGGTCACCGCAGCTGCGACCGCGGGGTACACCAGCGTCGACAAGATTTCGCAGGAAATAATCCGTGAGGTTTTGCCAGGGCCGTTCGGTCCGGCGAGGTATTGCGCGCTCGTAGTGGGCACGGCGGGGTTGGTTCTCGTGCCCATCGTGTCGATGTTTGTGAGCAGGCAGGGCACGACCCGGCTGGGAAGACGCCAATGGTTTGAGGTGGTTGCCGCAGGGTTTCTGGTCTGGATCACGTACGCGCTGGTGCAATGGGCGTATCAGTTAACGGAACATGCCAGTTACGTGCTGGCTGTACGGCAGTTCAGCATTGTTGTGGGCGTGGTGGTTGCCGCATTCATATTCCAAGAGCCGGCACAGCGGCTACGCATTGCCGGGGCGGCAATCATTACTGTGGGTATCGTGTGTATAGGATTGTCTAAATAGATGGGTCAACGCGCTCAAAGCAAATGTCAATATGTTCAAAATTGCAGAAGATCGTGGCCGGGCGGTGCCTCGCACAAGAATATCCGGCAAAGTCTCAAGCCGCGAGGAAATTACGAAAGTTGTCGTGCAGCAGGCGTGCGGCATCGCTCTTGATCTGTTCGGCCGTCAGTTGATAACCGGTATCGGCAAGGTCGCAATACTTGTCAACGAGGACTTTGCCGATGATTTTACGGCTGTGTTCCCACTTGTAGATCAGTTGATCGAGTATCCGGGCGTCGGAATGCTGGGGGACCACACTGGTGCCGAGCAGTTCGATGCGCATGCGGGTGATTTCCTCAACCAGCGACGGGTTATTGAGAAACCACCAGCAGCCGAAGATCAGCAGGTTGCCGAACTTGCGGGCGGTGACGCAAAGCTCGTGCTGATTTTCGCGACTGAGCATGGTCACTAGGAATTTATTGTTGCTAAAGCCTTGGCAGAGGTTGACGACGCTTTGAATGTCGGCCTTGCACAGCATGTCGCCGCCATCGCGTAGTTGCGGGTTGACCTGCCGGTGTGAGCCTATCATCATTGCCCAAGGCAGGCCGCGGTCGGCGCAGACCGGCATGAGGCACTGCTCGAGGAATTGATCGCCTGCGGCGTTGTCCGGGTCGGGGAAGTGAAAATCCGGGGGCAGGCTCGTGGCTACGTATATGGCTTTGGTGCGGTCCAGCCAATCATTTAGAAACCGACGCGTTTCCTTGGCCGTGTGGGCCGAAAAATCATCGGCTGCATCGTACCCCCACTGTCGCAATTGACCGGATGCGGTGGACCAGTCGCACAGAAGCGGGTCAATGCGCAACACCGCATCGAAACGCGGGTCGTCGCCGACCGACGGGTCGGTAAGCCACATGTTGCGCTCCGTTTCATCAAATACCGCATTGGTCATGGTGATCGAATCGACGTTGGCTATTTGCATTACCTTGTCGATGTACGCATCGGGATCTTGTGCGGCGAACCACTTGCGATAGGCACCGAGAGATTTTTCGTTGGGATCCAACCCTAGTTTTGCAAGCGTGGTCAGGACGCCACGACAGGCTTCGCTGATAGGGGTTCGCTCGACGAACAAATGTTGCCAGATGTGGTCGGCTTGCGTGGTTTTTGTCATCTGCCAATATTGCTCATAAGGAAGCTGTGACGCCGGTACGACGCGATAAACTTCAGCGACCAAGTAGTGGTACGTGACTAACTCGTCAATGCCCCACAAAAGCAAGCCCCCCGGGTCGGGCGAAGCGCCGAACGCCGGCGTGTAACAATGGGTGTGCAGGTCGGCCACCGGTTGTGAAGCAAGGGCGTCGGTAACTGTTTTGGTGATTTGGTCGCGATTCATGGTTTGCCTTCCAAAGCTGGATCGAAACAAGCGTGAGGATTTTACGCTGGAAACTGATCCTTAATCAATTAACCAAAGCAATCACCGGCAATTTCACGTTATGGCAGATGGCCAGCCAGTTGGTGTGGGCTGAAAGAGGCTATCCTCGTGTGAGTTGGTCGATCTGTTTTCGGGACAATCAGTTTAGACGGCCCCGCTTGTGCATCGTCAGGTGCTCAAGCGGGGACGAACTTCTCGGCAGTCCGGCAGACAGGCGGCGATCGCTCCGCTACTATCGGGGCGTGGTCGAGGATACACGCAGGACTTTGTGCAGCTCTCTTCCCTGCTGAGCGGGATCGCGTCGAACATGGCACAAAGAGCAGAGCATGATGCCCCACAGAAGCATGCTGCAGCCGCCAGTGCCACTACTGTTGCTTGTCACACTGCTGGCGGTGGGTTGCCGCAGCCCGCTGTCGGGGCAGTCCGCTGTACCTCGCGCAGAACCAGATCCCCGGCCGGTCGTACACAGCGGCGAGTCCAACCCACCCATCGTCGGTGTGCCGGTGCAGCATGTGGTCGTGATCAGCGTCGACGGGCTCGGCTCCAGCTTTCTGGCGAAACTGCTGAAGGCCGGGATGGTGCCGAGCTTTGCCCGTTTGCAGAAGGAGGGCGCGTGGACGCACAACGCACGCACTAACCACGGCACCACCGTCACGTTGCCGAACCACATCAGCATGGTCACCGGCCGCCCGGCGCTGGCGGTCGAGGGCATGGCCGCCGCCACCAACCACGGCTATACCAGCAATGTTGTGCCCGGTCCGATGGAGACTTTTCACAGGGGCGGCAACCCGGAGCTAACCTACCTTCCGACCCTCTTTGACGTGGCACACGACTGGGGCCTAGTCACCGGCATGTTCGCCAGCAAGCCAAAGTTCGTGCTCTTCTCCCGCAGCCTCGACGGGGACAGTGGGGCGCAGGACGCCACGGGTCGTAACGATGGACGTGCCAAGCTCGACCAGTTCGTCATCAATGAGGACACGCAGAAACTCGTCGGTGCGTTCGTCGAGATCCTCGCCAGGACGCCTCCACACCTGAGCTTCCTGCACTTGCGGGATCCGGACACTGCGGGTCACGTCTCGGGCTGGGGCGGGGCGGGTTACATGGATGCAGTGCGGCGTGCCGATACACAGATCGGCATGGTGCTCGAGGTGGTGACTCACAACCCAGCGCTCAAGGGCCGAACCGCGATCATCGTGACCAGTGACCATGGCGGCACTGGCCAGAGCCACGGCGAACCGGGGATCGCCGAGCACTACACCATTTCGTTCCATGTGTGGGGCCCGGGGATACCGGCGGGCGCAGACCTGTACGATGTGGCGGCCGGGTCCTACGCCAACCCGGGTATCACTCGGCCGTTGCCAACCGCCGCCAAGCAACCGATCCGCAACGGCGACGTTGCGAACTTCGCATTGTACTTGCTGGGGTTACCGCCTGTTCCCGGTTCCAGCATCAAAGGCCATCTGGACCAGCGATGATCTGGCAATCGGCTTCGGGTCCAAGCTGGCAGCACTTGCGGCCATGGCCCACCCAGTCTGGGAATTGCTCCTGCTTCCGAAATTGCTTTCAAGGGAAATTTCTCAAAGCTTCCGAAATCGCTTCTGAAGAATTGTCTCTGGACGCAATTTTATGGACGGGGGAGCAGTCGCTGCTACCGCTTGTGCATCCGGTGGCTGTGGCCGATGGATTGAGCGAGATCGTGTTTGGCGGCATGTTGATGCAGAAGATTCCGGGTCGAAAAGGGGTGATACCGTTGGTGGTGCCGATGGTCGAGCGGATGCCTGTCGTGGCGGCAGATGATCGTTGAGTGTGCTTTGACTGGGTATGGGGCGGTGTCTATGCTACAGGTTGAACCGCCGTTGTGTGTACAGAGATCAGGTGTGACTTCTGGCACCTTGCCTTAGATGAGATGGTGCAAAGGTCCAGGGACGGATGACAGATGCTAAAAAGAAGTCCGCAGGGTCGAATTTTCGCAAATTCTTCCTGCGCGGCCTGGCGATCGTTCTGCCCAGTGTGTTGACTATTGGGATCCTGATCTGGGCCTATAACTTTGTTCAGGTCAAGATCGCAAGCCCGATCAACAAAGGTGTGAAGCGATTGATTCTGGCAACGTCGCCGTGGCCTGAGTTGCCATCGGAAGTGATGTCACTGCCCGACAAGCTGAGCGAGCAGCAGCGCAAAGAATTGTCTGCGGAGCTGTCGGGACAGGCTAAGAAGGCCTGGGAAGCCAAGGCTTACTCGACCCAATGGTTTCTAGATTACAAACGCAAGGTCGAACTGGAGCAATGGTGGAAGCGGTACGCGATCGGGCTTGACCTGATTGGGCTGGTCGTTGCGGTGGTGTTGATCTACATCCTCGGCG